>JBEVNG010000397.1:0-6376 GCA_040508235.1 Polyangiales bacterium | reverse complement strand
TGGAATCGGAATGGGCCTTCGGTCCCCGATCGCCGCTCCGCTGTTCGATGGCAGCGCGCCGCCGGCCTTGCGCTGGCTGGAGATCCATCCCGAGAACTACCTCGCGCGCGGCGGGCGTTACGCCTCGCTGCTGACGCAGGCTCGGGAGCGTTATCCGCTGTTGACCCACGGCTTGACCATGGGCTTCGGGGCGCTCGCGCCGTTCGATGCCGCATACCTGCGCACGCTGCGCGGCCTGCTGCACGAGCTGCGCGTACCGTGGCACTCGGACCACCTGTGCTTCTCGCAGGTCGACGAGGTGTACCTGCACGACCTGCTGCCGCTGCCGCTGCACGAAGAGGCCATCGGCGTCGCCGTGCAGCGCATCCAGGAAGCGCAGGACGCGCTCGGCGTATCGATCGCAATCGAGCCCATCAGCTGGTACGCGCGGCCGCCGGATAGCCCGCTGGACGAGGCGGAATTCATCGCCGAGATCCTGCGTCGCGCGGACGCCAAGCTGCTGCTCGACGTCAACAACGTGTATGTGAACGCGATGAACCACGGCTTCGACGCGCGCGCGTTCGTCGACAAGCTGCCGCTCGAGCGCGTGGTGCAGCTGCACATGGCTGGACACCACGTCCGCCCGGACGGCCAGCGCATCGACTCGCATGCCGCGCCGATCAGCGAGCCGGTGTACGAGCTGTTCGACTACACGATGCGCAAGCTGGCGCGACCGCTGCCGGTGCTGCTGGAGCGCGACGACGAGTTCCCGCCGTTCGCGGAGCTTGCGGCGGAGCTCGAGCGGCTCGCGTCGATCTACGAGCGAGCGCTGGGCGAGCGCGCCGCATGAGTACCCTCGCCGCCTACCAGCGCGCGATGGTCAGCCTGGCGTTCGCCGAGGACGATACGCGCCCCCACATCCCGGGCTTCGAGCTCTATCGCGACATGATCCGCGCGCGTCTGTTCGACATGGCGCGCATCGCCTACACGCGCAGCTTCGACGCGGCGTGCTTCGCGCGTTACCTGGCCGACGAGCCGCCCGCCTCGCCGTTCATTCGCGAGGTGGTCGCCGGCTACGGGCCCTACGCCGAGCGCACCAGCGCAGGCCTGCCGCGCTCGCTGCTGCGCTTCGAGACCGCCAAGTGGCAGGTCGCGAGCTTGCCGTACCCGGTCCAGGAAGCGGGCGAGCTCGACTTCGAGGGCGTGCTGGTCGTGAACCCCACGCTGGTGTGCGTGTCGCTGGAGCACGTGGTGACCGAGGACGATCGCGCCGAGCCGCACACGCTGCTGGTGTACCGGCGCCCGGACGACCACGGCGTGCTCTGGTCGCGCTTGCCGCGCGTCGCGACGTTGCTCGCCGACGAGGCACCCGCGCGGGTGCTCAGCGAGCGCGTGGCGGGCTTCTTCGCGCGCGGCGGCGACACGCCCGACGAAGCTGGGCTGACGCGCCTGGCCGATGAGCTGACCCTGGCCGTGGAGCGCGGGATCCTGCTCGGCACCGCCCTTTAAAGCCCTCGCCTCGTGTACGATGCCTGCCGGGGGAAGCATGCAGTCGGCACTCGCGCGCAACCGCGTGAACGTCACCGGTCAGGGCACCCAGGCGCTCATCTTCGTGCACGGGTTCGGCTGCGCGCAGGACGACTGGCGCAAGGTCGCGCCCAAGTTCGAGCGCGACTACAAGGTGATCCGCTACGACCTGAGCGGCTGCGGGGATGCCTCGGATGCGTACGATCTGGAGCGGCATCACTCGCTGCAGGGCCACGCCACCGACTTGCTGGAGATCGTGCACGAGCTCGGGCTGACGCAGCCGTTCCTGGTCGGCCACGCGGCGGGCGCGATCAGCGGCGCGCTGGCGGCCATCCGCGAGCCGCAGACGTTCGCCAAGCTGGCGCTGCTCGGCGCCCCGCCGCACTACATCGACGAGCCCGGCTACGTGGGCGGCGCCTCGCGCACGCAGATCGAGGCGATCGTGCGGGGCCTGGAGGCCGACTACCCGATCTGGTGCGAGCAGACGGTACCGCTCGCGATGGGCCACCCGAGCCGCCCGCAGCTGGAGGCCGAGCTGGTGCGCTCGTACCAGCGCATCGAGCCCGACATCGCGATGCACTTCGCGCACGCGCAGTTCTACTCGGACTTTCGCAGCGCGCTGCCGTTCGTCACCACGCCGACGCTGGTGGTGCAGTCGCCCGCGGACATGTTCGTGCCGTTCGCGGTGGGGCAGTTCCTGTCACAGGTGATCCCGAGCGCGGAGCTGATCCAGCTGCAGACGCTCGGCCACTACCCACAGCTGACCGGACCGGACGAGCTCGCCTCGGTCCTGCACCGCTGGGCCGCGATCTAGAGCCTAGTTCTTATGAAGCATCGGGTTCAGCACGGTCTCGTTCTTCTTGTTCACGACCTCGATGGCGCCGGTGAGGCTGTTGCGGCGGAACAGGAGGTCGTTCTGGCCGGCCAGGTCGCGCGCCTTGACGACGCTGTCGTCGGGCAACTTCACCTTGCTGCCGGCGGTGATGTAGAGGCCTGCCTCGATGGTGCAGCCGTCACCGAGCGGGATGCCGCACCCGCTGTTGGCGCCGAGCAGGCAGTTCTTGCCGAGCTTGATCACCATGCTGCCGCCGCCCGAGAGCGTGCCCATGATCGACGCGCCACCACCGACGTCGCTGCCGTCGTCGACCACCACGCCGGCGCTGATCCGGCCCTCGACCATGGACTTACCGAGCGTGCCGCCGTTGAAGTTCACGAAGCCCTCGTGCATCACGGTGGTGCCTTCGCCCAGGTACGCGCCGAGGCGAACGCGATCCGCGTCGGCGATGCGCACGCCGCTGGGCATCACGTAGTCGACCATGCGCGGGAACTTGTCGACCGAGTGGATGCGTACCTCGACGCCCTCGGCCTTGAGCTGGCCGCGCACGGCCTCGAAGTTGTCCGGAGCGAACGGACCGACGTTGGTCCAGACCACGTTCGCCAGCAGGCCGAACTGGCCGTCCAGGCTCTGGCCGTGCGGCTTGACCTTGCGCGTGGAGAGCAGGTGCAGGCGCAGGTAGACGTCGTGCGCGTCGCGCGGCTTCTCCGCCAGGTCGCCGAGGAACGTGACCACCGCCGCGCGCGGCAAGGCTCTGTCGAGCGTGATCTCGCCGCTCTTGTAGCGGATGGCGTTGTTGGCGCTGCGGCGCAGCGTGGTCAGCAGCTGCTGCAGCGCCACGATGTTCGCGTGCCGCTTGCCGTCGTTGAGGAACGGCGCGAACTCGCTCAGCACCTGCTCCAGCTTGCCCTCGTCGAGCGTGTAGGTCGCCGAGCCGCTGCTGTGGCCCACCGCGCGTGCGAGCAGGGCTGCGGTGCCGAAGTTCTCGTCGCAGTTGGGCGCCGGGTACCAGGTGTCGAGCACCGCGCCGCCCAGCTCACCGGGCTTGGCCAGGTCGGTCAGCGCGTAGGTGGCGAGGCCGACGGCGAACGCGGCGGGGCGCTTGTAGCCGGCTCCGGCTTCGATCTCGGACACGAGCTGAGTGAACTGGGCAACGGTCTCGACGGGCATGGTGCAGCTCCGAGTCGCAGGGGGCAGGTGCGACAAAAGGCGCCTGTTCTAGGCCCCGCCGGGGGTGCTGTCGAACGCGCGCTGGCATCCGCTCGGTCCGCGCCCACTTTGATTGCGGAGTACGGCTAACGTGACAAGACAACGCATGAGCTTGGCAGGGTGGGCGCGCTCCGTGCGCGAGCTGTTCCTCGGCGACCGGCCGCGCAGCATGTCGGTGGTCGGAGACCGGGCCTACGTCGAGTACCGCGGCGTGCCGCGCGATGACCTGGCTCGCTTTTCCGAGCAACTGCGCGAGCGCAGCCGGGTGCACGACAACATCGCTGGCGTGCACGTCAACGGCTTGATGCGCCGCGTCGCGTTCCACTTCCATGGCACGGTCAGCCCACGCGCCCTGCTCGATGCGCTGGTCGGCGACGCCGAGCGCTCGGTCGGCGCGGCGCGCTACAGCGAGCCCGACGAGCGCGCGCTGCCGGACGATCAGACGCTCGATCGCGAGCTCTCGGTCGAGGCGATCGCCGATGCGCTGGCCGTGCTCTGGGGCATGTCGCTACGGCTGGTGCCGCTGGTGCCGCGTCGCCTGGGCTCCAACGTCTACGGCGCGCTGCTGATGATCCAGCAGGTGGATGCGCTGCGCCGCCCGCTGGACGAGCGGCTGGGTCACCAGCGCGCGGAGTTCGTGCTGCACCTGGCGCTGGCGGCGGCGCAGGGCTGGTCCGAGCGTCCGATGAGCTCGCTGGTGAGCTTGAGCGAGAAGCTGGTCAGCCTGCGCGAGCTGCGCGCGCGTCGTGCGCTGTTTCAGCAGTGGGCGGACGTGTTGTTCACGCACGAGCCCAGCGACGGCCACACGCCCGTGCCGCAGGAGCGTCCGCTGGCGCTGCCCAACGGCCCGCTGGAGAACTACGGCGATCACGTCTGGCAGCTGGCGGCGAGCGCGTTCGCGGTCAGCCTCGCGACCACGCGCAGCCCCGCGCGCGCGGTGGCCGCTGGCTTCGCCGCGCTGCCGCAGCCGGCGCGGCTCGGACGCGAGCTGTTCACCGCCGAGCTCGGTCGCGTGTTCGCGCGCCAGGGCATGCTGGTGTTGTCGTCCGATGCGCTGCGTCGGCTCGACCGCATCGACACGCTGGTGCTGCCGGCGGACCTGGTCGCGCGCGAGCAGTTCCTGGTGGGCGACGTGTTCGCGCTCAAGGGCATCAGCCGGCAAGAAGCGCTCGGCCGCGCGCGTCGCCTGTTCCGCGCCGAGCGTCCTCTGCGCGTGCAGAAGAGTGATGGCTTCGCGCTCGGACCCGCGCGCTTGTTGCCGGGCCAGCTCGGCGGCGAGGTCGAGGCGGCGGTGCTGGAGCGCGAGTCGCGCGGCGCTTTGGTGCTCGCGCTCGCACGCGACGAGCAGGTGCTCGGCCTGGTCGAGGTGCACATCTTCCCGGAGGGCGGCGTCGTCGATGCGCTGCGCTCGGCGCGTAAGGCCGGCCTCTCGATCGTGCTCGCCGCCGACGATCCCAACCAGACCGAGGGCCTCAACCCCGACCAGGTGATCGGCCTGACGCTCGGCCTCGGCGCGGGCATTCGCAAGCTGCAGGAAGCCGGCAAGGCGGTGTGCTTCGTGGGGCGTGGACCGTCCGAGGGCTACGCGGCGTCCGACCTCGGCCTGGCGCTGTGCGTGCGCGACAAGCCCACTCCGTGGGGGGCGCACGTGCTCTGCCCGGACGACACGCGCTCGATGGCGACACTGATCGCGGCGATCGCGGGCGCGCGTGCGGTGTCCGCGCAGAGCGTGCGGCTCGCGCTCGGTGCCACCGCCATCGGTACGCTCGCCTCGGCGGCGGGACAGAAGCCGGCCGCGGGACGTCGCGTGATGTTCGTGGTCAACGCGGCCTCGCTCGCCTCGATGCTCAACGCGGTGCGGCGCACGGCCGTCGTCGACAAGCAGACGCGCACCGCCGCCGATCCCACGCCCTGGCATGCGCTCGGCGTGCAGGGGGTGCTGGCGCGCCTCGGCACGTCGATGGAAGGCCTGTCCGGCGACGAGATCCACCGGCCCGAGAGCGGCCGTGAAGAGAAGCCGGCCTGGCTGCAGCTCGGCCAGGCGATCCAGAAGGAGCTGCTCAGCCCGCTGTCGCCGCTGCTCGCGCTCGGCGCCGGCATCAGCGCGGTGGTCGGCTCGGTGGCGGACGCCGGCATCGTCGCCGGCGTGGGCGGCATCAACGCGCTGATCGGCGGCGTGCAGCGCTTCAAGACCGAGCGCGCCATCAGCGAGCTGGGCCGCGTGGCCGAGGGCAAGGTCCAGGTGCGCCGCAACGGTCGCATCGTGATCACGCCGGTCGACGCCCTGCAGCGTGGTGATCTGGTGTTGCTCTCGCAGGGCGACATGGTGCCGGCCGACCTGCGCATCGTGGAGGCCGACGGCCTGGAGGTCGACACTTCCTCGCTGACCGGCGAGTCGCTGCCGGTGCGCAAGGGCCCGGCGCCAACGTTAGCGGAGAGCATCGCGGACGTCACCTCGATGTTGTACGCGGGCACCTCGGTCGCCGCGGGCACCACGCTGGCGGTGGTGGTCGCGACCGGCGACGAGACGGTGGCGCGGCGTGCGGCCCAGGCCACGCCGGATGAAGCGCGCGGTGGCGTCGAGTCGCGCCTGCGCGAGCTGATGCGGCTCACCGGACCGGTCGCGTTCGGCGCGGGTGCGGCGCTGGTGGCGGCGGGCATGCTGCGTGGACGCAGCGTCGGCGATCTCGTCACCACGGGCGTCGGCCTGGCGGTGGCGGCGGTACCGGAGGGCCTGCCGGTGCTGGCGACCGCGGCGCAGCTCGCGGCGGCCGGTCGCCTGCTGCAGCACGGCACGCTGGTGAAGAACCCGCGCGCCATCGAGGC
>JBEVNG010000351.1:0-4821 GCA_040508235.1 Polyangiales bacterium | reverse complement strand
GAGCAGGATCAGCTTGTCCAGGCGCTCGGGCCGGTTGGCCGCGTAGTACCAGGCGAAGAAGCCACCCAGCGAGTTGCCGGCGATCGAGCAGTACTCGATGTGCAGGTGCGCGCAGAGCTGGTCGATCAACTCCAGCGCGTACTCGGGCGAGTAGTCGTCGCTGGCGAGGTGCTCGCTGTTGCCGAAGCCCGGCAGGTCGATGCGCACGATGCGGTAGTGCGGGGCGAGCTGATCGACCCAGCCCTGCCAGCTGTGCAGCGACGCCATCACGCCGTGCAGCAACAACAGGGTCGGCCCGCGGCCGTCGATACAGTAGTGAACGCGCTTGCCGCCCAGCGTGACGTAGCGTGACGAACGGCATTCCGAGGTGGGCATCGACGCTCCCGAGTTCGACGACCTGGTGACTGGATCATCGTGAACTCGATCGCGCGCGCTGCCTACTTTGTTACGCCGCTGCTGCGTTCTCTCAATCGCGTGCTCAGCAGTGGCGCGCGACAGCTTCCAGCAGTCGGTCGAGGTCGAGCGGCTTGCGCAGCGACTCGACGGCGCCGAGTGCCGCGGCATGGACGCTGACGTCGTTGCCTGCGCTGATCACCAGTACGGGTAGCTGCTTGAGGTCAGGATCCGCGAGCTGATGCTGACGGAAGGTGACGCCGTCCATCACCGGCATCATCAGGTCGAGCAGGATCAAGCAGGGTCGCAGGCCCGACTGCAGCGCGGCGAGCGCAGCCGCGCCATGCGGGACGGCGTGCGACGCGTAGCCATGATCGGTCAGCACGTCGACGAGTGCTTCGCGGATGTCCGCATCGTCGTCGACGATCAGGATGGACGTAGTAGACGTACTGCTGCCAGACACGGCATCTCCGGGGGGGAACGATCAGACCCGGGGGGATCGTCGGGCAAAGTACTACCGCACTCGGCCCGCGCGCGGCAAGATTTCACGCGCTCTTTTTGTGTGCGGCCGCGGCGCCATCCGTGACCGAAACGTCAGGCCAGCGTGATGGTGAACGCGCTGCCACGCCCGGGCGCGCTCTCCAGCGCGACGTCCGCCCGCAGCGCCTGCGCGATGCTCTTCACCAGCGCCAGCCCGAGTCCCACGCCCTCGCCGCGCTTGTGGCGCACGCTCTCCAGCTGCTGGAACGGCTCGAAGATCAGCTGCTGCTGCGTGGGGTCGATGCCTGGTCCGGTGTCGGTCACACGCATCGCGACGCCGCCCTCCGCGCGCGGCTCGAGCCGCAGCTCGATCGAGCCTTCCTCGGTGTACTTGATCGCGTTGTCGACCAGGTTGACGATGATCAGCCGCACCAGCCGCGCGTCCGTCTGCACGCTGAGCGCGCCGCCGCCGAGGGTGAGCGAGAGTGCGATGCCCTTCTGCTCGGCGCGCGGGCGCAGATCCTCGATCGCCTCGCGCGCGATCACGCTCAGGTCGACCAGGGACAGCGAGACCTCCAGCTTCCCACTCTCCATGCGCCCGAACTCCAGCAGCGCGTCGAGCAGGTCGAGCAAGCGCGCCGACGAGCGCGCGATCTTCTCCATCGCCGACATCTGCTCGTTGCTGACCACGCCGGTGACGCCGCGACGCAGGCGCTCCAGCTGCAGCTGGATCGAGGTCAACGGCGTGCGCAGCTCGTGCGAGACCAGGCTCAGGAAGTCGCTCTTGGCGCGGCTGGCTTGCTCGGCGTGCAGGCGCGCCTCGCGTGCGGAGCCCAGCGCGCTGGTCAGCTCGCGCTTCTGCGCCACCAGCTGGCGCGTCAGCTCCTCGACGTCGCTCTGCTGCAGCTCGACCTCGTTCTGCAGCAGGTCGCGCGTGCGCTTCATGGTCAGCAAGTTGTGCACGCGCGCGAGCAGCTCCTCGCTGGCGAACGGCTTGAGCACGTAGTCCTGCGCGCCGGTCTCCAGCGTGCGCGAGCGGTACTGCTCGTCGTTCTTGGCGGTCAGCAACAAGATCGGCACCGCGTCGAGCTCGCGCAGCCCGCGCACCGCGGCCACCAGCTCCTCGCCGCTCATGCGCGGCATCATCAGGTCGCTCAAGATCAGGTCGGGGCGCAGCTTGCGCGCCTTCTCCAGGCCCTCGACGCCGTCGCGCGCCTGCGCCACGCGGTAGCGATCCCGCAGCGTGCGCACCAGCAGCGCGCGCATGTCGGCGTTGTCTTCGACCACCAGCACGGTGGGGGCGTCGTCGTGCAGCTCGCGCTCCACCTCCAGCAGCGGATGTTCGCGCAGGTCCTGCACGGCGGTCAGCACGGGCGCGCGCGGCGCCGGCACCGACTCGTGCACCTTGGCGCCGGTCGGCGCTCGCTGGGGCAGCGTGACGTGGAACTCCGCGCCTCCCTCGGGGCTCGCGTCGACGTGCACCTCACCGCCGTGAAGCCCCACGAACTCGCGCACGATCGACAGGCCGAGGCCGGTGCCGCCGATCGGGCGCGTGGTGCTCTGCTGGAAGCGCTCGAAGATCAGCTGACGGTCGCTCTCCGGCACACCGGGACCGTCGTCGCCGACCACCAGCTCCACCAGCTGCTCCTGCCGCGGTGGCTCCGCGCGCCGCAGCTCGACGCGGATCGAGCCGCCCTCGGGCGCGTGCTTGAAGGCGTTGGCGAGCAGGTTGAGCAGCACGCGCTGCACCTTGTCGATGTCGACCTCGGCGTGCTGCGCGGTCGGCACCGACACCTGCAGCGCGATGCGTCGCTCGCGCGCCAGCGAGTCGAAGCTGGCGGTCACCGAGCGCACCATGTCGCTCAGGTCCGCGTCGGCGAAGCGCGGCTCCAGCTTGCCGGCCTCCAGCTTGGCCACGTCGAGCAGGTTGTTCACGTGCGCCAGCAAGGAGCGCGCGTTGCGCGCGACCAGCTCCAGCTCGTAGCGCTGCTCGCCGTCGAGGCGATCATCGAGCAACAGGTGCTCGACCGGGCCGAGGATCAGCGTCAGCGGCGTGCGCAGCTCGTGGCTCACGTTGGCGAAGAAGTTGGTCTTGAGCTGGTCGAGCTGGAGCGTCTTCTGGTACATCGACTCCAGATCGGTGACCGCCATCTCCAGCGCGATGCCGCGCTCGCGTGCGGCGACGCTGGCCTTGGCCAGCTGCTTGGCCTGCGGCAGCAGCCTGGGCAGCATCAGCGCCGTACCCAGTGACGCGACCGCGGTCACGCTGCGCATCAGCGCGTCGAGCCAGTAGCGCGGCTGCCAGATCGTCAGCACGTCGATGAAGTGCGTGATGCCGCAGCTGATGATGAACACGCCGAACGCCACGTATGCCCAGCGAAAGGGCAGGCTGCGCACGCCGCCGACGAACAGCGCGAGCATGCTCGAGATCGCCACGTAGGACAGGCCGATCAGCAAGTTGCTGAGGCTCTCCGTCCAGACGAGCGCGGGCGTCCACAAGTAGCAGTGTCCGTGCGGCATGAACGCCGCCTCGGAGAGTAGATTGCCCATGCCGTTCTCCCGACTCGCGAGGTCGAGGGCGACAATCTCACGATCCCAGGGGCGCTGTCGAACTGCTCACGAGGCGGCGCGGCGCTGGTTGCGTGCGCGCGCGGAGCGGGCGACCACCTGCTTGAGCTCGCCCATGTCGAACGGCTTGCGCAGCACGGGCACCTTGTGGGTCGCGAGGAAGCGCGAGAGCTCCTCGTCGACCGCGGCGCCGGTCATCAGTACGAACGCCGCCAGCAGGTCGGGACGGCGACGCCCGAGCTCGTCGTAGAACTCGATGCCGCTCATGCGAGGCATGCGCAGGTCGCACAGCACCAGGTCGTAGCTTCCGTCGACCGCACGCTTGAGTGCCTCCGTGCCGTCGACCGTGACGTCGACCAGGTTGCCCTCCAGCGCGCCGACCAGGAAGTCGCCGATCAGCGGCTCGTCGTCGAGCACCAGGATGCGCTGTCCCTCGGCGCCCATGGGCGGGATCGACAGCGTCGGCACCGGACCCGACGGGTGTTGCTGCTGCGCGTTGGCGACCGGCAGCTCGATGCGGAACGTGGCGCCCTGGCCGAGCTCGCTCTCGACCGTGATGCGGCCGCCGAACGAGACCACCACGTCGCGCGAGATGCTCAGGCCGAGGCCCGTGCCCTGGTCGGCGGGCTTGGTGGTGTAGAAGGCCTCGAAGATGCGCGAGGTCAGCTCCGGCGCGATGCCGCAGCCGGTGTCCTTGACCGTGATCACGATGTGCTCGCCCTCGTGGGTCGCGCGCACACGGATCTCGTGCTGGTCCGGCGTGCCCTCCGGGATGGCCTGGGCCGCGTTGATCAGCAGGTTGAGGAACACCTGCGCCAGCCGCGCTTCGTTGGCGCGCACGGCCGGCAGCGAGGCCAGCTCCAGCTTGAGGCGGGCGCGGGTGCGGATGTGCTGCATCGCCAGGCGTGCGGCGGCGTCCAGGGCGCGCAGCACGTCGATCTCCTGCGTCTCGTCGCTGCTGCCGCGCACGAACGTCGACAGCAGGCGCACGATGAACGCGATGCGCTCGGCGCCATCGCGCGCGGACTCGATGTTCTCGAACAGCTTGGTGCCGACGCTGAGCGAGCCGTTGGAGGTCGCGAGCAGCTGACGCTGGCGCGACGACGCGAGCTCCAGGTTGCCGAGCACGTACGTGAGCGGGTTGTTGATCTCGTGCGCGACGCCAGCGACCAGCAGGCCGAGCGCGCGAATGCGCTCCAGCTCCACCGCGCGCGCGGCCAGCCGCTTGCGCTCGGAAGACAGGATGATCTGCTCGATCACCACGCACAGGCGCTCGAAGTCGATGGGCTTCTTGAGGTACGCGTCGGCGTCGATGGCGGCGGCGTACGGCGACACGTCGGCGGACAGCGCGATCACCGGGATGTCGGAGAGGGCAGGGCG
>JBEVNG010000500.1:0-5275 GCA_040508235.1 Polyangiales bacterium | reverse complement strand
AGTCGTACACGTCTGCGGACGACAACAACTGCACCCGGATGCGACCAAACGTCAGGTAGGAGAATGTCTTCACCTCGATGGCTGCCCCCGCAGCCACCGCCGCGCCATTGAGGCGCGTACCATTCGCACTCTTGGCATCCGTGAACACGGCAGCCTCGGGCGTGACGTCCCGAAAATGTCCTTGAATCTTGGATACCGAAGGGTCGCGCAAAACGATATCGCAGTTTGGTGCTCGACCTACTGAAATCCGCTCCGGGAAGGGATTGCCAGGTGCCTTGACGAGCGGGATGACCAGCACCTCGTCGTCCGAGCCTGCGGACGCATGGACATGCTGCTTCATCTGCGAGCCGTGCACCTGCGTATGGAAGCCCATTTGCTGGTGTTGGCTCGTGATGTGGGAGATGGCGTCCGCCGAGAGCTTGGGCGCCCACACCAAGAAGACATGAGGGTGCCTCGACACGAATTGCTGTCGGGTGACTCCCTCGAGAGATCTACGCCACTGCTCGGCGGAACCGGATCCACTCACGATAGTTTAACGGTACCACCCAAATTCTACCGGCGGCTAGAGCAAGCACGCTCGCGCAGTGAGAGATGCGTGGCCTCGTGAAGTCGCTGACCGTGGAGCTTCGTTCCTCGCCTGGAGTTCGCGTATGATCGTCCACCAGGGGAGAGCGGATTGTCCGTGGTAAGGAAACCATCAGTACGAGACCCGGACACCAATCCGGAGGCGCAGACGCTCGCACTCGAGGACGTCACGGAAGTGTTCGTCCAGAACGAGTCCGGCGAGCAGGAAGCGACCGAGGAGACGCTCCAGCCCGGAGCGAAGATCGGCCCTTACTCCGTCGAGCGTCTGGTCGGTCGTGGCGGAGGTGGCGTCGTCTATGCAGCGCGCGATCGCGCGGGCCGCGAGGTGGCCGTCAAGGTGCTACGCGCCGAGATGGCGCGCTTTCCGAGCATGATCACGCGCTTCCTCCGGGAGGCCGAGGTGGTGCGCAACATCGCCCACCCGAACATCGTCGAGATCTACGAGATCGGCGAGTTTCAGCCGAGCCGTCCTTACTACGCGATGGAGCTGCTGCAGGGCACCGACCTGCGCAAGCTGCTGCAGGTGCACGGCCGCTTCTCACCCACCGACGTGCTCGGCCTGCTGGAGCCGGTGCTGCGCGCCGTCGGAGCGGCGCACGAGAAGGGCGTCGTGCATCGCGACATCAAGTCCAACAACATCCTGGTGGTCGAGCGCGACGGACAGCGCGTGGTGAAGCTGCTCGACTTCGGCATCGCCAAGATGCTGCATGCGGACACCGCGGGTCCGGGGCTGACCGAGCCGGGCGCGATGCTCGGCACGGCGCACTACATGGCGCCCGAGCAGATCCGCTGCGAGCGCCCCGATGGGCGGACGGACATCTATGCGCTCGGCGTCGTGATCTACCAGCTGCTGACGGGCCAGTACCCGTTCCATGCCGACGATCCGCGCCAGGTCGCGCTGCAGCACCTGCAGGCGCCCGCGCCGCGCCCCAGCGCGCTCGCGCCCGTGCCGCCCGCGCTCGACGCGGTGGTGCTGCGCTGCATGGAGAAGAAGGCAGACAAGCGCTTCCCGGATACGGCGGCGCTGCTGAGCGCGCTGCGAGAGGCGATCGGCGAGGCCGGTCCCTCGGCCAGCGAGTCCACGCGCGCGGCGGTCGGCATCTACCTCGAGCTCGCGCTGGAGTCGGACGACGACGAGGCCTTCGAGGACGTCAGCAACGTGGTGGACCGCGCGGAGCAGGAGCTGGGCGCCGCGGGCTTCAGCTTCCCGCTACACACCGCGACCGCACTGCTGGGCGTGCGCTTGCTGGTGCATCCGCGCGAAGCGGAGCAGGCGGCGGCCGAGACCACGGTCGATCACCTGCGCACCGCGCTGACGCAGCGTGAAGGCGCCCATCCAGACGTGCAGATCACGCTCTCGTGCGCGCTCGGGGAAGTGCTGGTGCGCGGCGACAACGAGATCGTCGGCGGGCCTCTGTTGGACATCGGTTCGTTCGCGGACCCAAGCCGGTCCGGTGCCAGCTGAGCGGGGCACGTAGTCGGCCGGGGAGCGATCGCGCGGGCATGGGACAAGCAGTGGGAGAGACGCGTACAAGCATGAGCTCGGAGCGCACGGCAGAGCGCAGGAACACGCCTGCGCCGCGGAGGCGCGAGTCGCTGCGTGCGCCGGACGCCGATCATCCGTTCGGCCGCATGGTCGGCCAGAGCCCGCCCATGGAGGTGCTGTTCGGTCTGCTCACGCGCGCCGCGGCCAGCGACGCCACCGTGTTGATCGACGGCGAGACCGGCACCGGCAAGGAGGTGTCCGCGCTGGCGGTGCACGAGCACAGTGCGCGCAAGGACGGGCCGTTCATCGTCGTCGACTGCGGCGCGATCCCGGCGCAGCTGCTGGAGAGCGAGCTGTTCGGCTACGAGCGGGGCGCGTTCACCGGCGCGGTCGCCGCGCGCACGGGCGCGTTCGAGGCGGCCGACGGCGGCACCATCTTCCTCGACGAGATCGGCGAGCTCAGCCTCGACCTGCAGCCCAAGATCCTGCGCGCCCTGGAGAGCCGCAAGGTCAAGCGCGTGGGCAGCAACAACTACGCGCCGATCGACGTGCGCGTGATCGCGGCCACCAACCGCAACCTGCGCGAGGAAGTGGGCGCCAAGCGCTTCCGCTCCGACCTCTATTACCGGCTCGCGGTGCTGCACATCAAGCTGCCGCCGCTGCGGGAGCGCAAGGGCGACCTTCCTCTGTTGGTCGACGACGTGCTGCGTCACCTCGGCGTGATCGATCATCCGTCCTCGCAGCCGATCCGCTCTCCCGAGTTCATCGAGATGCTCGGGCGCTATCGCTGGCCCGGCAACGTGCGCCAGCTGCGCAACTACCTGGAGCGCCGCGTCGCGCTCGGCGAGGCGATCCCGCCGCCGGGCAGCGAGACGTCGATGCCGCCGCCGCCCGACGAGGCAGGCGAGGGCTTGCAGGTCGCGCTCGACCAGCCGCTGCGCATCGCGCGTGAAGAGTGGAACAACCTGTTCGAGGTGAAGTACCTCGAGGGCCTGCTGGAGCTGCACGGCAACAACGTCAGCGCCGCCGCGCGCGCCGCCGGGGTCAACCGCGTGCACTTCTATCGTCTGCTGCGCAAGCACGGCCTGCGCGAGAGCGAGCTCGATCCGCTGGAGGGTCGATGAACACGCTCTCCGGACCGATGAGCGACGTGGCGACCAAGTTCCGGATCCGGCTTGGCAACGAGCAGATCGCGCTGCCGCTCGGCGTGACGCTGGTCGGTCGCGACGGCACGACCTGCCGCATCTGCATCTTCGACGGCCTGATCTCGCGCAAGCACGCGCGCATCCAGTGTGACGGAGACCAGGCCACCATCGAGGACCTGGGCAGCCGCAACGGCACGCGCCTCAACGGCGTACCCATCGAGCGCCCGCACGTGCTGCGCGACGGAGACCGCATCGGCATCGGCTCGTACGAGCTGACCGTCAGCTTCGTGGACGCGCGCGAGCAAGAGTGGGGGGACGTGCCCACCGGTCTGATCCGCATCTGTCCCGACTGTCAGACACCATACTCCGCCGTGGCGTCGTCTTGTCCGAACTGTGGCTCGGAGGCGGCGGAGCAGCAAGCACAGCGTGTGCGCAACGACGACACCACGCGCGGGCGCTGGTCGCTCGGCATGATCGTCGAGATGCTCGGCAAGTCCATGCTGACGGAGCGCGTCGCGGAGGCCGAGAAGCTGATGCGTCAGGCCGCGAACATCGTCGACGACGAGCTGCGCGAAGGAAAGCAGATCGAGCCGGACGAGCTGCGTGCGCTCGGCGAGGTCGCGCAGTGGCTCGCCAAGGCCCAGAAGAAAGACGCCTGGACCAAGTGGATCCAGGACCTGCGCGCACGCGTGCGCTGAGCAGCGAAGGGGCGCTGGCGCGCGAGGGTGGTAAGCTGCCGAGGATGCTGCAGCCCGACCATGGAGTGACGGACCCGCTGTTCGCAGCGCGTCCGCCGGTCACGATCGCGAACCTCTCGCACGGCGCGCCCCAGGCCTTTGCCGGCCCGCGCATCGAGGTGTTCAGCCCGTACAGCGGGCGTCTGCTCGGCAGCGTGCCGGACAGCGGACCCGCGCAGGTGGACGACATCGTGCGTGGCGCCAAGCTCGCCGCCGCGTCATGGGCGCGCACACCCATCAAGCAGCGTACGCTGCCGTTGTTTCGCTTTCGTGAGCTGCTGTTGTCGGAGCTCGATGCGCTCTCGCTCTCGGCGGCGCGCGAGTGCGGCAAGACGCTGGAGGAGGCCAAGGCGGGCATCCTCAAGGGCGTCGAGGTGATCGAGTTCGCACTCAGCCTGCAGAACCTCGATGCCGGCGGCTCGCTGGAGGTCAGCCAAGGTGTGCGCTGCGAGGTGCGTCGCGAGCCGCTCGGTGTGGTCGCGGGCATCACGCCCTTCAACTTCCCGGCCATGGTGCCGCTGTGGCTGTTTCCCATCGCGGTGACGCTCGGCAACGCCTTCATCCTCAAGCCGTCGGAGAAGGTGCCGCTCACGGGCGCGCGCCTGGGCGAGCTGATGTTGGAGGCGGGCTATCCGGCCGGCGTGTTCTCCGTGCTGCACGGCGGACGCCAGGCGGTGGAGCTGCTGATCGATCATCCGGACGTCGAGGCGTACGGCTTCGTCGGCTCGTCGAAGGTCGCGCAGCAGGTCTATGCGCGCGGCAGCTCGCTGGGCAAGCGGGTGCTCGCGCTCGGCGGCGCCAAGAACACGATGATCCTCGCGCCCGACGCGGCGCCCGAGCTGGCGGTGCCGGGTGTGGTCGCTTCGTTCACCGGCTGCGCGGGGCAGCGCTGCATGGCGGGCAGTCTGTTGGTCGCGGTCGGCGACAGCGATCACCTGGTCGACCAGATCGTCGAGAAGGCGCGCGCGATGCAGCTGCCGTACGACATGGGCGCGATCATCGACGCCAGCGCGCTGAGCAAGCTGGAGGGCGCGATCGAGCGCGGCTCGAGCGAAGGTGCGAAGCTGCGCCTCGACGGCCGCCATCCTGCCGCGCCAAGCGGTGGAGAGCGCGGACACTGGCTCGCTCCGACCATCCTGGACCACGTCGATCCCCAATCGTTCTGCGCGACCGAGGAGCTGTTCGGCCCGGTGCTCAGCGTGGTGCGCGTGCCCAACCTGCACGCCGCGCTCGAGCTCGAGGCCCAGAGCCGCTACGGCAACGCCACCAGCGTGTTCACGCAGAGTGGCCAGGTCGCGCGCATCGTCAGCGATCACTCCACC
>JBEVNG010000332.1:0-6597 GCA_040508235.1 Polyangiales bacterium | reverse complement strand
GCCCAGACCCAGAAATCCTCTCTAGAACATCGCCGTCGCGTTGGCGTAGATGCCGAGCAGAAACTGGTCGCGGATGAAGAAGCGCCGGCCAGGGGCATCGAGCTCGCCGCGCTCGCGCGGATCGACCTGCGCGCCGACGCAGCTGCGGCCGTCGTCGCCCAGGCTGGTGCCGCTGGCGCTGCCGGTGCACGGCGCACGATCGCTGAGCGCGTGCTGCGTCACCCAGTGCAAGGAGGTGCCGGCGGCGAAGCGCACGTAGCGTGCGGCCTGCAGCTCGACGCCCAGCTGTCCACCGTAGCGCAGGTGCTGCTCGGACTCGGTGAGGCCCTGGAACGAGACGCCCGCGCGCCTGCCGGTGAGTGTGGGATCGCTGGAGGTGCCGAGTGCGTCGAACAGCGGCGTGTAGCTCGTGCCGCGCGCCACCAGCGTGACGTCGAGCCGGAGGTCGAACGTGATGCGCTGAAAGCTGCCGCGGTCTTCCCACGGGATCAGCGCCGTGCCGAGCGTCAGCGTGCTCTCGGGTCCCGGACGTGCGCGCCCTGCCCCGTCCGGCTGGAACCGCTCGCGCGCCGTCGACGGCCACTGCACCAGCAGCGCCATGCCGGCGTAGGGCTCCAGGTGGCGAGAGCGGCGTGAGAAGCGCGTCTCCAGCAACAGCGCACTGAGCCCCGCGCTGACGCCGGGATCGCCACCGCGCACGCTCTCGTCATCCTGCGTGGTCTGCCCCCCACACACGTTCTGGCCCATGCTCACGCGGCAGGCGCGCAGCGGCTTGCCGAGCGCGCGCCGGCCCTCGAGGCGCAGCACCCAGGTCGGCTGCCACGACGCGCGCGTCTGGTTGAGCACGGACCAGGCGCCGCCGAGCGCGAGGTAGTCGACGCCGGCGCGCGAGGGCGACGTCAGCGGCAGGGCGAACAGCGGGTTGCCGTCGCTGCCGCCGAGCGCGCTCGCGAGGCCCTGCGTGCCGCGCTGCAACGAGCGCTCATCGCTCAAGATCAGCGGCAGGCGCACGAACGCCATCACGTCCCGCCACAAGCCGACGTCCACGCCGAGCGAGAACACGTTGCGCTCCAGCTCGCTGTCTCCGACGCGCTGCTGCCGCACGGAGCCGTCCGCCGCGCGCTGCTCGCGGTAGATCGCGGCGCGGTCGCGCATGCGCTCGTAGTCGAGGTGCACGTTGAAGTCGAAGCGGTCGTGCGCATCGAACGCGTCCGCGACGTCGGTGTACGGAATCGGCTCGTGCATCAGCCGCAGCCGTGCGTCCTCGGCTCGCGCCTGCGAGGAGAGCGCGAGCAGCGAGACAGCCAACGACACGGCGCGCATCCGCGTCAGCATAGTCGTCGGGGCGGGTCAGTGCGCGGGATTTTCGAGCTGGTTGGCGCGCGCGAGCAGGGCTGCACGCGCCGGATCGCCAGCGGCGCCCAGCTCGGCCGCGGCCAGCTGCGCGCGTAGCACCAGGGCTCGCGAGCGCGCCGTCAGCGCGAGCTGTCCACGCGCGGCCAGATCCTGGACCAGTCGTCGCCCCTGCTCCCCCGGCGGACTCTGCTTGGCGTAGCTCGCGATCAGCGCGTCTTGCTCGGCCTTGGTGCGCGTGAACTGCTCCAGCTGACGCGCCAGCTCCTGCTGTAGCTTGGCCAGCTCGGCAGGCTGGTCGTCGGCGCAGGCGCGCGAGCCGGGCAGCGCCTCCAGCGCGGCCTCGACGGTGGCGAAGCCAACGGTGGCCAAGCCGGCGGCGCCGAGCGCGTGTGGCCCCACCGCCGCGAAGCACACGCGTGCCTTCGGCCCCACCGGCAGCGTGCCGTCGGCCAGCGCCTCGCCCGAGATCAACGCGAGCTCGGAGGCGGCATGCGCGGGTGCGCGCAGCACCAGCCGCGCCGCGAACGGAACCTCCAGCTGCCCGGCTGGCGTCGCGACCGTGAAGGCATGGCGCCCCGCGCGCACCGCCTGCGCGGCGACGTCGACGCTGACCAAGCCATCGTGCACCAGCAGCTGATCACCGCTGAGCGCGTAGCGACCCGGACCGTGCAGCTCGATGCGCACTCCGTCGTCGATGGCGACCGTCCAGCGTGCGCCCTCGGGCAGCTCGATCAGACCGGTGGGCAGCTTCTCCAGCTTGGCGTCCCCGTCGAGCACGCGCAGCGTATGCGCGACGGCGGGAGGAGGTGGTGGTGGCGGTGGCGCGGGCGGTTCGCGTTGGCAGGCGCACGCGAGCGAGATCGCGAGCGGCCATCGCTTCACGTCAGCTCCTCGAGGTCCTCGTCCGCGAGATCGAGCAGGTCGCCGAGGCCGCTGGCGAGCTTGCCGCGCGCCTCGCCGAGCTCGCGCGAGGTGTTGCGCAGCCGCTCCGTGAACACGCCCAGGAACTGCCAGAGCAGCTTCACGCCCATCTCGCGCTCGTGCTTCACGATGCCGAGGAAGTCCTTGCGCTTCATCGCCAGCAGCTTGGTCTCCTCGATCGCGCGCACGCTGGCGCTGCGGGGTCCACGGTCGAGCAGCGCCATCTCGCCAAAGTGCTCGCCCTGCCCGAGCTCCGCGATCACGGTGTCGCCCTTGCGCACGCCCACGCGTCCCTTGAGCACCACGAACAGCTCGTCGCCCTCGGCGCCCTCCTCGAAGATCGACTCGTCGGCGACGAAGTGGCGCACGTCGGTGAGGTTCGCGATCTTGACCAGCTCCTGGTAGTTGAGGAAGCGGAACAGCGTGCCGATGCGCAGCGTCTCCAGCTTGAGCTGCGCCAGCGCGTGCCGCTCCGTGCGCGTATCGCCCACGGTGACCACCAGCGCGCTGATGTTGTCGTGGCCACCGCGCTGGTTGGCCAGCGCCACCAGGCGCGCCGCGACTTGATCGAGCGGGCCCTCGAAGATGGCGGCCAGCTCGTCCTTCTGCAGGTAGCCGTGCAGGCCGTCCGAGCAGACCAGGAAGCGGTCGCCGGGGAAGACGTCGAAGCTGAGCGTGTCGACCTCGACGCTGGCGTACGGACCGATGGCGCGGATCAGCGCGTTCTTCTGCTTCACCTGCGCCACCTGGGCGGGCGTCAGCTTGCCGCGCTTGAGCAGCTCGTTTTGCAGCGTGTGATCCTGCGTGAGCTGGTGCTGCTTGCCCTCGCGCAGCAGATAGATGCGCGAGTCGCCTACGTGCGCGATGAAGCCCTGCGAGCCGACCACCATCAGCGCGCTCAGCGTGGTGCCCATGCCGCGGCGCGCTTCCTCGGCTTGCCCCGCCTCGTGCACCGCGGCGCAGGCGGCGAGCGCGGCGTCGTCGAGCAGGCGCTGTACGTCACGTGCGGCGTCGCGGGAGCTCGGGTCGATCAGCAGCGCCTCGACGCGCGTGTAGTGATCGCGCACGCAGCGCGCCACGGTGTCGAGCGCGAGCGAGCTGGCGACCTCGCCGGCCGCGTGTCCACCCATGCCGTCCGCGACCGCGTACAGCCCGAGCTCTTCGTCGACCACCAGCGCGTCTTCGTTGTGATCGCGGATGCGACCCACGCTGGTCTCGGCCCACGCCTTGATTCCGTCCGTGTCCCCCACCGGCGGAGTCTACCACGCGGCTTCGTCCTAGCGGTGTTGCGCCAAACGCTCGCGGTGTGCCTCGACCAGGTCACTGCGGGTCACGATGCCCAGCACGTGGTGCGGGCGCGCGCGCTCCACGATCGGCAACCGCCCCACCCGCTCGCGGGCCATGGCATCGGCCGCGTCGCGCAAGCTCTGCTGCTCGTCGACCACCACCGGCCGGCGCTGGACCAGCGCACCCACACGCTCCGCCTGCCCGGCCAGCAGCTCGCGCCGCGAGACCACGCCGATCAGGCAGCCGTCCCGGTCGAGCACGGGGAAGCCCTGGTGCGTGCTGCCGCCCTCGGCCAGCCACTGCCGGGCCTGCGCCGGCGAGTCGTCCGCGCGCAAGCTCACGAGTGGTCGCGTGATGTAGGTCGTCAGGCGCACGCGGTCGAGGTAGTCGGCTTCGTACTCGCCGAGGGCGCGCACCCCGCGGCGCGCGATCTTCTCGGTCATGATCGAGTTCTTCATCAGCAGGAACGAGACCAGGTACGCGGCCGCGCCGCCCCCCAGCAACGGCAACAGGCCGATGGGCTGGCGCGTGGTCTCGAACGCGAACACCACCGACGCCAGCAGCGCGCGCGAGGCGCCCGCGAACATCGACGCCATGCCCACCAGCGCCGCCATGCGAGGGTCGACCCCGAGCGGCACCAGCGCCGCGCCGAGCAGCGCCCCCAAGCCGCCGCCCAGCGTGAACAACGGCGCCAAGGTGCCGCCCGAGGTACCGCTGCCGAGCGAGATCGCCCAGGACACGAACTTGAACGCGCACAGGCTCGCGGCCGCGCTCGGCAGCAGCGCGCCCGAGAGCATGCCCTCGATGTTGTCGTAGCCGACGCCGAGCGTGCGCGGCGCCAGCAGGCCCACCGCGCCCACCACCAGGCCACCGAGCGCCGGCCACCACATCCAGTGCAGCGGCAGCTTCTCGAACGCGTCCTCGACCGAGTAGATCGCGCGCGTGACCAGCACCGAGGCGACGCCGACCACGGCGCCGATGGCGATGTACGAAGCGACCGCGCTGCCGCTCGGCGGCGCCAGCATCGGCATCGCGAACGCGGGTGCGCCGCCGCTGAGCGCGAAGCGCACGCTGGTGGCGCTGGCCGCCGCGAGCGCGACCGGGATCAGCGAGCGCGGACGGTACTCGAACAGCAGCAGCTCGATCGCGAGCAGCACCGCGGAGACCGGGCTGCCGAAGGTGGCCGCCATGCCGGCGGCGGCGCCCGCGGCGAGCAGCGTCTTGCGCTCGATCGCGCTGGTGGGGATCAGCTGTCCGAGCAGCGAGCCGAGCGCGCCGCCGGTGGCGATGATCGGTCCCTCCGCGCCGAACGGTCCACCGGTGCCGATCGCGATCGCGGCCGACAGCGGCTTCAGCAACGTCACGCGCGGCGCGATGCGGCTGCGGTTCAGCAGCACCTGCTCCATCGCCTCGGGGATGCCGTGGCCGCGGATCGCCTTGGCGCCGTAGCGCGCCATCAGGCCCACGATCAGCCCGCCGATCGCGGGGATCACGATCACCCATGCGCCCAGCGAGTTGGAGGCCGGCGAGACATGGCCGAACGAGAGCCTCCCGTAGAACGCGAGGTTGGTGACCAGCGCGATCAGCGCGCCGAGCAGCTCGGCGACGTAGCCGGCCACCAGCGCGAGCAGGATCGCGAGGGCGCTGATGAACACCACACGCTTGTCGACGGCCGCGCGCGGCCTGGGCTGCGGCAACGACAGGGCGATGGGCAGCGGCTGCGCCTCACGCATCGCGCGCTCGCTTCTTGGTCCTCTGCGCCTCGCCGTCCTCGAAGAACATCGCGGGGGCTTCGTCGTCGAGGCCCATCTCGTGCACCAGTGCGCGCAGGGCACCGGACAGCGCGAGCCGCTGCGCCGCGGGCAGACCTTCCAGGCCGGCGATCAGGCGATGCTGCGCGGCCAGCGGAGCGCGTGCGAGCAGCGCGCGACCACGCGGCGTCAGCGCCAGCACCAGGCGGCGTGCATCGTCGCGCGCGGCGGCGCTGTTGACGAGGCCGGCGGCGACCAGTCGCTTCACCACCACCGAGACGGTGCTCTGGTGCGTGCGCGTGCGCGCCGCCAGCTCGTTGAGCGAGAGCTCGCCATCCGCGAGCGCGCGCAGCGCGAACAGCTGCGCACCGCTGACGCCAAGGGTGCGCTCGGCTTCGCGCGACGACTCGCGCAGGACCTGGATGATGCGGCGCAGGTCGTCGAGCACGCTGACGACGTCGGCCTTCAGTTGCATGGGCACCCATGCTTTATAGCGACGCAATAGATGGGTGCCAATGCATTCGCATCGGGCGTTTCTCCCCCCATCGCAAGCCGATCGGTAGCATCAGAAATTGGAATCGCCGCTTCCACTATCCGCTCGCGCCGCGACCGTGGGGCGCGGCAGCCGCATGAACCCCTTCGACTACGATCAGCTCGCCGCGCTCGGCACGATGGAGATCCCGCAGCTGAACGAGCTGGTCTCGCGCATGGCGATCGCCACCTTGCTTGGCGCGTTCCTGGCGTTCCGCAGCTGGCGAGTGGTGATGCCGTTCGTCACCCGACCGTCCTTGCAGAGCGCGCAGGCGCAGACGCTGATCGCCACCGCGGGCGCGGTGATGGTGGTCGTGATCGGCGACCACCCGGCGCGCGCGTTCGGCCTGGTGGGGCTCGGCTCGTTCATCCGCTTCCGCTCCGGCATCAACGACCCGCGAGATGCCGCGGTGATGTTCGTGATGATCGGCATCGGCATGGCGTGTGGGCTCGGCCTGTTCGCGATGGCTGCCGCCTCCACGCTGTTCATCGCGATGATCCTGACCGGCTTCGATCTCCTGCGTGACCGCATCACCAAGCGCACGCTGGTCACGATCAACGCCGAGGACGCGCGCGCGGTGCGCTAGCACGTGGAGCAGCTGTTCCCCGGTGTGCGCGTGATCGAGGCGCCCACCAATGCACCCGAGCTCGGCAAGGACAGCGGCAAGCTGGTGATCGAGCTCGATCTCTCGCCGCGCACCGACGCCAGCGCGCTGTGCCAGCGCCTGGCCGAGGGCGGCGTCACGGGCGT
>JBEVNG010000273.1:0-4806 GCA_040508235.1 Polyangiales bacterium | reverse complement strand
ATCCCGTTCACCTGCCACTGGGGGCAGCAGCACGAGCTCGACGTCGCGCAGGTCGCTCGCTACTTCGGCGACCGCGCGTCGCGCTGGCGTGCGGCGCGCCGCGAGCTGCTCAGCCCCACGGGGCAGCGTGTGTTCGCCAACGCCGAGCTCGCGCAGCTCGGTCTCGACTGAGCGCGCGCGCAAAGTGGCTTGCTCGGTGAAAGTTCAGTCGGCGTACTTCACGCTGCAGCCGTAGGCCGGCGTCTCCGGCAGGCGCAGCGCGCTCTTCTTCTGCAGGTCCTGCAGCGCGTCCTCCACGTACGAGTCCAGCGTGCCCGCCGAGCTCGTCGCGATGCGAGGCCGCTGATCGTCGACCACGCCCATCGGCGCGTTGTCCTGGCCGCCGCGGTAACGCAGCACGCCCTTGCCATCGATCACGAACAGGTGCGGCGTCTTCTCGGCGCCGTAGGCGCGGCCGACCTTGCCGTCTTCGTCGAGCAGCACCGTGTTGGCGATCGCGTATTCCTGCTTCGCGGCCACGTTGCGCTCCTGGCCGTGGCCCTGCTTGCCGGGCGCGCTGGAGTTGATGGTGAGCCACACGAGCTTGCTGGTGCCCACGCGCTTGGCGAGGTCCGCGAGCGGGCCCTTGGTGTGCGCGTGCTTGGCGAACGGGCAGTCCGGGTTGAACCACTCCAGCACCACCGTCTTGCCCTTGAACGACGCCAGCGAGACCTCCTTGCCTTCGGTATCGCGCAGCTTGAAGGCGGGGGCGGGCTTGCCCAGCTGGGCCGTGCCCTCCGCGGCCAGCGCCAGGGATGCGAGCGCGCTCGCCAGTACCACCACGAGCAGCTTCACCTTGGGAATCGTCATGACGGCGTTCTACCGCTCGTGTCGCGCGCGCTGCAAGGCGACGCGCGATTGTGGCTGGATGCCACGCAAGGCCGCTCGTTCCCCGACGGAAGCTTGAAGCTTCGGCGCAGGATGTCGCAAAGTAGGGGCCGATGACACGGTCAGCCACGGAACCCAGGCTGCGGACGTTGCATCACGACGAGTCGCTGTCGGTATCGGAGTATGCGGGAGTCTGCGTCGCGATCTGGCGCAGCGACGTGACGCAGGCGCTGTTCGAGTGCCAGCGCGCGGGATTGCGCTCCGTGATCCGCGCCTACCCGGGAAACGCCGGCTTCATGTGCGTGATCGAGGACGGCGTGAAGCCACCGAGCGACGAGCTGCGCAAGGCGAGCGCGGCGATGGTGCGCGACGCGGCGCCCGATCTGCGGCGCATCGCCTGCGTGATCGAGGCGACCGGCTTCCTGGCGGCGCTCACGCGCAGCGTGCTCTCCGGCATGCAGTTGGTCGCCGGACGCAAGGCCAATGTCACCGCGTTCTTCGCGTCCGTCGGCGACGCCGCGAAGTGGCTGAGCGAGGAGTACGCCTTCGACACCGAGACCTTCGAGAAGCTGATCGCCGAGCGCCGCGCCGATCCCACGCCCAGCCGTCACGCGTCGAGTCGCTAGTGCACGACGAAGACATCCCCAGCGTGCCGCTCGACGGCGTGCTCGACCTGCACACCTTCCACCCGCGCGATATCGCCGACGTGGTGCGCGAGTACGTGCGCGCCTGCCGCGAGGTGAACGTGCTCCAGCTGCGCATCATCCATGGCAAGGGCATCGGCGTGCAGCGCGACCTCGTGATCCGCGTGCTCGATTCACTGCCCGAGGTCGCTTCGCACCGCGCCGCCGAGACGGGCTGGGGAGCTCGCCTGGTGGAGCTCAAGCCGCCTGAGGCTTGACGCGGCGCACGCGCAGCGTGAGGAACGCGGCGACCAGCAAGAGAGCGGCGGCGCCGTAGCCGAGGTACTTGCGTAGCTCGAAGGTGTTGCGATCGCGTGCGCGCTCCAGGCGCTCGGCGAGCGTCTTGGCGGCGGGCTGCGCGGCGTCGAGGGCGATGGACGTGCGCAGGGCATGCGTGTCGGCGATGCCGTCGGCGAGGCGATCCTCGGCCTCGAGGTACAGCACGCGCGCCCGCGCTTGCTTGGCGTATTCGCCGGTGGGGTCCGCGCGCAGCGCACGTCGGAACGCGGTCAGCGCCTCGACGCGCTTGTCCTGTTGATCGCGCTGCGCACCGAGCGCGAGGTACGCACGCGCCAGGCGTGCTGCATCCGCGTCCGGAACGCCGACGGCGAGCGCTTGATCGAGGAACGTCGTCGCCTGATCGAGCTCGGTCTTCTTGGCGAGCAGCCGCTCCGCCTGCGCGAGCGCGTCGCGTGCCGGGGAGGTGCGCACGCGCTCCTCGTGCTCGACGATGCGCGACAGCAGCTCCGCCGCGGACAGCTTGGGATCGGGCGACTCGTGCGACAGCTCCGTCAGCCGCACGCGCAGCAGGTCCGCTGCCTTGCCCTCGAACTGCGCCGTCGCCCGACGCGCCTCGACGCGCACGTTGGCGCGCGGGTCGTCCAGATACGCGACCAGCCAGGGCAGGGCGTCGACCGCCAGCGCTTCGCCCGCCGCGCGCAGGATGGCCGCGGTCAGCTCGGGATCACTCGGATCGCCGTACAGGCGCTGCGGCGTGCTGAAGCCGAGCGCGTTGAGGCCGTCCTTGGCCAGCTTCTGCAGCTGCGGGTCCTCGCTCGCGCGCGCCTTGATCCAGCCTGGAGCCAGCAGCTTGCCCAGGCGCTTGCGCGTGCGCGGAGCCTCGCCGCGGAACACCTGCGGCGCCACCGCGAACAGCTCGCTCACGATCAGCGCGCTGGCGTCGATGGAGTGCTGCCGCTCCAGTGCACGCAGCAGCGCCGACAGCGCGACCGCCTGCACCATCGCCGGGCTGCGGTCGCGGTCGAGCGCGCCGATCAGCGCGGCCGGCAGGTCCTTGGCATCCTCGGAGCGGATCACCGCCAGCTTCTCCAGCAAGCCGGTCGGCTTGCCGAGCCCACGCAGGTACACCTCGACCGCATCGAGCGATGCGCCGTCGGTCTCCAGTAGCGCCAACAGCGAGGCGCGCCGTGACTCCGCGCTCTCGCTGCGCAGCGCGAGCACGCGCTGATCGAGCGCTTGCTGGTCGAGCGAGCGCGGGGCCACGTCGTCCGCATGCGCCACGCCGGCGCCGAGCACCAGGCACAGCGCGAGCGCGCGTCTCACGCGAGTATCCTGAAGTCGGCGAACTCGCCCGTGTAGCTTCGCCAGCGTGTCTCCGCTTTGTCGACGCGCGCGGTGGAGGGCCCGTGTTGAGCCCAGGACAAGAAGTCCTTCACCTGGTCTTCCTCGCCCTCGACCACGCACTCGACGGCGTTGTCGTGGCGGTTCTTGACCCAGCCCGTGAGCCCCAGGCGCTTTGCCTCACGCTGCGCCGACGCGCGGTAATACACACCCTGAACTCGTCCGCGCACTACCAGGTGCAAGCGCTTCTGTCCCATTCTCCGACCTCTGTACCCCCACCGACCGCTCGTACGCAACTTCACCGACCCTGGCCCATTGCCGAGGCCGCGATTGAGAGCTAGGTTGGCCGGCCCGTCGCTCCTATTCCTCGGTTACCGGCCCTGTTGGCCGCTCCCGGGGTGGCCCGGAGTCGACGTCTCGGAGGTCCCATGAAGCCCGAAATCCATCCCGACTACAAAGAAGCCACCATCACCTGCGCCTGCGGGTCGGCAGTCCAGACGCACTCCACGTCCGGCAGCTTCTCGGTCGATATCTGCAGCCAGTGCCACCCGTTCTACACGGGCAAGCAGCGCATCGCGGACACCGCCGGCCGCGTGGAGCGCTTCCGCCGCAAGTACGGCAAGGAAGCCCCCAAGCCCGCCGCCGACGCCGACAAGCCCGCCGGCGAGTGAGCGGCCGCTCAAATCGCGCGAACGCCTGACGAAACGGCCAGTAGCGCGAGTTTGACGAGGCCCTTACCCTGGACCGGATATGGCTGACTCTTCGCGACCCTACATTGGAGGCCAGGCCGTCATCGAGGGCGTGATGATGCGCGCCCCGAAGTGCCTGTCCGTGGCCGTGCGCCGTCCAGACGGCACCATCGCGGTCCGAGAGGGCCCGCTGCGCGCGAAGCTGCTCAACGGTCCATACAGCAAGATCCCCGGCCTGCGCGGCGTGATCATGCTCTTCGAGTCGCTCTCGCTCGGCTACGGCGCGCTGCGCTTCTCGGTCGATCAGCAGCTGAGCGAGGAAGAGCGCGCGGAGGCCAAGGACGGCGGCGGCGCGGTGTTCGTCAGCGTCGCGCTGGCGCTCGGCATGTTCATCCTGCTGCCGCAGGGCCTGACGTCCGGCCTCGGCAAGCTGCTCGGCACCAGCTGGGACCTGCAGTCGCCGATGTTCCACGCCGTCACCGGCGGCTTCAAGCTGCTGGTGTTCACGCTCTACCTGTCGCTGATCAGCCGCGTGCCCGAGGTGAAGCGCGTCTTCCAGTACCACGGTGCCGAGCACAAGACGATCTTCGCCTACGAGGCCGGCAAGGAGCTCACGGTCGAGAACGTGCGCGCGGAGTCGCGCCTGCACCCGCGCTGCGGCACCACCTTCCTGGTGGTGGTGATCGGCGTGTCGATCGTGATGGGCGCGTTCTCGACGCCGCTGCTCTTGCCCACCGCCAAGGGCACCAGCGGCTTCATCCTGACCTTCCTGCTGCGCGTCGCGTTGCTGCCGTTCGTGGCGGCGATCTCTTACGAGCTGCAGCGCGTCTCAGCGCGTCACTGCACCACCGGCCCGCTGCGTGTGCTGCTCTATCCGGGCTTCCTGTTCCAGCAGATCACCACCCGCGAGCCCGACGACTCGCAGCTGGAGATCGCGATCGCAGCCATGGAGTTGGCGCGCGTGCGCGACGCCAAGCCGGCCGATC
>JBEVNG010000266.1:0-5786 GCA_040508235.1 Polyangiales bacterium | reverse complement strand
GGACGCTACAGTCAGGTCTGCTCCAGATCTTCGCGCCGACGCCCGAACACGCGGCTGCCCGGCGGCACGGAGCGCATCAGCCACGCGTTGCCGCCGATCACGCTGCCCGCGCCGATCACCGTGTCGCCGCCGAGGATGGTCGCACCGGCGTAGATGGTGACGTTGTCTTCGAGCGTGGGATGACGCTTCACGCCCGCCAGCTCGCGCTGCGGAACGCTGAGCGCGCCGAGTGTCACGCCCTGGTACAGCTTCACGTCGTTGCCGATGACGGCGGTCTCGCCGATCACCACGCCGGTGCCGTGGTCGATGAAGAAGCGCTCGCCGATCTGCGCGCCTGGGCTGATGTCGATGCCGGTGCGCGCGTGCGCCGCCTCGCTGAGGATGCGCGGGATGATCGGCACGCCCGCACGCTGCAGGTGATGTGCGACGCGATACGTGGTCAGCGCCTGGATCGACGGGTAGCTGAACACCACCTCCTCGATGCTGCGCGCGGCCGGATCCCCCTCGAAGGCGGCGAGCACGTCGAGGTCGAGCCAGCGACGCAGCTCGGGCAGCGCGCCGAACAGCTCCAGCACCACGCTCTCGCCACCACCGTCCGGCGGCGCGGCGCTGCGGCCCAGCCTGTACTCGTACTGAAGCGCACGCTCGATGTGGTTCACGAGCAGCTCGTGTGCGCAGTACATGTGCTCGGAGACGCCGTGGCGAAGGTTGTCGCGCTGCAGCGAGGAGCGGCTGTAGAAGCCCATGTAGATGACGTGCTCGAGGTGCGCCATGGCGTCGATCACCGCCCGCTTGTTGGGCAGCGCCGCGCTCTCCAGGTTGTCGATCGCCAAGCCGCGGTCGTAGCTGTCGACGACCTTGTCGATCGCGAGCTCGAGCTCCTTGTAGCGCCTCGGATCAGAACCCATGAGGCAGCACGATAGCACCGGGGCGATTCGTCGTATTGCGCAACCGTTCCAAGGGTTCACGCTCTGTGCATGAACAAGAAGGCTCCCTGGCTGGCCGCGCTCTCCGTGCTGGCCGGACTCTCGACGACTCACGCGCTCGATGCTCCGGCCAGCGTGCAGCTTTACGCGCTCGACGGCGGCACCATCGAGATGGCCGACCTCGGCATGTTCTCCGACACGGGCGAGTACGACGGCAAGGCGGGCAAGCTGCCCGCGCCGTCCTTCCTGATCCGGCACCCCAAGGGCGACCTGGTGTGGGACGCGGGCCTCGGCGACACGCTGGCGAGCAGGGGCACGGTGAAGACGCCGATCCCGGGCATCTCGTTCTCGGTCACCAAGACGGTTGTCAGCCAGCTCGCGGAGCTCGGGCTCGCACCCAAGGACGTCGAGTACGTCGCCTTCTCCCCCCTGCACGGCGACCACACTGGCAACGCGGGCCTGCTCACCAACGCGATCTGGCTGGTCGGCGCGCGCGAGCTGAGCTGGGCGCGCGGCAAGCCCACGCCGGCCGGCGTCGACGCCAAGAATTTGCAGGCGCTCAAGCCCGGCAAGCTGCAGGCGAGCGACTACGATGTCGATGTGTTCGGCGATGGCAGCGTCCGCATCCTGCGCACGCCCGGTCACACGCCCGACCACCGCGTGCTGATGCTCAAGCTCGCGCACGCCGGCACGGTCTTACTGTCTGGCGATCTCTATCACATCAAGGAGAGCGTCGCGGCGCGCCGGGTGCCCGCGGTGAACCAGAGCCGCGCCGACACGCTCGCGTCGTTCGAGCGCGTGAGCAAGCTGCTGGAGCGCAGCAAGGGCCGACTGGTGGTGCAGCACTCGCAGGAAGACTTCAACGCGCTGCCAAAGTTCCCGTCTTTTCTGGACTGACGCGCGAATGTTATCCGCGGAACCCCGCGCCTCCTCTCGCTGTCGGTGCAGCGCAGGAGGTGGCACGTGGACGCGACTGAAGTGGAGACCAGCGAGCGCGCGCTCGAGGTGATGGTGTTCTGGGGCGACAACGCGCTGCTGCGCGTCGATCACCTTCCCGTAGCGCGATCTTACTGTGTGGGCGAAGGCGATGCCGACGTGGTGATCGGCGCGGAGCTGCTCGGCACGCGGCGACTGGAGCTGCTGACTGCGGACGGCGCGCTCGTGATCCCGCGCGGTGCGCACGGCGAGCTCACGGTCGGCGAGTCTCGCATCGGTCTGGAGGCGCTGATCGCGGGTGGGCATGCACGCGCTGATCAGCCCGACGCCTGGTCGTATCCGCTGCCGCCGTTCGCAAGTGCGCGCGTCAGCCATCGCGGCTTCACGTTCGTGGTGCGCTCGGTGAACGCGGGCAAGCCCGTGGGAATGCACGAGGGCGCCGTCCTCGATTTCCGGCAGCAGCTGTGGACGGGCCTCTCGCTCGCGCTGCACGTGGTGTTCCTGGGCGCGATGTACCTGATGCCGCCGGGTGCCTCCGCGCTGTCACTGGAGCTGCTCGCCGACGACGCGCGGCTGGCGACGTACTTGATGCGGCCGCCGGAGGTCGTGGAGGCGACGCCGAGCTGGCTCGACAAGAAGGATAGCGGGGGCGATCAGGGCAAGCGCGCCGCGGACGACAGTGGACAGGCCGGCAAGCAGGACGCGCCCAACCGTCAGAACGCGCACGCGACCGCCGGCCACGCGCAGACCAAGCAGCTGCCGCGCGAGCAGGCGCTGGCGCAGGCGAAGACGGCCGGCATCCTCGGTGCGCTCGCCAGCGCACGCGGCTCGTGGAATTCGCCGACCTCCATCTACGGTGCGGACGAGCCGCTGGGCTACGACCCGCAGGACGCGCTCGGCAAGCTGTTCGGCGCGCAGATCGGCGATGCCTTCGGCTTCAACGGCCTTGGACCCACCGGCACCGGCCGTGGCGGCGGGGGCGATGGCCAGGGCACGATCGGCGTCGGCACGCTCGGCACCGTCGGCCACGGCGGGGATGGACAGGGCACCCACTACGGTCGCGGCGTGGGGGGCTTCGGCACGCGAAAGGAGCAGGTCCCGCGCTTGCGTGTCGGTGACGCGGACGTGCGCGGCTCGCTGTCCAAGGAGGCGATCCGCCGCGTGATCCAGCGCCGGCTCAACGAGGTGCGCTTCTGCTACGAGCAGGCTCTCACCAACCGACCCGACCTCCGTGGACGCGTGCAGATGAAGTTCGTGATCGCACCGACCGGAGCCGTGCAGGCCGCCGCCGTCGAGAGCTCGACGCTGGCTACGCCGCGCACCGAGGACTGCATCACGCAGGCGGTGCGGCGATGGAGCTTCCCCGCGCCGGACGGGGGAGGCGTGGTGATCGTGTCCTACCCGTTCGTGTTCGACGCCGCGCCGTGATCGGGCCGCTCAGCGCCGCTCACCGCCGGCACGCACGCGCGGCTTGGCGGTGGCGTCCTCGCCCGTGATGCCCGCGGGGCGGAAGCGCTTCACCATGGCGAAGGTCAGCACGAGGAGGAACACCGCGGCCGCATAGTTGAGCGAGCCCAGCTCACGCTGACCGGGCAGCGGCAGCAGAGTGTAGGTCAGTATGATCGCAGCCGAGAGGATCACCGTCAGCGCGACTACTCCTCCGTACCCTGGAGTGTGAGGCGGGCGGGCTTTCTTATCGGACATGGTATCTCCGTGTTTCGAGTCCGCGCTCGTGTGACGCCTGCGTCAGATCCGTTCGTGAGACCATGACTTCCCACCGTCTGTCGGTATCTTTCAAGCAAGAGGAGACCCCACGCCAGTCTCCCACCAAGCTTAAAGAGGAAGTTCCATGTCGACTTCAGCGCCGCTCGCCGAGACCGCTGCCTGGCGCGACGGAAAGTACTTCATGTGGGCGGCCAGCCTCGCGGTGCCGCTCCTTCCATGCGTGACCTTCGGCATCGTGCAGGACACCGGCTACGACTTCTTCTGGTGGCTGACGCCTGCGATGGTGTTCGTGCTGATCCCGTTCCTCGATCAGTTCATCGGCGATGACGGCGGCAACCCACCGGCCGCGCTGATGCAGCAGCTGCAAGATCACTTCTGGTATCGCTTCCTGGTCTGGGCGTACGTGTTCATGCAGTACGTCTGCTTGCTGGTCTGCTGCCACGCGTGGGCCTCCACGGAGCTGAGCTGGCTCGGCAAGCTCGGGCTGATCGCGAGCCTCGGCACGGTCAACGGGCTGGGCATCAACACCGCGCACGAGCTCGGCCACAAGAACAACGCCTGGGAGCAGCTGCTGTCCAAGCTCGCGCTCGCCCCGACCATGTACGGGCACTTCTTCGTCGAGCACAACCGCGGCCACCACGCCAACGTCGCCACGCCAGAGGACCCCGCCAGCTCCAGGCTCGGCGAGAGCTTCTACGCGTTCTGGCCGCGCACCGTCGTGGGCAGTGTGCGCTCGGGCTGGCAGCTGGAGCGCGAGCGCATGAGCAAGCGCGGCCTCTCGCCCTGGAGCTGGCGCAACGAAGTGCTGCACTCGTGGGCGATCACGGTCGGTCTGTTCGCGGGCCTGTCGCTGTGGTTCGGCATCGGCGTGCTGCCGATGTTGATCGTGGCGGGCGTGTTCGGCTTCACGCTGCTGGAGCTGGTGAACTACCTGGAGCACTACGGCCTCAAGCGCGAGCGCAGCGCCGCCGGTCGCTACGTGAAGGTCGAGCCCAAGCACAGCTGGAACAGCAACCGCATCGCGACCAACCTGTTCCTCTACCAGCTGCAGCGCCACAGCGACCACCACGCCAACCCGACGCTGCGCTACCAGGTGCTGCGCCACTTCGACTCCGCGCCCGAGCTGCCCGCCGGCTACGCGACCATGATCGTGCTGGCGCTGTTCCCGCCGCTCTGGTTCAAGGTGATGGACCCGCGCGTGGCCGCGCACTACGAGGGCGACCTCACGCAGGCCAACGTCGACCCCGCGGCGCGGCAGCGCATCCTGGCGCTGCACGCGTCGTGAGCGGGCGCGTCAGTTGGCGATGGCGGTGAGCAGGCGCTCGTACACTTCGTCGCCCAGCAGGCGTCGAGCCAGCTTCTTGGCGGGGAGCACGGCGTTGCGGCGCGCGTAGCGCAGGCGGGTGCGCAGCGTGCGCGCGCTGGCGGTGAGCGTCACGGCCGAGATCGAGCCGGGCGTCATCACCTCTTGGGTGCCCAGCGAGAGCGCGGGCTTGCCGCTCAGGCGTGCGATCTCGATGGCCTGGTCGCGTTCGCTCTCGATGAACAGCAGCGCGTCCGAGAGGTGCGCGTAGACGTCCGCCTTGAACGAGGCGTGCGCGTTCAGGCGCTGGCGCTCCTCCTTGGAGGGAAGATCGAGCATGTGCAGCTCGCGATAGACGATGCCGTGGCGCGCGAGCCAGGCCTCCGTCTGCGGGCGGTACTTCTCCAACCGGCTGGTCACCAGGTAACCCACCTGCAACGTGGGCATGTGCAGCGCGGCCGCTTCCTCGAGGAAGCGCAGGTAGCGCGCGCCGTCGTCGTTCTCGTGCTCGGTGGGATCGATGCAGAGCACGCCGTCGATGTCGACGCAGCACTGGTCGAGCAGCGGGTGGTGCATCAGGTTCCACTGGAACATGCGCGGGTTGGGCACTTCCTCGAACACGATCTCGCCCTGGTACGTGCCGCCGCCCAGGCCGTACACGGCGCAGCACGAGATCTTCAGGTCCGGGTAGACCGCACGCAGCTTGCGCAGGGCCTCGCGCATGGAGCCGCCGGAGCTGATGCTGTCGTCGATCAGCAGCACGTGGCGGATCTCGGTCTTCTCCGCATCGGCGCCGACCGGTCGACGCGTGTGCCCGCACGCCAGGATGCGGCCCTCCAGGTAGCCGTCGAGATCCGTCAACGGCACGTTCAAGCTGAGCGCGAGGACGTTGGCCG
>JBEVNG010000239.1:0-6464 GCA_040508235.1 Polyangiales bacterium | reverse complement strand
TTCGGGAAGCTGGTGCTTACCTGGTGAGCAGCCGCGCAACGGTGGCAGCTTTACCACGGCTTTACTAAAACGCGGTACGAGACGGTCATGTAAATGCGTCAACTACCGCGGTTTTGGCCGGGAAACCGGCCTTGACGCGGCGTGTCTACCAAGTTACGCCTAAGTGAACGGTCAACCTGTAAAGCGCCGACCCTCGACCCTGGCGGCGACACGGAGAGTGGATCCATGGCAATCGAGAAGATCGCGGTCATCGGGTGCGGGCAGATGGGCCTCGGGATCGCCGAGAGCGCAGCGACCGCCGGCGTCTCCGTGGTAGCCGTCAAGCTCACCGGGGGCGACCTCGAAGCACCGCGTCGCACCGTTGCCAAGGGCCTCGACCGCCGCGTCGCCAAGGGCAAGCTGAGCCAGGAGGAGCGCGACGCGATCCTCGGCCGCCTGACCTTCACCGCCGACCTCTCGCAGCTCGCCGGCATCCCGCTCGTGATCGAGTCCTGTGTCGAGGAGCTGCAGACCAAGGGCGAGATCCTGGCGCGGCTCGAGCCCTTCATGCCCGAGGACGCGATCCTCGCGAGCAACACGTCTTCGCTGCGCCTGAGCGAGCTGGCGGCGTTCCTGTCGCGCCCCAACCGCTTCCTCGCGCTGCACTTCTTCAACCCCGTGCCGATGATGAAGCTGGTCGAGGTCTCGGCCACCAGCCAGACCGACACGGACGCGACCGACGCGGCGATGGCCTTCTCGGAGCAGATCGGCAAGACGCCGGTGCTGATCCAGGACCTGCCCGGCTACGTCGTGAACCGCCTGCTGGTGCCGTACATCCTGCACGCCATCGAGACGCTCGAGGCAGGTGTGGCCAGCGCCGAGTCGATCGACGTCGCGATGAAGCTCGGCTGTGGTCACCCGATGGGCCCGCTCGCCCTCGCCGATCTGATCGGCCTCGACGTCGTGTTCGCGATGGCGAAGACGATGCACCACGAGCTGCGCGACAGCCGCTACCGCTCGCCCTCGCTGCTGCGTCGGCTGGTGCTGGCCGGCCACCTCGGCCGCAAGACCACGCGCGGCATCTACGACTACACCGACGCCGCCAACCCGGTGATCAACGCCGCCCTCAACACGCACTCGGTTCCCGCCACGGGGACCTGAAGCGAGCGGTCTGAATGACGGGCGCGTGCGCGAGCATGCGCCCTTTTGCGTTTAACCCTGCGTCTCCGCGGCGAGCGCGATGCGAACCGCGTCGTACTCGGCGGTGAGTGCCTCGAGGCCGCGTGCGCTGGCCTGGGCGTCGCCGCCCTTGGCGATGCCCTCCAGCTCCTTGCACAGCTCGCTCAGGCGGCGCGCGCCGAGGTAGGCGCTGGACGACTTCAGCGTGTGCGCGGCCTTGCCGACGGCGACCAGGTCCTTGACGTCGAGCGCGACGCGCGCGGCCTCCAGGTAGCGTGGAGCCTGGTCGTTGAACATACGCACCAGCTCGCGCACGAACTCGGCGTCGCCACCACCGAGCACGTTCAGCTCGTCGAGCTTGGCGCGGTCGAGCACGGTCTCCAGGACCGGCTGCGGCTCGGCCTGGTTGTCGTTGTCCCGCGGCGCGCGCAACACGCCGAGGATGGTCTCGCGCAGCTGCTCCAGCGACACGGGCTTGGTGACGTAGTGGTCCATCTGGACCTCGCGGCAGCGCTCGCGATCGGCGTCCGAGCTGCTGGCGCTCATGGCGACGATGGGCGTGCGCCGTCCGCGCTCGCGCTGCCGGATCGCACGCGCCGCCTCGAAGCCGTCCATCACCGGCATCTGCACGTCCATCAGCACCACGTCGAACTGCGAGTCGAGCACGGCCTCCACCGCACGGTCGCCGCTCTCGACCACCACGCTCTCGCAGCCGAGCAAGGCCAGCGTGCGCTGCGCGACGCGCTGGTTGATCGGGTCGTCCTCGGCCACGAGCACGCGCGCGGACAGCTTGGCGGGCGTGGCCGGGGGTTCCTTGCTGGGCGTGGGCTCGCTGCTGCGCCCGAGCAGCGCCGACAGGCAGCCCACCAGCTCGGCCTGACGCACGGGCCAGCCCAGCACGCGCGTGGCGCTGCGGCGTAGCTCGTCGCTGACGCCTCCGCGCGCGTCGTTGCCCATCACCAGCACCACCGGCACGCCGTGCAGCTTGTCGTCGCGGCGCAGCGTCGACAGCAGTCGCTCCTCGGCCAGCGAGTCGCGGTCGCAGTACAACATCAGCGCCAGGTAGCTGGCCTCGCTGAGCTTGGCGATCGCCTGGCCATACGACACCACCTCGGGCTCGATGCCCTGCTCGCGCAGCGCGACCTCCAACAAGCGAGGCGGGCTCGCCTCGGCGCACGCGATCAACACGCGCACACCGGCGAAGCGCGCGGGCTGCACGGTCGCCGAGCTGGCCACCACGTCGAGGCTCACCTCGAAGCTGAACTGCGCGCCCGCACCCGGCTTGCCCTGGTACTCGATGTCGCCTTCCATCAGCTGCACCAGCTCGTGCGCGATCGCCAGGCCGAGGCCGGTGCCCTCGCGCGCGTTGGCGCCGGGCTCGCCGAGCAACAGCGGGCGAAACAGGCGCGGCAGCAGCTCGGTCGCCACACCCGGGCCGGTGTCGCGCACGCAGAAGCGCAGCCTCCCCGCGCGCGCCTGCGTCACCTCCAGCACCACGTGGCCCTGCTCGGTGAACTTGACGGCGTTACCGATCACGTTGGCGAGCACCTGGCGCAAGCGCGTGGGGTCGCCGATCACACGCCGCGGCACGTCGCGTCCAAAGCTGCAGCCGAGGTCGAGGCCCTTGGCGTGCGCCTGGGAGGCGAACGCCTCCAGCGACTCCTCCACCGCCCCGAACAGATCGAACTCGATGCGGTCCAGCTCCAGGCGACCGGCCTCGATCTTCGCGAAGTCGAGGATGTCGTCGATGATCAGCAGCAGCGACTGGCCGGACTTCTGGATGATGCCCGCGTACTCGCGCTGCTCCGGGCTGAGCGTGGTCTCGAGCAAGAGCTGGTTCATGCCGATCACACCGTTCATCGGCGTGCGGATCTCGTGGCTCATGTTCGCGAGGAACTTGCTCTTGTTGCGCGCCGCCTCGAGCGCCGCCTCCTTGGCCGCGATCAGCTCGCGCGCCAGGCGCCGCTGGCGCGTCACGTTGCGCACGATCACCAGCACCTGGTCCAGCGCGCAGCGCACGATGCGCGCCTCGAAGTCGCGCGACTCGTTCTGCTCGCTGAGGCTGTACTCGAGCGTGGACGGCTGCCCGGTGTCGATCACCACGCGTGCGCGCTCGCGCATCAGCTCGGAGGCATCCGCCGGCAAGAGCTGGTCGAGGTACGAGGCCGAGCGCAGAGAGTTGGCGCGCCCGCGTGCGCCACTGGCGCCGCTGACCTTTCCGCCCGCGTCGAGCTTGAAGATCAGGTCCGGCAGCGCGCCGAGCAGCGCCTGGTTGCGCGCCTCGCCCTGGCGCAGCGAGCGCACCGCCCGCGCGTGCTCCTCCAGCTCGCGCGCGATGCGCTCGCTGAGGTCGCGCAGGCGCCCGATCACGCAGGCGATGAACAGGATGCCCGCGTGGCCGCTGATCACCGACAGCGGCATCGGCACCACCGTCGCGCGCAGGCACACGCTCATGCTGATGGGCAACGCGATCGCGGAGCCGATCAGCGCACCCTTGAGGCCGAAGCTCCACGCGAGCACGGCCAGCGGCAACGTCAGCAGCGCGGCGACGTTCAGGCCGTAGACCGGGATGAGCTTCCAGACCGCGACCAGCGCGAGCGCGAACGCCACCACCGCGAACGAGATCTCACGGACGCCCGCGCCACGCACGGGATGGTGCAGCGACAAAGCCGAGAGCGTGAGCTGGCGGGTCCCCATTGCCGACAGACATCATAGAGAAGCCGCGTACGAATTGCGCCCTTCTCTCCCACCGTTGACCTGGTCGGCGACGTCAGCGTCGACGGCAGCGAGGGGTCACCGGCTCATGCCGGCTTGCAGCGGCGAGGCCGGCAGGTCGGTATGTCCGCGTAGGTAGGCGTCCACCCCGCGGGCGGCCTCGCGGCCTTCCCAGATGGCCCAGACCACCAGGGACTGGCCGCGGCGGAGGTCGCCGCAGGCGAACACGCCGGGGACGGTCGTCTCGTAGCTGGCGTCCGCCTTTACGTTGCCGCGCTCGTCGAGCTCGCAGCCCAGCTCGGTGAGCAGGCCGGGCTTCTCCGGACCGGTGAAGCCCATCGCGAGCAGCACCAGGTCGGCCTCGACCTCGAACTCGGAGCCGGGCTCCTCGACCATCTTCATGCGGCCGTCGGCGTCCGCCTGCCAGCTCACGCGCACCGCGTGCAGCTTCTTGACGTTGCCCTCGGCGTCGCCGCTGAGGCGCTTGGTGAGGATGGCGTAGTCGCGCACGCCGCCTTCCTCTTGCGAGCTGGAGGTGCGCAGCTTGATGGGCCAGTTCGGCCACACCACTTCCTTGTTCACCGACTCCGGCGGCTCGGGCAGCAGCTCGTACTGGCAGACCTGCTTGGCGCCATGACGATGCGAGGTGCCCAGGCAGTCCGAGCCCGTGTCGCCGCCGCCGAGCACGATCACGTGCTTGCCCTCGGCGCTGATCTGGTTGGGCACGCTGTCGCCCGCGACGACCTTGTTCTGCTCGACCAGGAACTCCATGGCGTAGTGCACGCCCTTGAGGTTGCGTCCCTCGATCGGCAGATCGCGCGCCTGCGTGGCGCCACCGGAGAGCACCACCGCGTCGAACTGATCGCGCAGCTCGGCGGCCGTGATGTCGACGCCGACGTTCACGCCGGTCTTGAACACCACGCCCTCTTCCGCCATCTGCGTCATGCGGCGGTCGATCAGGTCCTTCTCCATCTTGAAGTCGGGGATGCCGTAGCGGAGCAGACCGCCGATGCGATCGGAGCGCTCGTACAGCGTCACGTCGTGGCCCGCGCGCGCCAGCTGCTGCGCCGCCGCCATGCCCGCGGGACCCGAGCCCACCACCGCCACCGTGCGGCCGGTCTTGAACTTGGGGCGCTCGGGCTTGACGTGTCCGTCCTTCCACGCGCGGTCCGCGGTCTGCTTCTCGATCTGCTTGATCGTGACCGGATCGCTGTTGATGTTCAGGACGCAGGCTTCCTCGCACGGAGCGGGACACACGCGCCCGGTGAACTCCGGGAAGTTGTTGGTCGAGTGCAGGCGGTCGATCGCCGCATCGTACTTGCCGGCGAACGTGTAGTGGTTCCAGTCGGGGATGATGTTCCCGAGCGGGCAGCCCTTGTGACAGAACGGGATGCCGCAATCCATGCAGCGACCGCCCTGCTTGCTGAGCTCCGCCTCGTCGAGCTTGGTCTCGAACTCGCCCCAGTTCTTGAGACGATCCGCGATCGGCAGGCGCCTGGGCGTCTTCCGATCGAACTCCAGAAATCCTCGCAGCTTACCCATGACGTAATCCTTCTCTGCTCACGCGCTCGCAGCGACCTGGGGCAACTGGATCACCGGTACGACGTGCCGCTGCTTCTTCTCGCTCAGCACGCGCTTGTAGTCGGTGGGCATCACGCGAATGAAGCGGCGCGCTTCCTGCGCGAAGTTCTCGAGGATCTTCCGGGCGTGTTCGCTGTGCGTCAGCGTCACGTGCTTCTCGATCAGCGCGCGCAGCGTGCGCTCGTCCTCCGCATCGAGTCCTTCCAGCTCGATCGAGGCCATGTTGACGTTGCTGCGGAACAGCCCTTCCTGGTCGTAGACGTACGCGACGCCGCCGCTCATGCCGGCCGCGAAGTTGCGACCGGTGCCGCCGAGCACCACCACCGTGCCGCGCGTCATGTACTCGCAGCCGTGATCACCCACGCCCTCGACCACCGCCGTGGCGCCGCTGTTGCGCACGCAGAAGCGCTCGCCCGCGACGCCGCGCACGTAGATCTCGCCGCTGGTCGCGCCGTACAGCGCGGTGTTTCCGATCAGGATGTTGCGCTCCGGCGCGAAGCTGGAGTTCCTGGGCGGGAAGACTGCGACGCGACCGCCGCTCAGTCCCTTACCGAAGTAGTCGTTGGCGTCGCCCTCCAGCTGGATGCTGATGCCCGGCGCCAGGAACGCCGCGAAGCTGTTGCCCGCGGTGCCCTTCAGGTTGAGCGTGATGGTGCCGTCCGGCAGGCCCGGCAGGCCGTGCTTGCGCGAGACCTCGGCCGCCAGCAGCGTGCACGCCGTGCGGTCGACGTTGCGGATCGCCGACTCGATCACCACCGGCTTCTTGTGCTCCAGCGCCGGCTTGGCGGCCTCGATCCACTTGTGGTCGATCTTGCCCGCGAGCCCGTGGTCCTGGACGTCGTTGTTCTTGATCGAGATCTCTTCGTCGACGTCCGGACGGTAGAGGATCGCGCTCAGGTCGACCTCCTTGGCCTTCCAGTGATCGGTGTCGCGCGAGTTCTCCAGCATGTCGACGCGGCCGACCATCTCGTCGAGCGTGGCGAAGCCGAGCTCGGCCATGATCTCGCGCA
>JBEVNG010000186.1:0-12303 GCA_040508235.1 Polyangiales bacterium | reverse complement strand
AGACGCTCGACCTAGCGCGCACCAAGGGCAGCCCGCTGGAGCACGACGTCTTGCGCGTGGCGGCGGAGCAGTAACGCGCGACAGCATGCGCCGCGACCCGACGCCTCGGAGCTACAACCTGTCGCGCGCACGTGGGTGGGGCGGCCTCGCGCCTCAGGGCAGGCTGCTGTCGCGTGGTCCGCAAGGGCAGGGCGGATAGCGCCGAACCTTCCCGTCCGCGCTGCGCACGACGCGAGTGCCGTCCGACTCTTCCTCGACCGTCGCGTTGTCGGGCACCTCATGCACGCAAGCGCTCGGGACCAGACCTCCCGGCGTGGGCACCAGGTCCGAGCAATCGACGCCGTCATCATCCCCGCAGCCCACGGCCGCGATGAGCAGAAGCATGCTGCAAACCAGGACGCGCATGAGTCCCCCTCTCGCCGCCCAGCATGCCGCCACCCGCCGCGTTCCGCGAGCACATCCGTCCGCTACCGAGCTCGGAACGGGCTTCCGAACTTGGGGGTTGGCGCGCGAACCGAACGAACGATGCCGTCTTCGCAGCTGGGCCTCTCGCCCGCGGTGCCCTTCCAGGTTCGGACGCTCAGCTGCTTGCCGCACACGGCCACGGGCTCGGAGCGCTTGCCGGTGGCCAAGCGACGCCGCAGCTCGATGCAGTCGGGCACCTTCGGCAGGCGGTAGAAGCCGCCGCTGACGACGCGCGTCGTGCGATGCAGGACCTCGCGACCACGCACGATGCGCAGCTCGACCTGCTCGGTGTCGTTCGTGCCGAGGCACGCGAGGACTAGCTTCTGCGTTGGCTGGTGCTCGTCCGGAACTCCGCGGATCACGGACGCCGTGAGGTGTGGCGGGGCGAACGAGATCTCGGGCAAGGTCTTGGTGCCCGTGGTGAAATGGAGCGTCGACGTGGTCTTGCCGTCGAGCGCCTTGACGCGAAGCACGTACCGCGTGTTCGCGCTCAGTGCGGAGCGGGGAAGGACGTCCGCCGAGGTCCCCGGGCAGTTCAACCACGGTCCCGCGTTCAGCTCGAAGGGGATCGCGTCACCGCCTTCACTCTCGAGCGAGAGGCTTGCGGGGTCGAACACGCCCTCGAGGGCGAGCGCCTGGTTGCGCGGCACGTCGCGCGCGCCGTCCGCGGGGTCGGAGCGCTCGATGGTCTCGCGGGAGCAGAGCAGCGACGCCTGCGCGGGCGCCGCGAGTTGCAGGATCGCCAGCGCGAACAGGAAGCTCAGGGCTCGCATCGCGGCATTGTGCCAGGGTGCGACGCGGGGCGGCTACTCGAGGGTGGAGGTGGCTACGCTCCAGATGCCGAGGGCGTAGCGGCCGCGCTGGCTGCCGCTCTCGACGTCGAGCAGCACGATGTCGGCGTGCTCGCGGGCGTCGTCGTGGCGGGTGATGTTCACCGTGATCGCGGCGCGGCCGTTGGCGGCGACGGTCGCGGGCGTGTCGAGGGCGAAGCCGGCGTCGCCGAAGCGCAGCTCGGCGTTCAGCGTGACGGGCTCGCTGCAGCGGCTGCGCACGTTGAAGCGCTTGCTGGTGTCCTTGCCGTCGACGAGCGCGGTCAGATCCGCGGGCTCGATGGTCAGACAGTCGAGCCCCTCGAACGGGAGCTGGCTGATGCCGAGTCCGCTGACGCTCGTCCCCACGCGCCCGTCGAGCGGCAAGGAGTGGCGGCTGTCGGTGCGCGTGACGATGCGGATGCGGTCACCGACCTGGCCGGTGATGGTGCCCTCGAACGAGCCGTTCGCTTCCGCGCGTAGCGTCCGCGGTGCGACGTCTGCGTCGTCGAGGTTGACGATCCAGAGCTCGCTATTGGCGGCCACGGACATCGCCGGGCCATCGACGGGGATCAAGGTCGCGTTGTCCAGGGTGCGCACGGACTCCGCGCCCCCGAAGATCAGGTTCTCGTCCGGCCGCGGCAGCGTATCCGGCGGCTCGGGGGTGGGGGTGCCCACGCACGCGCCCAGGCAGGTCGCGAGGAACCACCTGATCGTAACGGTTGGGCGTGGCGCGTGCGTGGGCATGGGAACCTGTCTTGAACTTCTAAGCCAAGAACGAGCGTTCGGGAACGCTCGCGTACCTTACTTGCAGTCCGGATCGTTGGCTTCGCAGCCCGGGGCCGCCTGGCACTTTCCGTCCTTGGGATAGGCGATGTCGATGCAGACCACGCAGTCCGGGTCGTTCTGCTCGCAGCCGGGCGGAGCGGAGCAGACGCCGTCCTTGAGATAGCCCTTCGCATCACAGGCTACGTGGCCGCAGTCGACCGGATCCGTGTACTCGCAGCCCTTGGCGGCTTCGCAGCGGCCGTTGTCGGCGAACTTGATCTCGATGCACACGACGCCCACGCCGCAGTCCACCGCGTCGCTGGCCTCGCAGCCCTTTGCTGCTTCGCAGCGGCCGTTGGTCTCGTAGGCGATCGCGATGCACGCGACCGGCTCCTTGCAGTCGACCGGATCGGTGTATTCGCAGCCCTTGGCGGCCTCGCAGCGGCCGTTGTTGGCGTACTGGATCTCGATGCAGGCGACCTGGCAGTCCGGGTCGAGCATCTCGCAGCCCGTGGGGGCCTCGCAGCGGCCGTTCTCTTCGTAGACGATCGCGGGGCACACGACCGGCTCCTTCATCTGGCAGTCCTCGTCCTGCAGCGGCGCGCACGGATCACTCCAGTCGCACTTGCCGTCGGCGGGCTTGAAGATGCGCGTGCACGCGACGGGATCGGTGCCGCCACCTTGGCAATCGGCATCCTGCACCGCGGAGCACGGATCCATCTCGTCGCACACGCCATCGGGCGCCCTGAGGATCAGCGTGCACGTCGCGCCGCCGGCGCCGCCGTCCCGCTGGCAGTCTTCGTCCTGGACCGGACCACACGGATCGCTCCAGTCGCACTTGCCGTCGGCCGGGCTCCAGAACTGGGCGCACGCGACGTCGTCGGTGCAATCTTGTTTGTCGCCGTCCGGACACCAGCTGTCGCAGGCGCCATCGCCGTACCAGCGGTTGGCGGTACAGGGATCGTCGTCGCTCGACACGGGCGAGTCGGGGCTCGACTCGCGCATCTTCTGCTCGAAGGCGCGCTTGGCCGCGAGCTTCTGCGAGTCGAGGTTCTGGCTGTCGCCGGGGCTGTCGTCGGAGCACCCCCCGGCCAGGCCGGCGAGCGCACACAGGGCGAGTGCGGGAGCAAGGTGTCGCATGAGTTCCTCTCGGGCTGAGTTGGCACCCTCCCTTGTGCAGCGCACGTGCCACGGTGGGGAGATTCGCAATTCACCCACTGTGGCAGCGACTTAGCTCCAATCGTCGCCAGGCGATGGTGTTCCAAGTTGTTCCACGTTGAGCCGCATGGGACGCTCCGATCCGTGCAACCGGCCGAGGGCAGCCTGCTCGCTCACCGCTACCGGCTCGGCCCCAAGCTGGGGCAGGGCGGGGCGGCGTCGGCGTATCGCGCGCAGGACCTGGTCGCCGGCGAGGAGGTCGCGCTCAAGCTGTTGTCGGCCGAGCAGCCGCCCGCGTTGCTGCAGCGCGAGTTCGAGCGCTTGCGCGAGCTGGTGCACCCGCACCTGGCCCGCGTCCGCAGCTACTGCGTGACGCGCATCGGCAAGCGCGCGCGTGCGCTGTACACGGCCGACCTCGTGCGCGGTGGCGACCTGCGTGCGCACGTGGCGCTGCACGGCTTTGCGCGCGAGCCGCTGTGCGACGTGCTCGACGCCTTGCACACGCTGCACCGCGCGGGCCTGCGTCACGGCGACGTGAAGCCCGAGAACGTACTGATCGACGAGCGCGGACGCGGCGTGCTGATCGATCTCGGCTGCGCGGCGCCGCTGGGCCACGTCAGCAGCACGCTCGCGGGAACGCCTGGCTACCTGGCCCCCGAGCTGCGCGAAGGGCGCGCGGCCGACGAGCGCGCGGACCTGTACGCGTTCGGCGTGATGCTGCGCGAGCTCGGCGCACCGGCGCCGCTGGCGCCGCTGATCGAGCGCCTCACCTCCGAGCGCGACCGGCCGACGTCGGCACGTGAGGTGCTCGCGCTGCTGGGCGACACGCGAGACGTCGAGGCGCGACGCGGGCGTGCACCGAGGCTGCTGGGACGCGAGCGCGAGCTGAAGCAAGCGGAGCAAGGACTGCTGCGCGGCGAGGTGCTCTGGCTCGCGGGCGCACCCGGCAGTGGACGCTCGCGTCTGCTGCGCGAGCTGGCGTTCGCGACCGCGGAGCGCGTCGAGTGGCTGGAGGGCTCCGTCCGCGACGCGCTCGCGCGCCGCTTCGGGGCGCCCGCCGTGAGTGACGAGCAGCTGCTCGATCAGCTGGAGGAGCTGGCGGAGCAGCCGTGCGCGCTGGTGATCGACGACGCGCGCCTCGACGACACGCTCGAGCTCGCGCTGCGCGCGCGCACGGGCAAGCTGTCCATCGTGGTGGTGTCGAACGAGCCGCCGCCGGTGGAGGCGCGCGTGATCACGCTGCGCCCGCTGGAGCGCGACGCCGTCGATGTGTGGGCGGACGACGTGGTGATCGATCGCGACGCGCTGCTGCGCTTCACCGGCGGCCTGCCGCGCTACCTGGAGCGCACGCTGGCCGCGCTGCAGAGTGGACGCGTGACCACGCTCGACGCCTGCGACGTGTCCGACGTGAACTTGATGGGGCTCGACGCGCACGAGCGCCGCAGCCTGGCCGAGGCCGCGATCCTGGGCAGCGCCAGGAAGCCGTCCGAGCGCCTGTTCGAGCGCGAGCTGCTGTGCTGGCGCAACGAGCGTGCGGAGCTGGCGCGCGACGCCGACCGCACGCTGCTCGCCAAGCTGGATGCGCGCATGGTGCGCGACCTGCACGCACGCGCCGCACGGCAGACCGACGACCCGGCGCTGGCGATCGACCACTTCGCGCGCGCGGACCTGACGCTCGAGGCGCGCAGCTTGCTGAAGAGCGCGCAAGCTCGACTGCGAGCGGCTCCACGCTCGTTCGCGCGCGTCGAGACGAGCTGGATGAACGCGGGCGAGCTGGTGTTCGCGGCCGAGCTGGCGCGCCTGGCGGGCGAGGCACCGCGCGCGCTGACGTTGCTGGCCCGCGCGCTGCGTCATGGAGGCGAGGTCTGGCTGGAGGCCGCGGAGACGTACCTGGCGCTGGGCAAGCCACGTCGCGCCCGCCTGATGCTGGAGAGAGCAACCAGCGTGCCCGACGAGCTCCGGGCGCGCGTGCTGGTGCGCAACGGCGACTACGCGGGCGCGCTCGCGCTGTGCCGCGACGAGCAGGACGCGCGCACGATGGAGACGGCGGGCCTGGCCGCGTCGTACCTGGGCCGACTCGACGCTGCGCGCACGCACCTGAACCAGGCGCTTGCGCTGGCGGACGACGTGCGGGCGCGCGCACGCTGCGCCTCGTTGCTCGGCCTGGTCGCGCTGCGTGCAGGGCGCCCCGCGGACGCAGCCACCGCGTACGCCGACGCGCTCGCGCTGGCCGAGTCGGGCGGCCTGAACGACTTGATCGCGAACGCGCTCGCGAACCTGGCCGGCGTGCGCCAACAGCTGGGTGCGTGGGGGCTGGCGCTGCGCAGCTACGAGCGCGCGCTGCGGCTGGCGCGGGCCCTCGGCCGACGCGGCAGCGAGCGCAACCTGCGCGCGAACCTGGCCAACCTCACGATCGAGATCGGAGACTTCGCGCGTGCGAGGCGCGAGCTGGACGCGCTGGAGGGAGGCACCGCCGCGCTCGACGTGGGCATCACACTCTACCGTGCGGAGCTGGCGCTGCTGACGGGCGAGGATGCGCGCGCGCAGCTGGCGGAGGTGATCGCGCGTGCGCCGCGGCGCGAGCGCATGGAGGCCGAGGCGCTGGCGATCTGGGCGGCCCACGCGGCCGGCGAGCGCGTGGTGATCACGGCGGTCGAGGATGCCGAGCCCGACGTGATGGCGCGCCACGTCGAGGCGCACGCCGCCGTGGCGCAACCGGAGGAGCGGCGCACGGTCGCGCAGCGTGTGGAGCGAGCGCTGGAGCGCGTGCGCGGCGATGAAGTGTGGACGGCGCGACTGGAGGGAGCGCTGGCGCTGCTCTATCGCGGACTCGGCGCCGAGGCGCTGGCGAACGAACACACGGTGCGCGCGCGGGGTCGCTGGGAGCGCATCGCGCTCGACCTGCCGGCGCCGCTGCGCGATGCGTTCTGGGCGCACCCGCGCCGCAGCCAGCTGGGACGTCCCGCGCCGCAGCGAGGTCGCGCGACGCTGAGCCTGGCTCGCGTGCGCGAGCTGAATCGACGGCTGGGCGCGATGCACCGACGCGACGAGGTGCTGGCGTTCGCGCTCGACGCCGCGATCGAGCTCAGCGGCGCGGAGCGTGGCTTCGTGCTGTTGCGCGCGGAGCAGGCGTCCGAGGTGGCCCTGGCGCGCAACATGGAGGGTGTGCGCGTGCGCCGCGCCGACTGGAAGTGGAGCCGCTCGATCGCCGAGCGTGTGATCCGCGCCGGCGAGCCGGTGCTGACCGTGGATGCGGGCAGCGACCCACGCTTCGCGCGCCAGGCCTCGGTGCACGCGATGCAGCTGAAGTCGGTGCTGTGCGCGCCGATCCAGGGCAAGAGCGGCGTGCTCGGCGCGCTCTACCTCGACAACCGGCTCGCGCGCGCGCGCTTCGCGCCGGAGGACGCGGAGCTGCTGCTGACGTTCGCCGACCAGGTCGCGATCGCGCTCTCGCACGCCGAGCTGGTGGCGACGCTGGAGGCACAGCAGCGCGAGCTGGCGCGCGACAAGCAGCGCATCGCGGAGCTGGCGCGTGGGCAAGCGGTGCAGATCGAGCAGCTCTCGCACGAGCTCTCGCAGCAGCGCACGCGCTACGCCTACGACGAGATCGTGGGCCGCGGCGAGGCGATGCAGCGTGTGCTCTCCACGCTCGACCGCGTGATCGACAGCGACCTGAGTGTGCTGGTGCAGGGCGAGAGCGGCACCGGCAAGGAGCTGATCGCACGGGCGCTGCACATGCACGGCGCGCGCAAGCAGCGGCGCTTCGTGGGCATCAACTGCGCCGCGCTGCCCGCGCCCTTGCTGGAGAGCGAGCTGTTCGGCCACGTGAAGGGCGCCTTCACCGGCGCGGTGAGCGCACGCGAGGGCCTGTTCGTGAGCGCGCGTGGAGGCACGCTGTTCCTCGACGAGCTGGGAGAGCTGCCGCTGGCGATGCAGGCCAAGCTGCTGCGCGTGCTCAACGACGGCGAGGTACGCGCGGTGGGCGCGACGCGCAGCCAGAAGGTCGACGTGCGGCTCGTCTGCGCGACCAATCGCAACCTAAAGCAGCGTGTGGCGGCCGGCGAGTTCCGCGAAGACCTCTACTACCGCGTGGGTGTGGTGGAGCTGACCATCCCGCCGCTGCGCGAGCGCCACGAGGACATCGTGCCGATCGCGGAGAGCATCCTGAACAAGCGCAGCCAGGAGACCGGGCAGTCGCTGTCGCTGGCGCCGGACGCAGTGCGCGCGCTGCTGGCCCACGGCTGGCCGGGCAACGTGCGCGAGCTGCAGAACACGCTGCTGCGTGCGAGCGTGCTGGCGACGCAGGGTGTGATCCACGAGGGCGACCTGGGCCTCGGAGGCGCGCGCGTGCCGCCGCCGGTGGTCGCCTCGTCGCGGGAAGAGTTCGCGCGCAAGGAAGCGGAGCGGCTGCTGTCCGCGCTGGAGGCGGGCCGCTGGAACGTGAGCAAGGTGGCAAAGCAGCTGGGCGTGCCGCGCAATACGCTGTATCGCAAGCTGGCGCGCTACGGTCTGGAACGGAAAGTCGAGGAACGATGAGCAACACCGGAGATGGCCTGAGTAGCCTGATCGATCTGACCTTGATCAGCGTGGGCGAGCAGGAGGTGGTGGCGGAGCTGCCCGTCTCGCCCAAGCACCACCAGCCGATGGGCATCGTGCACGGCGGCGTGTACTGCGCGATCGTCGAGACCGTGTGCTCGGTGGGCGGCTACATGCACGCGAGCAAGCGCGGCAACTACGTGGTCGGGGTCGACAACCACACCAGCTTCCTCAAGGCGACGCGCACCGGAACCTTGCGCGCGGTGGCCAAGCCGCTCTCGGTCGGTCGGCGCACGCAGCTGTGGGAGGCGGAGATCCGCAACGAGAAGGGCGAGCTGGTCGCGACGGGGCGCGTGCGTCTGATCGCGGTCGAGGCCGACTCGAACCTGGCGGGCGCGAAGGCGGGGCCGACCGTCAAGACGTGAGCGAGCCGAGGCAAGTTCGACCCCTACAACGCCGCCCACCCGCTCGCCGCTCCGTAGAGAGCTGCGGCCTCACGGCGGGGCGTCGGTGAGCGTGGGCGGGTCGATGTCGCGTTCGCTGGCGGTGACGGGGAACAGCTGCTCGAACTCGTTGGCGCTGCCGGGGCAGGCGCGCAGGTCGGTCTTCCGGAAGCGCACCAGGGCGGTCTCGGTGCCGCCCGAGCGGCCGGCGAGCTCTTCTTCGGTGCACACGGCGGCGGGGTCGCCATCGACGTAGAGCACCTGGGCCTTGGAGCCAGCGGTGCTGACCTGCGGACTGCGCTCGGCGAGAGCCGCGGCGTCGAGGCGCGCGAGCTGGCTCTGGAAGGCGGTGCCGAACAGCATCACCGAGTCGACCTCGCAGTCGAGCGCCGGACGCAGCGGGCCCGCGATCAGCGTGCCCTGGAGCGTGGTCTGCACGCCGCGGGCGCTGGTGGTGACGTCCGTGAGCTGCCAGACGCGCGGGTCGGAGAGCTGTGTGGGGAGCGGCGTGTTGCCCGGTGCGGGCTCGCTGTAGCCGAGCGGCATCAGCGAGCGCTCCGCGGTCAGCTTGTAGCTGCCGTCCGCGTTGGTCGCGATGGTGTACGTGCGCTCGATGGGCGCCATTTTCTTGTACTCGTTGGGCAAGCGCGGGCCGTACACCGTGTCCCAGTCCATGCACCCGTCCAGGCACTTGTGGGCCGACGACTGGAAGCACATCTTCTCGCGCGCGCGCAGCTTGCCGTCGACGGACTTGAGCTCGGTCAGGAACAGGTTGCTGACGCGGTTCTTCAAGCGCAGTCGGTTGTTCAGCTGGTCGCGCTCGTCGACGATCGAGTAGTAGTCGACGCGCATCAGGTAGAGCGCCTCCAGGCCGGTGAGCGGGTCGTCGAGGTTGCGCTCTCCGGCGTCGAGCTCGAAGCCGTCCCCGGCGTCCGGCTCGGGGAACGCGAGGTCGTCGCTCGCGTCTTCTTCGTCGGCGGCTGCGTCATCGCAGTAGCCGGCACGGCAGGGCCTGCCGCCATCGGTGTAGACCGGCTTGTACGCGCCATCGGGGCGATCTGGCGTGCAGGCGCCCAGCGCCAGCAGCAGCGCGAGCGGAGTCTTCAACGTCATAAGATCACGCTAAGAAGAAGAAGGAAGCCGCAAGCTGGCATGGTCCGACCACGGCCGGCAATCGGCCTGAATGGACCGGCCAGCCCGCGTCAGGGCTCCTTCACGCGGCCGGCGACGCCGAGGTCGCCGTTCATGATTCGAATGGTGCTCGCCTCGATCTCGAAGCTCAATGCCGCGCCATCCTTGAACACCGACCACAGGTGCGCCTCGATCATGCCCTGTGAACCGGCGCACGCGGCCTCGTCGACGCTGACCTCGGAGAGCGTGATGCGCGAGCCCTGCACGCCGTAGCGACCGCCGGCCGTGTTGCACGGACCGAACACGTTGAACGTGCCGTCCTGCGCGAACACGATGCGGGGCTCGGGCATGTCTCGGCCAGAGCTGGCGAAGTCGCCCTTGATCAGCGTGTCGATCTCCCACTGCGTGGCGACCAACGGACGGTCGGGATCGGCGACCTCGCGATCGAGGAAGACCAGCGTGGTGCCGCCGCCCGCGAGCGTGAGTTGGTTGTCGAGCAGCGAGAGTGACGGCTTGGAGGTGATGAACTCCGCCAGGCGCTGGTCTTGCGCCGCCAGGTCCGCCGCGCAGCCCTTGAGCGTGCTGCCCAGGCCCGCGACATCCAGCACCCCGTCGCGCAGCGTGTAGTCGCCGAACATGCCGTTGCAGCCGGCGCTGACGTTCAGCTCCCGGTCCTGGAAGCCGAGCCGCACCGTGGTCCCGGACACAGGCGTGAAGCCCTCCGAGCTGCTCAAGAGGAACTGCCGTCCCGCGAGCGGCAGGCTCTCCGCGCCGCAGCCCGCCAGGAGAGTAACCAGGATCGCAGCCTTTACGTGCCAGCCCATATCCGACCTCCACGACGCGCCAGCCTGTGCCAGCCCGGGCGCCTGGGCGAGGTTGAGCAAGCTGCGTGCCTACTTCTTGGGCTTGCGGGCCTGCATGCAGGCGAGCGTGTCGTCGGGCAGCTTGGTGCAGGCGCCGTTCTTGGTGGTGCCACCAAACGTGACGGTGCACGGCGCGCCCACCGGCTTCTTGGCGCAGGCCTCGATCAGCGGTTCCGGCACGATCAACGGCTTGGCCAGCACCAGCGCGGGTACGGCGAGCAGTGCGGCCGACAGCAACAGCGCTCTCACCCGAGACCGCGCGACGTGATCAGCTCGCGCAGCGACGTCGCCGGGCGCGCGCCGAGGTGGCTGATGACCTCGGCCGCGGCGATGGCACCGAGGCGCGCCGAGTCGGCCGGGCCGTAGCCGTGCGTGAAGCCGTACAGGAAGCCGGCCGCGAACAGGTCGCCCGCGCCGGTGGTGTCGACCAGCTGCTCGATGCGCTCGGCGGGCACCTCGAAGCGCTCTCCGTGCGTGAGGATGACGGCGCCCTTGCCACCGCGCGTGAGCACGGCGACCTCGCAGCGATCCTTCACCGCGGCCGCCGCCTGCTCGAAGTCGTCCGTCTCCGTGAGTGACGTGACCTCGCTCTCGTTGGCGAACAGGATGTCGACGTGGTCCTCGATCAGGCGCGCGAACTCGCTGCGGTGGCGCGCGACGCAGAAGCCGTCCGAGAGCGAGAGCGCGACGCGCTGGCCGTGCTTGTGCGCGAGGTTGGCGGCCTTGAGCATCGCCTCCTTGGCGCGCGGCGGATCCCACAGGTAGCCCTCCAGGTAGACCACCTTGCTGCGCGCGATCAGGGACTCGTCGATGTCCTCCGGCCCGAGCTCGACGCAGGCGCCGAGGTACGTGTTGAGCGTGCGCTCGCCGTCCGGCGTGACCAGCACCAGGCAGCGCGCGGTGGCGGGGCCGCCGAGCGCCTTCTTGGTGTCGAACTCCACGCCGACCGAGCGGATGTCGTGCGCGAACACGTCGCCCAGCTGGTCGCCCTTGACCTTGCCGATGTACGCCGCCGCGCCGCCCAGCGAGGCGATGCCCGCCATGCTGTTGGCGACCGAGCCACCGCTGACCTCGATCGCGGGACCCATCTGCTCGTACAGGCTGTCCGCGCGCGCGGCATCGATCAGGGCCATGCTGCCCTTCTGCAGGCCGAGGCTCTGCAGGGCGGCCTCTTCCGTCCTGGCGAGGACATCCACGATGGCATTGCCGACGCCGGTGACGTCGAGGAGTCGAGACATGAGTCAGGCCCTTTCGATGGGAGCGGGCCAGCAGGCCACGCGACGCAAAACGGACGTGTTCAAGCGGAAGACCACGCTCCGGTCAACCCGAAGCGCGGTTTTGCAGGGACGTCACGACGTCTTCGGGGCGGGTCAACGGCGCCTCGCAGGCGAAGTCACGACACACGTACACCGCTGGCGCGCCGCGCACCATTGTCTTCCCAGCTATTAGCGGCAGGGGTTCCGAGCCCAAACCGTAGCCCAGGATGCGATTTGGCAGGTACACACGGGCCACGGCCCGGCGCAGTGGCTCGCTGTCCTGCTCGGAGCCCACGACCGCGATCTCCACGGGTCCGCGCGCGAGCAGATCCGCCACGGCAAGCGTGCTGGCGAACGCGCGCGGCGAGCGCATGACCAGCGAGCCCGCTCGCTCCACGGCGCGCTCCGCCTGCTGGCGCAGGTCGTCCCGTGCGAAGTGCGCGGCCAAGCGCGCGCAGGCCTCGGCGGCGATCGCGTTGGCGTTGGGCAAGGCGTCGTCCTGGCTGTCGCGTGGGCGCGCGAGCAGGACCTCGTGATCGTGCGCGGTCTGGTAGAAGCCTCCCTCGCTGTCCGCGAAGTCGCGCGTCATGCGCTCGCACAGCGAGAGCGCGCGCTCCAGGTAGTGCAGCGACGCGCCCGCTTCGTATAGATCGATCAGCGCCGTGCTCAAGAACGCGTAGTCCTCGAGGTACGCGTCGAGGTGGGCGTGCGCGCCGCGCGCCGTTCGGTAAAGGCCACCATCTGGCCGCGTGCAGCGCCGCGCGAGGTCGCCCGCGGCGCGGATCGCCGCGTCGCGGTAGCGCGGCTCGTCGAGCACGCGCGCGGCCTCGGCGAGGGCGCCTATCGCCAGCGCGTTCCAGCTCACCAGGATCTT
>JBEVNG010000172.1:0-8215 GCA_040508235.1 Polyangiales bacterium | reverse complement strand
TCCTGGAAGATGAACAGGCTGCTCGGGAAGGTCGCGTTGGCCTTGATGATCTCCATGATGCCGCCGCGTGCGGAGCTGAACGTCTCCCAGTCCTTCAGGCCGCGCTCGACCTCGGCGTAGCGGCTGATCGCGTAGAAGCCGTGTTCTTCGTTGTGATAGACCGGCGCCTCTTCACGAAGCCGACGAAAGACCGGGTAAGGGTCTCGAAAGTAAGTGGGGTTGTAGGGATCCCAGTGGATGGCTTCCGACACGTTCGCACCCATGTTGTACCTGCCAAGCTTCCGCGCAATAACCTGCGTTAGGAAGACTTTATCGGCCGTTAAAGTCGCGATGTCAATACGCAGCGCGCATCGTCGCCGCGCGAACTCCAGAATCAACGCGTAAACCGGCACGGCGACGATGTGTGTCGTTGGCCACGGCCAAGCGTTGGCACCCCGCGGCCAAAGCCAAAGCTCAGTGAGTACGCGAACTCGGACGCGCTGACGGGCGAGGGCTCAGCGCTCGCGCGAGCGGGTGGTCTTGGCGCTGCGGGGCTCGCCCAGCGCGCCGTACAAGAACACCGGAACGATGCGGGAAACCGTGGTGGCCGCGCTGTCCTTGCCCTCGGAGAGCCACTGGATGCAGAACGCGTGGGCGAGGCCGGCCAGCGCCACGCCGAGGTCCTCGAGCCTGCGCTCGCCCAGCTCGCCGCGCTTGGTGTTCGCGCGCAGCCAGCTGGTCAGCAAGCTTACGCTGGAGAAGTGCGCGCCCTGGTTGGTGCCGGACGTCATGCCCTGGCTGAGTAGCGTCTCGCCGGACAGGCGCGCGACCATGAACGTGGTGACCGCGTCGCGATAACGATCCGCGGTCGCGAACAGGCGCGTCAGCAAGATCTCCAGCCGCTCGGGCAGCAGGGCCTCGGCGGGCATCGGCTCGCTGAACGCGGCCATGAACTCGCGCGAGAGCAGCGTCGCGAGCTCGACGAAGATCTGCTCCTTGCCCTCGAAGTAGACGTACAGCGAAGGCGGCGTGTAGCCGGCCTCACGCGCGATGTCCTGCATGGTGGTCGCGTGGTAGCCGCCGCGCGCGAACGCCCGCGCGGCCGCGTCGAGGATTCCCTCACGCTTTCGAGCTACCTCGAGCTTGCGCCGTTCGTCCGCCCGGTCGACGGGCGTCGGCTCTGCTCGATTTTGTGCAACCTTTCGTCCCACTTTGAAGCCCTGGCCGGCCACGGTAACACGAATGTGCGTGGCGGTCCGCTCAAGCGGGGCGCTGCAACGTGACGGTGGCGAGCGCGAGCACGTGGTCGCCGTAGCCCGCATCCGTGAGCTCCAGGCTGATCACGTTGTGATCGGGAGCATCGCGCAACACGGTGCCGCGTGTGCGCGCGGGGCCGACGCGCAGCTGCGAGAGGTAGTGCAGCTCGATGTCGGTCGCGACGCGACCCGGGCGCATCGCCTCCGCGGCGAGCTGCAGCAGCGAGGCCTGCGCGCCGCCGAAGATGGTGCCGATCGCGTTCGACACGTACGGCGTGCGCGGCAGCTCCAGTACACCCTGGTCGGCGTCGAGGATGCGCGCGCCCATGCGCGCCAGCAGGTTGCCCGAGGGCGGTTTCTTGTAGGTGCGACGACGCACCTTGCCGATCCAGTTCCACGGCTCGTAGCTCTCCATGCCGCTGGCGGACGCACGCGGCAGACGCACGAAGCTCACCAGGCCGCGCGCGGTGCAGGCCGCGCTGCCGTCGTCGATGGCGCGCTGCAGCAACGTGAAGTCGGTCTCGCCGCCTGCGTCGTGGACCCTGGCCGCCATGGTGATCGACTTCTTGCCCGCGCGCAGCAGCTGCACGTCGATCACCACGGGCCCATCGCGCCACGCGGCCTGGGTGGCGTGGAGGCTGAGGTTCTGGGTCGCCGTCCAGTCGGGCCGGCATGTGACCAGCGCCGGCTCGGCAGCGGCCACGTCGAGTAGCGAGACCAACATTCCGAGCACGGGTGCGCCCGCTTCGTTGCGCAGGTCGGGCGTGAGCGGCGCGTGCAGCAGGCAGCGCGACTCCGACACCAGCACCGAGGAGACGTCGAAGTCGAACACCAGGCTGCTCGACTCGCGCCACAGCTCCAGGTCGAGCCGAACTTCGCTCTCGCTACTCATGGTCGCCACGCTGTCACGGTCGCGCGCGGTGTGCACGGACTTGGCCTTCCGCAGCGCTTGACTCCGATTTGAATCAACAACAGTGTTGATTACGCGACCGGAAGTGTGCGAGGGAGGAAACCTGGGGAGGCAACGTCGTGAAGGAACGTCCCAACATCAGCATCGAGGAAGTCCCCGAGCCGCTCACCTTCTCGGTGGAGCCGTACGTCTCGCGCGAGTACGCGCAGGCGGAGGGTGACAAGCTCTGGTCCAAGGTCTGGCAACACGCAGGTCGCGACGAGGAGCTCAAGAACGCCGGCGACTTCCTGACCTACGACATCGGCGAGGACTCGATCCTCATCGTGCGCACCGAGGCGGGCACGCTCAAGGCGTTCCACAACGTCTGTTCGCACCGTGGCCGCCGGCTGGTCGACAACAACGCGGGCGCGCACAGCGCATGCGGCAACCGCAACGAGTTCGTGTGTGGCTTCCACGCCTGGCGCTACGACCTCGACGGCAAGTGCACGTTCAAGCTCGACGAGCAGGACTGGAAGGGCTTCCTCTCCGACGAGGGCACGCGGCTCAACGAAGTGAAGGTCGACACCTGGGGCGGCTGGATCTTCGTCAACATGGATCCCGACGCGGTCTCGCTGCGCGAGTATCTGGAGCCGGCGGCGACCCACCTCGACCCGTTCGAGCTGCAGAAGATGCGCTACAAGTGGCGCCAGTGGGTGGTCTTCGACTGCAACTGGAAGACCGCGATCGAAGCCTTCATGGAGCCCTATCACGTCGAGGGCACGCACCGTCAGCTACTGAAGTACGGCCAGTACTACGCGTACAGCGCGGCGCACGGCTCGCACGGAGTCAGCGGCTTCGACGAGCGCGACCCGACCATGAAGATGAAGCAGAGCAGCACCATCACGCGTGCGGGCAAGGGTAAGGATCCGCGCGTCTCCACGTACGAGCTGCAGAACGAGATCTACAAGACCGTCAACAGCGCGAGCACCACCGAGACGCTGGTGAACGCGGCCAAGCGCTTGGTCGAGGAGCTGCCGGAAGACACCACCCCCGGCGACGTGATCAAGCACTGGCTGTCCGCCGCCAAGGCAGACGACGCGGCGCGCGGCGTGGTGTGGCCGACGATCACGCCCGACCAGATGTCCAAGGCGGGCCTGGCCTGGAGCGTGTTCCCCAACATGGCGATCCTGCAGGGCATCACCTTCGCGCTCTGCTACCGCGCGCGCCCCTACGGCGACAGTCCCCACCAGTGCATCTTCGAGTCGTACGCCATCGAGCGCTTCCCGGAGGCGAACGAGCCGAAGACGGAGTGGGTGTACGCGGAGCCGACCGCGGAGAAGTGGGGCCTGGTGTTGTCGCAGGACTTCTCGAACATGGCCGCCGTGCAGAAGGGCATGAGGTCGCGCGGCTTCCGCGGCGCGTTCCCCAACCCGCACCAAGAGCAGAAGGTCATCAACTTCCATCGCGTGCTGGCCGACTACATGGGCCGCGGCGCGCCCCAGCGTCTGATTCCCCCCGAGCGGCTCGTCCGCTGAGAAAGAAACAAGGCTCGTCATGGCGGTTAAAGTTTACGAACGGATCCTGCAACTCTTCGAGGCCGAGGGCATCAAGACCGTCTTCGGTATCCCCGACCCGAACTTCGTGCACTTGTTCGTCGAAGCCGAGAAGCGCGGCTGGACGATCGTGACGCCGCACCACGAGCTGGCAGTGGGCTTCATGGCCGAGGCATGGGCGCGCATGAACGGCACGCCGGCGCTGGCGATCGCGACGCTTGGACCAGGCATCGCCAACACCGCCGGCGCGATGATGTGCGCCAAGGTCGAGAACTCGCCTGTCATCTTCCTCGGTGGGCAGCGTGGACGACTGACCGAGCAGCGCGTGCGCCGCGGTCGGATCCAGTTCGTGAAGCAAGAGCCGCTGTTCGCGAACTCCGTCAAGTACAGCGCCAGCATCGAGTACGCGGAGCAGACCGACGAGATCTTCCGCCACGCCTTCCGCGTCTGCCAGTCCGGCACGCCGGGCCCGGTCTACATCGAGTATCCGTCGCACGTGATCCAGGCCGAGCTCGATCTGCCGCCGCCGCTGCCGCCCGAGAAGTATCGCCTGGTGAAGCCGGGCGCCGACGGCACGCAGGTCGCCAAGGCCGTCGAGCTGATCAAGGCCGCCAAGAACCCGATCCTGTTGGTCGGACACGCGGTGCAGACCTCGCGCGGTGGTGCGCAGGTCAAGGAGCTGGCGGACCTGATGCAGTGCCCGGTCGTGCAGACATCGGGTGGCACGGCGTTCATCCCGGGCCTCGAGGATCGCACCTTCCCGTACGGGTTCTCCAAGGTCGCCAACGAGGCGGTGCAGAAGTCCGATCTGTGCGTCGCGATCGGCACCGAGCTTGGCGAGCCCTCGCACTACGGCAAGTGGCGGCACTGGCCGGAGAACGACAAGAACCGCAAGTGGGTCTACATCGAGCTCGACCCGGCCGCGATCGGCGTCAACCGTCCGATCGACGTGCCGCTGGTCGGCGACCTGCGCACGGTGGTGCCGCAGCTGTCGGCGGCGCTGAAGAGCGCGCCGCGCAAGCCTGGTCCGGAGCTCGCGCGCTACGTCGAAGAAGACAAGAAGCGCCTGGCCGACCTGGCCGAGAGCGCGCCCAACCTCGATGGCGCGATGCACACCGCACGCTGGGTGGTCGAGGCCACCAAGGCGTTCCCGGCCGACGGCATCCACGTGCGCGACGGCGGCGGCACGGTGATCTTCACCTGGACCTACCTGCAGTGCAAACCGCACGACGTGGTGTGGAACCAGAACTTTGGTCATCTCGGTACCGGTCTGCCTTACGCGATCGGCGCATCGATCCAAGATGGCGGCAAACGTCCGGTGCTGTTCACGACCAGCGACTCGGCGTTCCTGTTCCACATCGCCGAGCTGGAGGTGGCCGCGCGCCACAAGCTCCCCATCGTCACGGTGGTAGGTGTCGACAACCAGTGGGGACTCGAGGTAGGCGTCTACAAGCGTACCTTCGGACACGGCAAGACGACCGAGCCGGGCGTGCACTGGAGCAAGGAAGTCCGCTTCGACAAGATCGCCGAGGGCCTCGGTTGCCGCGGCGTCTATGTCGAGAAGGCCGCCGACCTCGGGCCCGCCATCAAGGAAGCCTTCGCGAGCGGCAAGCCCACCGTCATCCACGTGCCGATCGATCCGGTCGCCAACCACGGCGGCAACGAGAACAAGGACACGCCGAACTACGACGAGTTCCGCACCTGGTACGCCGAAGGCACGCAGTGAGAACGGAGAGCTCTTCATGCGCGAATATCTGAAGTTCTACATCGACGGCAAGTGGGTCGAGCCGGCCGGCAAGGAGACCTTCGACGTCATCAATCCGGCCACGGAGCAGGTGGCGGGCAAGGTCGCGCTCGGTACGGCGGCGGACGTAGATCGTGCGGTCAAGGCCGCGCGCAAGGCGTTCGCGAGCTGGTCGCAGACGAGCAAGCAAGAGCGCCTCGACGTGCTGCAGCGCATCGCGGAGCAGTACCAGAAGCGTCAGGCGGATCTGGCGGCGGCGATTACGGAGGAGATGGGTGCGCCGAGCGCGCTCGCCAACGGCTTCCAGGTCGGGCTCGGCATCGGCCACCTCACCACGGTGATCGAGAACCTCAAGGCGTACGAGTTCGAGCAGCAGCGCGGCAACACGCTGATCGTCAAGGAACCGATCGGCGTCGCGGGCTTGATCACGCCGTGGAACTGGCCGATGAACCAGGTCGCGGTCAAGGCCTTCCCGGCCCTGGCCGTGGGCTGCACGGTGGTGTTCAAGCCATCCGAGAACTCGCCTTTCTCGGCGCAGATCTTCACCGAGATCCTCGACGCGGCCAAGGTGCCGCCGGGCGTCTTCAACCTGGTGCAGGGCACCGGCCCGGCGGTGGGTATCCCGCTGTCGAGCCACCCCGAGGTCGACCTGATCTCGTTCACTGGCTCCAACCGCGCCGGCGCCGAGATCGCGAAGAACGCGGCGCCGACGTTCAAGCGCGTGGCGCAGGAGCTCGGCGGCAAGGGCCCGAACATCATCCTCGACGACGCCAACTTCGCGGCGGCGGTCGCGGGTGGCGTCGGCTCCCTGATGGGCAACTCCGGACAGACCTGCAGTGCGCCCTCGCGCATGCTCGTGCCCAAGGCGCGCCTGGAGGAGGCGATCCGCATCGCGCAGGACGCCGCGTCGAAGGTCACGGTCGGTGATCCCAGCGGCAGCTTCGCGATCGGCCCTGTGGTGTCGAAGGCGCAGTTCGACAAGATCCAGGGCTATATCCAGAAGGGCATCGAAGAGGGCGCCAAGGTCGTCGCGGGTGGACCGGGTCGACCTGACGGTCTGAAGAAGGGCTACTACGTCAGGCCCACCGTGTTCGCGAATGTGCGCAACGACATGACGATCGCCCGCGAGGAGATCTTCGGTCCGGTGCTGACGATCATCGCGTACGACGACGTCGAGCAGGCGATCGCGATCGCGAACGACACCGAGTATGGTCTGGCCAGCTACGTGCAGTCGGCAGACCTGGAGAAGGCGCGCGCCATCGCACGCAAGATCCGCTCGGGCTGGGTCGTGATCAACGACGGCTTCGACTTCAACGCGCCGTTCGGCGGCTACAAGCACAGCGGCAACGGGCGCGAGTGGGGCGACCACGGCTTCCTGGAGTACGTCGAGACCAAGGCCGTGCTCGGCTTCTCGAAATAGCCGACTATTCCTCCCCGCACAGCTGGTTGGTGATGGTGCGCGCGGCGGAGCGCACGGCGTCCTGCAGGGCAGGGAGCCGTGCCTTGCCGACGGCGTTGCCGATGCCGATCGCGACCAGGGCGTGGCTGAGCTTGCCGCGCGCCTTCCAGACCGGCGCGGCGACCACGGTGACGCCGGCGATGTAGTGGCCGGCGTCCACCGCGACGCCCTGCTGCCGCGTCTGCGCGACCTGCTTCTTCCACGCCTCCAGCGTCGGCGCGGCGTCCCAGCGCAGGGCCTGGAAGCGCTCCTCCAGCTCCGCCTCGGGGTGGTCGCCAAACGCCGCGATGCAGCGGCCGGTGGCGCTGATCAGCGCGGGGAAGCGGCTGCCGATCTGCGTGCTGAGCTGGAACGTCTGCCCGGCCTGCGCGAGCGCGACCACGATGATGTGCTCCAGCCCCACGATCTGCACGCCGAGCGTGGTGACCTCGCAGCTCTGTGCGATGCGATCCAGGGCCGGCTGCGCGAGGTCGTTGAAGCGATTGCGGCGCAGCCACGGCTGCGCGAGCGTGAGTACCCCCGCATCGAGTGCGTAGCGCTTGGTGTCCGGGTCGAACGCCACGAACTCCTCCGCGACCAGCGCGCGCAGCACGTACAGGCAGGTGCTCGGCACCAGACCGAGCTCGCGTGCGATCGCTTGCACACCGAGCGGTGTCTCGCTGCGACCGAGTGCACGCAGCACGGCGGCGGCGCGCGAGATCGCGGGCGCCTTACTCTTTGCGACGGCGCTCGCCAGTGCGCGGTGGCGTTGGGGGCGGCGTCTGGCGCGCTCGGTCATCACGAACCTCCGTGTCTGAATGTTCAATATATAGAACTGCGTTCTACATTTACAATCGCGGGGAGCTCGTGACATAGCACCGACATGTCGAACGGCGCTCTGCTGACCTCGTATACACGCCACGCCGACGCGCAGAAACATGCAGATTCGAGCGCGCTGTGGGCCCTGTTTCAGGGCGACCGTCAGAGCCTCAACATCGTCAACGAGTGCATCATCCGCCACGCGGATGGCTGCGGACGCGCAGCGGTGCGCATCGCGCACGCGGACGGAGCGGACGAGATCCTGAGCTTCGACACCATCGCCAGGGGCTCGGCGCAGTTTGCGCACTGGCTGACCAAGCAAGGCATCAAGAAGGGCGACCGCATCGCCTTCATGCTGGAGCCGTCGCTGCCGTTCTACGTGAGTTTGTTCGGGGCGATGCTGACGGGCGCGATCAGTGTCCCGTTGTTCACGCTGTTTGGCCTGGACGGCTTGCGTCTGCGCGTCGACGACTGCAAGCCCACGCTGCTGATCACCAACGCCGAGAAGGCGGAGATGGCGCGCGCCTGCGAGGGCGT
>JBEVNG010000165.1:0-4136 GCA_040508235.1 Polyangiales bacterium | reverse complement strand
CAGGCCGAGCTTCTGCCACAGCTCGCGGTCGAACAGGTGCGTGGCGCGCACGTTGGTGAGCGCCGCCAGCATGCTCTCCTTGGCGCGCGGTGCGCTCTGCTCCAGCGTCTCCAGGAACTGCTTCACCTGCTTGCGCATCAGGTTGTCCTGCGAGCCGCACAGGTCGCAGGGCAGGATCGGGAACTCCAGGTGGCGCGCCAGCTCGGCGATCTTGGGCTCGGCCGCGTACAGCAGCGGGCGGATCACCACGTTGCGCTTGTCGTCGCTGATCAGCTTGGGCGGCATGCTCTTGAGCTGGCCCGTGAACATCAGGTTGAGCAGCAGGGTCTCGATCGCGTCGTCGCGGTGGTGGCCGAGCGCGATCTTGGTGCAGCCCAGGGACTGCGCGGCGTTGTAGAGCACACCGCGCCGCAGCCGCGAGCACAGCGAGCAGTACGTCTGTCCTTCCGGCACATGGTCGGTGACGATGCTGTAGGTGTCTTCGCGCAGGATGCGGTAGTCGTAGCCGTGCGACGCGAGCCAGCCCTCCAGCGGCTTGCCGTCGTAGCCGGGGTGGCCCTGGTCGAGGTGCACGGCCAGCAGCGAGAAGCGGATGGGCGCCTTCTTGCGCGCACGCTCCAGCAGGTGCAGCAGGGTGTAGCTGTCCTTGCCACCACTCATGCACACCATCACGCGGTCGCCGTCTTCGATCAGGCCGAAGTCGGCGATGCAGCGACCCAGCTCGCGGGCGAGGTCATGTTCGAGCTTTTCGGCGGGGGACGACATGGGCAAGCGCCAGGGTTTAGTCAGCCGCGCGATGGGGTCAAACCGACCGACCCTGGGTTTCCCAAGGGGGACTCCACGTTGTATGGTCGAGCAGCGATGAGCGAGCGGGGAGCGGCGCCGAAAGTGGGGGACGGTTCACCGATCGAGGAACAGCCCTCCCTCGCCGAGCAGCCCACGTTGGCCGCGACCCCCGATCAGCTGGACGTCAGCTCCGGCGCGCGTGTGCGCGACAACTGGATCGGCAAGCAGATCGCCGGCCGCTACGTGATCCGCGAGCGGCTCGGCGAGGGCGGCATGGGCGTGGTGTTCGTGGCCGAGCACCTGCACCTCAAGAAGCGCGTCGCGTTCAAGGTGATCCACCCCGACCTGGCGGCCAACGAGGAGCTGCTGCTGCGCTTCCAGCGCGAGGCGCTCGCCACCGGGCAGCTCGACCACCCACACATCGCGGCCGCCATCGACTTTGGCGAGCTGGCCGACGGCGGCGCGTTCATGGTCATGCCGCTGGTGCGCGGGCACAGCCTGCAGCACGAGCTGGAGAAGAAAGGCCAGATGGACCCGCGGCGCGCGGCGCGGCTGGGCGCCGAGATCGCGGACGCGCTCAGCGCGGCGCACTCCGTCGGCATCGTGCATCGCGACCTCAAGCCCGACAACGTCCTGCTGGAGCAACGCTCCGACGGCAGCGAGTCGGCCAAGGTGCTCGACTTCGGCGTGGCCAGCCTGGCCGGTCGCACGGAGGGCCTGAGCGTGGTGGCGCGGCCACTCACGCAGGCGGGCACCATCCTCGGCACGCCCGGCTACATGTCGCCCGAGCAGGCCTCGGCCGGTGAGGTCGACCACCGCACCGATCTGTACGCGCTCGGCGTGATCCTGTGGGAGCTGTGCAACGGCCGACGGCTGTTCGACGGCGAAGACATCACGCAGATCTTCGCCAAGCAGTTCAAGTCGCTGCCGCCCATGTTGGAGCTCGACTTCGCGGCCGGCGAGGAGCTCAGCACGCTGGTCGCGAAGCTGCTGAGCTGGAACAAGATCGAGCGCCCGGCCAGCGCCGCCGAGGTGCGCGATGCGCTGCGCTCGATCGCGCAGCAGCGCACGGCCTCGACGCCGGTGCCGGATCTCAAGCGCTGGCTGAGGCGCAGCAAGCCGTACCACAAGCACATGTACGCCGGCCTGGTGGCGCTGCTGTTCTTGATCCCGCTGCTGACGCGCAAGTCCACGCCGGAGGCCGCGCTCGCGCCCGAGGTGGCGGAAGAAGAGAAGCCCGCGGCCAAGGAAGAAGCCAAGGTCGAGCCGGCCAAGGAAGAAGAGCAGCCCGTCAAGGCCGGCGAGCTGGCGCCGCTGCCGCCCGTGTTCGAGGAGCCGGCCAGGGCGCTGCTCGAGTCGCGCACCGTCAAGGAGCGTCGCGCGGTCGCCAAGCGCCTGGTGCGCAGCACGGGCGTGCCGGCGTATCTCTCGCTGCTCGCCGACCTGGAGCTCACCAACCGCTGCACCGAGCGCAAGGAGATCGTGGCCGAGATGCGCAAGCAGCTGGACCCGCGCGTGCTACCTGCGCTGGAGCGACTCGCGGACCAGCCACGCACCGGCTGTCCGCCGTTTCGCCTCGGAGATTGCTTGTCATGCATGCGGCGCGACCTCGATCAGACCATTGGCGTCTTGCAGCAGGTGCGCTTGCCCTGATGTTGTGGGCCTCGGGCGTCGAGGCGCAGACCGAGTGGCAAGAGCACGCGCGCGTCTGGTTCGGCGCCGACTTCGCGCTGGCGCCGGTGGGGCGCTACGACCGCGAGCTGGACGTGCTGGGCGCGCGCGGACGCGATGCACGCGGGGGCAGCCTGGCGGTCTCGGCGGCCTGGGTCGGCGTCGGCCCGCTCGGCATCGGCGCCCACGTCGCGCCCACCATGACCTGGGTCGGCGCGCCGGGCATCGACGCCCGCGTGTTCACCGTGGACGTGGGAGTGGACCCGATGGCGCGCCTGGCGTGGCCCGACTTCGAGCTCACCTGCCGCCTGCCGATCGGCTTCACCACGGGCCGCCTGAACTGGCTGCGCACGGTCGGCGAGCAGCTCGTCGTCTCCAACGCCAACTCGGATCTCGGCTTCGGCATGCACGTCGGTCCGCTGCTCGGCGCCCTGTTCTGGCTGAGCGACTGGGTCGGCATCCGCATCGAGAGCGGGCTGCTCTACCGGCGCATGAAGTTCGACGAAGGCGAGCGCCGGTCCGCGCCGGGCGAGATCGAGGTCGGCACCCTCCGCGGCGACGTGCTGCACAACAGCCTGGCCTGGACGCTCTCCGTGGGCTTCGTGCGCCGCCTGAATCCCGCCAGCCTGCCCGACGAGAACGGCCCGCCCCTGCCCACGCCCGACTTCTATCCGGAGCCGTTTCCGCGCAACTAGGCGCCTTCGGCGTTGCGCATGTGGTCGGCGACGCGCTGGAACGAGCCGCGCAGCATCTCGCGCAGCAAGGCGTCCTTCACCGTCTCGTCGAGCGCCATGCGCATGCAGTGCATCCACGCGTTGGCGGCATCCTGATCGATCGAGAACGGAAAGTGGCGCATGCGCAGCCGCGGGTGGCCACGCTTCTCCACGTACAGCTGCGGTCCACCGAGCCACCCACTCAGGTACTCGAAGAACTTCTCACGCGTACCATCGAGCGACTCCGGGTGCATGGCCAGGATCTTCGCCGCCTGCGGCTGCTCGCTCATGTGGTCGTAGAACCGATCGACGAGCTTGCGAACGCCCTCGGGTCCACCGATGCGCTCGTACGGAGTGGGTGCTTCTTCGGACACGATGCGACTCTAGCGCATCACTCGGGCACGATCAGGGCGACGCCGCTCTGGACCAGGCGCTCCCACTCGAGGTTCCAGGCCTGCACGTAGGCGTTGTCACGAAACAGCACGCCGACGTCCAGAGAGCCGTCCTCTTCGACTGCGTTCAAGGCGCCGCTGGTGACCAGCACCTTGGCGTCATCGACCACGACCATGCGCGCGCGCAGGTTGGGCACCGCGAAGACGTCGGCGCCGTTTAGCGAGCCGACGTATGCGCGCACGTCCGCGAGCGACGCGTCGCGTTGGTCGAAGACCACGCGCACCTTCACGTCGCGACCGCCCATCAGCGCGCCCACGGTGCGGAGCACGCCGGGGTCTTCGCCGATGGTGAGGCCGTACAGGCTCACGCTCTGGGTCGCGCTCGCGAGCAGCTCGCGCACCTGCTCCGCGAGATCGCGGGAGCGTGTGCCCGGCGACGGGGTTCCGCAGTAGGACAGCGCGGCGACCTGTCCGCGCTCGCTGCCGCGCTCGGCCAGCACGGCGACCAGCAGCGCCTTGGCCGACGCCGTATCGCGCCCGACCAGCGGATCGAGGTTGGCCTCGATGTCACCGA
>JBEVNG010000122.1:0-11009 GCA_040508235.1 Polyangiales bacterium | reverse complement strand
GATCCGCTAATCATGGTTCGAATCCATGTTCGGGAACCAGCTTGATGCGCGCTGAGTACAAGGACCTCTGCGAGCTGTACGAAGCGAGCGTCAAGCGCTTCGCCAGCCGTCCGTTGTTCGGCGTGCGCGAGGCGCGCGGCTGGCATTGGCTGAGCTACCGCGACTTTGCCAGCAAGGTGGAGACGCTGCGCGCGGCGCTGCTTCAGGGTGGTCTGCAACGCGGCGATCGCGTCGCGCTGATCGCCGGCAACGGCACCGACTGGGCGGCCGTCGCGTTCGCCACTTACACCGCGGGCGGCGTGCTGGTGCCGGTGTACCCGTTCCAGCGCTACGACGACTGGCTCGACATCCTGCGCGACGCCAACCCGCGCTTCGTGTTCACGCACAACATCGAGGCCGCCAGCGCGGTGCACGGCTGGCGCGCGGATCTGGATCCCAACCTGACGGTGGTGTGCCTCTCGCATCGGCGTATCGCGGGCGCGATCTCGCTCGACGAGCTGACCGAGAAGGCGCTCTGGGAGACGCGGCCGGTGGTTCGCCCGCGCCCCCACGATCTGGCGACGCTGATCTACACGTCGGGCACCATGGGCCGGCCCAAGGGCGTCGAGCTCACGCACGCCAACCTGATCTCCAACCTCAACGGACTGCGTCGGATCTTCCCGGTCACCGCGGACGATCGCTCGCTGTCTTACCTGCCGTGGGCGCATGCCTTTGGGCAGGTGGTCGAGCTGTACGGGCTGTTCTCGATGGGTGCCTCGATGGCCCTCGCGCCGAGCGAGGAAGACATCATGAAGAGCCTGCTCGAGGTGCGGCCGACGCTGCTGTTCAGTGTGCCCAAGCTGTTCAACCGCATCTACGACACGCTGCAGGAGCGCATCAAGGTGCGCGGTGCGCTGGCGCGGCGGCTGTTCGACGACGGGCTCGACAACGCGCGCATTCGGCGGCGCGTGCGCAGTGCGGGCAAGGCGCGCGGCACGGTGGAGCTGAAGGCCAAGCTGTACGACCGCTTCGTGTTCAATCCGGTGCGCGATCAGTTCGGTGGCAACGTGCGCTACGCGGTGTGCGGAGGCGCGGCCTTGCCGCCGGAGGTCGCGGAGTTCGTCGACAGCCTCGGCATCACGCTCTACGAGGGCTATGGCCTGACCGAGTGCTCGCCGATCGTGAGCGCCAACTGGCCGGGTGCGCGCAAGCTCGGCTCGGTGGGCAAGCCGCTGCCTTCCGTGCGCGTGCTGATCGACTACGACGTGGGGCCCAACACGCGCGATGGCGAGATCATCGTCTACGGCCCGAACGTGATGCGCGCCTACCACAACCTGCCGGAGGAGAGCGCCAGCGCCCTGACGCGCGACGGCGGGCTGCGCACGGGCGACCTCGGCTACATCGACAAGGACGGCTTCCTGTTCGTCACCGGGCGCATCAAGGAGCAGTACAAGCTCGACAACGGGCGCTACGTGGTACCCACGCCGCTGGAGGCCGAGCTGCGCTCCTCGCGCTACGTGCGCAGCGCCATGGTCTACGGCGACGGGCGTCCGTACAACATCGCGCTGATCGTGCCGGACCTGGACGAGCTGCGCGGCTGGGGCGCGGAGAACCAGGTGCGCGCGCCGGACGTGCCGTCACTGCTGCGTCACCCGGAGGTCGAGAAGCTGTACGCGAGCGAGATCGAGCGCTACTCGGAGAGCTTCCGCGAGTACGAGCGGGTGCGCGCGTTCGTGCTGCTGGAGCGCGACTTCACGGTCGAAGATGGGACATTGACCCACACCCAAAAGATCCGCCGGCGCGAGGTGACGATGCGCTATGCGCGCCTCGTGGATGAGTTGTATGGGGGCAGTCGAGGCGCGGCAGCTCTGGTAGATTAGCCGCCTCACTGGGAGACCTGAGATGGCGGAAGCAGTTTGGAGCTACCCGACACGGATCCTGTTCGGCATTGGATCGGTGGGTGACGTCGGCAAGGAAGCGCGCGCGCTGGGCATCAGCAAGGCGCTGGTGGTCGCGGATCCAGGCGTGGCCAAGGCGGGCGTCACCGCGCACGTCGAGCGCTCGCTGATCGCGGCCGGCGTCGAGGTCGCGCACTTCGACGCCATCTCGACCAACCCCACCGAGGCCGAGGCCAAGGCGGCGGCCAAGGCCTACGGCGATGCCGGCGCCAACGGCGTGGTCGCGGTCGGTGGCGGCGCGCCGCTCGATGTCGGCAAGGTCGTGCGCGTGCTGGTCACCGAGACGCTGTCGCTGGCGGAGCTCGACGACGCGATCGGCGGCGACGCCAAGATGAAGGGCGTGTTCCCGCCCATGATCGCGATCCCCACCACCGCGGGCACCGGCAGCGAGGTCGGGCGCAGCGGCGTGGTGACGCTGGAGAAGAGCGGCAAGAAGACCATCATCTTCCACCCCAAGCTGGTCGCGAACGTGGCGGTGCTCGATCCCAAGCTGACCGAGACGTTGCCGCCGCACATCACCGCGGCCACCGGCTTCGACGCGCTCACGCACTGCATCGAGGCGTACCTGTCCAAGGGCGACCACCCGATGGCGGACGCGATCGCGCTCAAGGGCATCCAGCTGGCCGGCAAGTTCCTGGAGCGCGCGGTGAAGAGCCCGCAGGACATGGAGGCGCGCGGGGCGATGCTGAAGTCGTCGATGATGGGCGCGGTCGCCTTCCAGAAGGGACTCGGCGTCTGTCACAGCCTCGCGCACCCGCTGGGGGCCGAGCACAACATGCACCACGGCCTGGCGAACGCGATCTGCCTGCCCGCCGTGCTCGACTTCAACCGCAGCGCCGTGCAGGCGCGCGTGGCGGAGATCGCGCGCGCGCTCGGCGTACGCGGGAGCGACGAGGACACGCTGGCCTTCGAGTGCTCGGGCGCCGTGCGCGCGCTGCGCCACAAGGTCGGCCTGCCGGAGGGCCTCAAGGCCCAGGGCATCGCCGACAAGGACATCCCCAAGCTCGCCCAGCTAGCGTTCGAAGACGGCTGCCACGGCTCCAATCCGCGCCAGTGCACGGAAGAGGACATGGCCCAGCTCTACCGCGTCAGCCTCTGAACGAAGGCTTTGCGTAACCGCGGACGGTGTTCTACGTCCGCGGGAATGTCCTTCATTGACGAGCTCAAGTGGCGCGGGGCGCTCCATCAGACCACGGGAGAGGAGGCGCTGCGGGCGCACCTCGCGACGCCGGGGCGGGTGGGGTATTGCGGCTTCGACCCCACGGCGGACAGCCTCACCGTCGGCCACCTGGTCCCGATCATCATGCTGCGCCGCTTTCAGCAGGCGGGGCACAAGCCGGTCGCGCTGATCGGCGGCGCCACGGGCCTGATCGGCGATCCGTCGGGCAAGGACGCGGAGCGCTCGCTGCAGACGCGCGAGATCGTCGAGGCCAACGTTGCGGGCCAGCGCAGGGTGCTGGAGCGCTTCATCGACTTCAAGGCGGGCGCGACGCTCGTCAACAACGCCGACTGGCTGCAGAAGCTGAGCTTCATCGACGTGCTGCGCACGATCGGCAAGCACTTCTCGGTCAACGCGATGATCCAGCGCGACTCGGTGCGCACGCGGCTGGAGAGTCGCGAGCAGGGCATCAGCTACACCGAGTTCAGCTACATGCTGCTGCAGGCCTACGACTACCTGCACCTGCACAAGACCATGAACGTCACGCTGCAGATGGCGGGCTCCGATCAGTTCGGGAACATCGCCTCCGGCGTCGACCTGATCCGTCGTGAGGCGCAGGGCTCCTCGCACGAGGCCTTTGGCCTGACCGCGCCACTGCTGTTGCGCGCGGACGGCAAGAAGTTCGGCAAGAGCGAGAAGGGCGCCGTCTGGCTGAGCGCGGACCGCACCAGCGCTTACGCGTTCTACCAGTTCTGGATCAACGTCGACGACGCGGACGTCGGGAAGTACCTCAAGCTGTTTACCTTCCTCGGCGAGGAAGAGATCACGGCGCTGCTCGCGGGCCACGAGAAGGAGCCGCACAAGCGCGACGCGCAGCGCACGCTGGCGCGCGAGATGACCACGCTGGTGCACGGCGCGGAAGCGGTGCGTGTGGCCGAGAGCGCGTCGAGCGCGCTGTTCGCGGGCGACGTGCGCGCGATCGACGCCAGCGTGTTCGAGGACGTGCTGGCCGACGTGCCGAGCACGCAGCACGCGCGCTCCGAGCTGGACGCGGGCGTGTCGCTGCTCGAGCTGCTGCCGCAGACGTCGCTGGTCAGCAGCAAGCGCGAGGCGCGTCAGTTCCTGGAGAGCGGAGCCGTCGCCGTGAACGGCGACAAGGCCGCGCTCGACACGCGCCTGACCACGAATGATCTGGTGCACGGCCGCGCGATCTTGCTCAAGCGCGGCAAGAAGAACTGGCACCTCACGCGCTGGGCGTGAGCGTCAGATCAGGATCGGCGAGAGCTGGCAACAGCCGAACTGGCACAGCTGGCCGGCGGGGCACGCAGTGCTCGCGGCACACTTCGCTTGCCCGTCGTCGCACGAAGGGGTGGGCACACCCGCGTCACTGCCCGTTGCGCAAGAAGCTGGCAGGTCGGCGGCCGTCTTGCCCGGGCACAGCTCGCACTCGCCGCACGTGTTCGTGCAGCTGGTCGAGGGCACGCACTCGGTGCACCCGGTCGTGTTGGTGCCGTCGATGTTGCAGCCGCTCGCGAGCAGCACGTTCTTCGTGATGCCCGAGCCGAGGTTCACCGTGCAACAGCCGAAGCAGTCACAGCCGTTGGGCGTGTACGCGCGGCACGTGGTCTTGCATTGGTCACTGGCGGTGCAGGTGTTGCAGCTTCCGCGGCCACTCGAGCTGTCCTGTGCGTTGGTGAGGCAGCTGGTTGCAACGCGGCAGCCGTCGTCCCCCGAACCGGAGTTGCCATCGAAGAAGCAGTCCTGGCACGCGGTGTCGCGGTTGTCGCCCGAGATGCCGGTGGCGAATGAGGCCTCGTCGTTGTCCCAGCTCGAGACGCACTCGGGGTCGGCGAGATCGGCCAAGCCATCCGCGTCATCGTCTTGGCCATTGGAGCAGGCACACGGCGTGTTGCCGCACAACACTTGCCCCTGGCTGTTGACGGGGAACGGCGAGCTGTCCGGTGATGCAACGCCCTGCGCATCCGAAGCGACCGTCGCATCGAGTGCGGCATCGAGCGAGCCATCGACGCGCGTCGGCGCCATGGCGTCGAGGACCTGCGCGTCGCCAGAGCCGTCGCTGTCGCGCCCGTCGCTGCCGCAGGCAGCAATGAAGGCAAGTGTAGTCAACGTTAGCGCCGCAATCCGCATCGAACCCCCAGCGAGGAATGTTCGTGCATGCGACCGCAGGCTGACAAACAGATGCGACCGAGCTGGTGGGAAAGATCGCCTGGCCACGAGCGACTCGTGTTCGCGGCCGGCGAACTCGGCTCAGCGACCCTTCGAGCCGGGGACCAAGCCGATCGTGAGCTCCCAGCCGAGCTGCGGCAGGCTGCTCAGCGTGTCGCCGATCGCGGTGAAGAGCTGACCGATCGGGTCCAGACCGATCTCACCGCCAACGGTGATGCCGTCGCCGCCGCCGGCAACCTGATCGAGAGCGTCGTCGTCAATCTGAGTAAGCATGTTGTTCATGATCGTTGCCTCCAAAGAGTGCTTGTTTCTCAGGGCAGTGTGACTGCCGCGAGCCGACGGACCAGGACGCGAAGGGGTGCCAGCGCCGGTCTTTCAGGGGTGATGAGAGCGTCATCGATGTAGACGCGAACTGAGTCGCCGCTCCGCTGTCCGTCCATCTTTGTGGTGCGAGCACGCCGTCGTTTTTATGGACACTTCGTCTTCTCACAGCAGACACCGCGAAAATAGCGGCGAACAGTGGCCGCTGTGCTGAGACGACTTGCCGCTGCGTCCGCCACGCGAGGCCAAACCGCCTCATGGTCGCGATCGTGCGCATCGATTGCTGCTGCGCGCGCATCGGTAAATCAGCCCTGAAAGCCACCTTCGTCGAGGTACCTCTGCTCCTCGGGCCGCATCGAGCGACCGAGGATCGGGTTGCGGTGCGGGAAGCGTCCGAAGCGCTTCACGATGTCGCGATGGCGCTTGGCGTGCGAGAGGTGCGGCTCGCCGAGTGCCTCGTTCAGCTGCACCGAGCGCTCCTGGTCGTCGAGCTGCTCCGAGTGCGCGAACGGCATGTACATGAACAGCCGCAGCTCCGCGTCGACGGAGCGATCGAGGTTCGCGCGCACGGCGCGGTCGGCGACCTCGCGGGCCAACGCGTCCGAGGCGTACATGCGTGGCGTGCCGCGAAAGGCATTGCGCGGGAGCTGATCGAGCAGCACGCACAGCGCGAGCACGCCCTCGGGGGATTCGCGCCAAGACGCGAGCTCCCCACGCACGGCGGCCTCGTGGAGCGACAGGAAGCGCGCGCGAAAGCGCCTGTCGAAGTCGTCGTCCTTCGCGAACCACTGCTTGGGTCCTGCGCCACGCCAGAACTCGATCACCTCGCGTGGGGATGGTTCGGTCGTGCTTCCGCAGCTCGAGAGCGTGAGCCCCGCCGCCAGCAGCGAAGTCGTGATCCAGTTCGTCATGGTGCGCATGTCGTCTCCTCTCGCCGACTCTGCGGTGCGCGGGTGGATGCGCCAAGGTTCGATCAAGTGGAAGCATTTGCTACGATTCGATCCAAATGGACGATCCGATCGAGAGCGCGGAGCTGCTCGCCTTCACGCGCACCGTCGAGGCGCGCTCGCTCTCGCGCGCCGCGCTGGAGCTGCGTGTACCGCGCGCGACCATCGGCCGGCGCCTGCAGCGGCTGGAGCAACGCCTCGGCGTGCGCTTGCTGCGCCGCACGACGCGCAGCCTCGTGCTCACGGACGCCGGCGAGGCGCTGTATCGCAGTGCACGCGTCGCGCTCGACGCCGTGCGCCAGGCCGAGGAGAGCGTTCGCCGCAAGGACGAGGGCGTGCGTGGAGCGCTTCGCGTCGCGGTCCCGCCGTTCACCAGCCCGCACTTCCACGCACTGATCACCGACTTCGTCGCGCGCTACCCGGAGGTGAAGCTGGAGCTGCAGTTCTCGACGCAGCACGTCGACCTGCAGCGCGGCGCGTTCGACGTAGCGCTGCGCGGCACCAGTGCCCTGGAGCCGGGACTGGTCGCGCGTGTGCTCGCGCGCTCGACGCTGATCGCGGTCGCCGCGCCCGTGTACCTGGAGCGAGCGGGCACGCCGCGCACCCCACGCGACCTGCGCCAGCATGCGTGCTTGCTCAGCTTCACGCGCGGCGAGCTAGCGCAGACACACTGGGCCGACCGCAAGGGCAAGCAAGTTCAGGTCGCCGGCAACATCGCCTCCAACGACCTTCACTTCCTTGCCAACGCCGCGGTCGAGGGGCGCGGCATCGCGTACCTGCCACTGCCGCACGTGCAGCCCGCGCTCGACGACGGGCGCTTGCTGCAGGTGCTGAAGGGCTCGCTGGAGACCATCACGCAGATGGCCGTGGTCTACGTGGAGCGCGAATTCCTCGCCCCGCAGGTGCGCGCCTTCGTCGATGCCGTGGTGCGCTTCGCGCGCGAGCATCCCGATGCTCTCTGGCCCACGCCGCCAGCGCGGCGCACCTCGCGCGCTCCCGCGAAGCGGCGCTGATCAGCAGCTGCAGTCGGCGCTCGGCTTGCCCTTCTTGGCGCCGGCGTCCGGGTACTTCTTGAGCGCGCCGAGGCCCTCGTCATCGAGCTCGTCCTCGTCCGTAAGCGCATCCTCTTCGTCCCCCGCGGCGTCGTCGGGCTTCCCGTGATCCAGGTCGCTCTTGCCGTTGCCGCCGTCGGGCTTCCCGTGATCCAGGTCGCTCTTGCCGCGGCCGCCGTCGGGCTTCCCGTGATCCAGGTCGCTCTTGCCGCGGCCACCGTCTGGCTTGCCCTTGGGGCACTTGCAGGCGCCGCCGTCCGCGGCGTTCTTGCCGCCCTTCAGGGCGGACTCGCTGAGCGAGCCCTCCGCATCCGAATCGACGCCGCAGCCGAGCCCTGAAAACGCAACGGTACCCGCGAACAGCGCGGCAAGAATGGTTCTACGCATGAAATCTCCTCCGTTGTCGGAGCCGCCAGGGTCGCCGACTCAGAACAGAGGATGGACGACTCCATCTGGTTGAAAAAACCGACAGCGCCCGTGAAGAACGTCCCAGCTGGTGCGGCTCCAGGATGGCGTTGGCTTCGTGGCAACCACGCTGTCACGCGCAGCGTGCGAGCAACTCCAGCAGCAGCCTGTTGAACTGTGCTTCGGCTTCCACGTTCGGCAGGTGTCCGGCGTTCGGCAGCACGTGGAAGTCGGCGCCCGCGATCTCATCTGCCAGAGCACGAACCACCGTAGGGGTGGTGATCGCATCGTCGGCGCCGACGATCACGGTGGCGGGTACGGTGATCTTCGCAAGCGAGGCGCGCGTATCGGTGCGTGTCGCGATCGCGACCAGGGCGGCGGCGATGCCGTCGCTGCTCGACTGCTCGATCATCGTCAGCAAGCGCGCACGTATCTCTTCGCGGGTGCTCGCCGAGAGCTGTCTCTTCAGCTGCGCGGCGGCGAAGGCGGCCTTGCCATCTTGCGCCAGCGTGCGCAGGCCCGCGGCGCGGCCGAGCTTGGCCTCGTCGGAGTCGGGGGCGGCCTGCGTGTCGCTCAGCAGCAGGCCACACACGCGTGCGGGCGCGCGTTCAATCAGGCGCAGCGCGATGTAGCCGCCCATCGAGCAGCCGCACAACACGGCTCGCTCGATCCCGCGCGCATCGAGCAGCGCGATCGCGTCGTCGACCAGCTGCTCCAGCATGTAGGTGCGGGGTGCCTCGGCATCCGCACCAATGCCGCGCGCGTCCATGCTCAGGAAGCGCGCCCTGCCGCGCAGTGCCGCGCGCTGCCCCTCCCACTGACCGCGGTGGTACGGGAACGCATGCAGGAACAGGACTGGCAGCCCTTCGCCTTCGTCTGTGTATCGCATTAGATCGACTCGAAGTAGCGCTTGAGCTCCCAGTCGCTCACAGCCTTTGCGTGCTGCCTTATCTCCCACTCGCGCGTGGCGACGTAGTGGTCGACGAACGGCGAGCCCAGCACCGTGCGCGCGACCTCGCTCTCCTTGAGCATGCGCGTGGCGGTGGTCAGGTCGCGCGGTAGGGCCGGGCCACCACTCGACGCGTCGCCGACCTGGGCCGCGGGCGGCTCGACGGCGTGCTCGATGCCGTACAGGCCGGAGCCGAGGCTGGCGGCCATCGCGATGTACGGGTTGATGTCGGCCGCGGGCTGGCGGTGCTCGAAGCGTGTGCTCGCGCCGCCGCTGCCGCCGATGTAGCGCACCGCGGTGGTGCGGTTCTCCACGCCCCAGCTGGCCGTCAGCGGCGCCCACACGCCGGGCACGTAGCGTTTGTAGCTGTTGATGGTCGGCGCGTAGAGCGCGGTGACCTCCGGCATCGCCTGGACCAGGCCGCCCAGGTAGTGGCGACCGAGCTGCGACAACCCGTGCTCGCCCTTCGGGTCCGCGAACAGGTTCTTGTGCTTGGTGCTGTCCCACAGACTCTGGTGCAAGTGGCCGCTCGAGCCCGGCAGGTCTGCGCTCCACTTCGCCATGAAGGTCACGCACAGCCCGAGCTCGGACGCGACCTGCTTGGCCAGCGTCTTGAACAGCGCCGCCTGGTCCGCGGCGCGCACCGCCTCCGCGTACTTGATCGCCACCTCGTACACGCCCGGACCGGTCTCGGTGTGGAAGCCCTCCAGCGCAATCTCGAAGCGCTCGCAGGCGTCCATCAGCGCGTGCACGAAGTCCTTGTATTGCCCGGTGCGCAGCCACGAGTAGCCGAACATGCCGGGGCTCAGCGGCGTCAGCCCCTGGAAGTTCTTGGCGCGCATCGACTCCGGCGTCTCCTTGAACACCCAGAACTCGAACTCGGCGCCGAACAGGGGCACAAAGCCGGAGGCCTGCGCGCGCGCGACGGTGCGCTTGAGCAGGCCGCGCGGACAGGCCGGGTGCGCCTTGCCGTCGGGCAGCTTGAAGTCGAGCAGGAAGCCCGCCGTGTTGGGCTCGTTGGGCAGCACGCGGAAGCTGTCGACGTCGATGTGCGCGTGGATGTCCGGGTAGCCGGAGGTCGGACCGGACGTGTTGTCGTAGCAAACGTCGCCGATGTCCCAGCCGAAGATCACGTCGCAGAAGCCGAAGCTCTCCTTGGCCACGGACCAGAACTTGTCGAGGGCGAGGTACTTGCCCCGCAGCACGCCGTCGATGTCGAAGCCGCCCACTTTCACGCGGCGAATGGCATGGGTCTCGAACAGCTCGCGAAGTTCTGAAAGCTCCATGCCGGCACTATACACAAACGGCATGCCCACCTGGGAGCACACTCCGTGCGGGACCGGTGATGCGAAGGGTTCGGTTGGCCGGCGAGTGGTGGCACAATCGGCACGTGGACCTGCGCCGCCTCCTCCTGCCCGCGCTGCTGTTGCTCGCCTGTGACGACGACGACGACGCGCGCTTCGTGACGCTCGACGGTGGCTCGCTCGACGCCAGCCCGCGGGATGCGGTCGTGAACCCGGAGCAAGACGCCAGCTGCACCGACACGATGTTCAGCGACTTCGACGGCGACGGCTTCTCGCGTGCGAACGGCGACTGCAACGACTGCGAGCGCCTGGTGGGCCCCACCGCCCACGACTTCCCGGGCAACGGGGTCGACGAGGACTGCTCCGGCAAGGATGCGACGCTGGCCGAGCTCACCTGCGACACGACCGTCAAGGACGACGACACCGACCCCGAAGACGCGATGCGTGCGTTCGGCCTGTGCAGCGAGCGCCGCGGCGGGGGCTCGGTGCGCCCGGGGCTGGTCGACATGAAGTTCGCGCGCCTCGACACGAGCAAGCAAGGGCTCGGCGACCCACGTCAGCTGTGGCTGCCCGAGCAGTTCGGCGTGATCCTGCCGCGCGAGGGCCAGCGCCTGTTGGCGCTCTCCACCGGCGTCGCGCGCGACGTCGATGCCAGGGACTACACCCCGGGCTGCGACACGTTCAGTGGCGAGCCCGACACCGGCAACAGCTGGAGCGGCGGCGTGCCGCCTCCGAAGGGCTTCCCGCG
>JBEVNG010000103.1:0-12044 GCA_040508235.1 Polyangiales bacterium | reverse complement strand
ACGGTGACCTGCAAGAACAGCTTGTTCTTGGCGTTCTTGATCAGGTCGCGCAGCGGCGCGGGGGGATCGCCCTTGGCTTGCTCCACGTTGCGCAGGATGGTGCGGCGCCCGACCGCGGCGGTGGTCAACACCGTGAGCACGTTGGCGATCTCGTGGTAGTTCGCGAGCAGGTCTTCGTCCAGGGGCTCCCCCTTGCGCACCAGATCTTGGACGGCTCCCGGTGGGATCTTGGACAGCGCCGCGCCCGTGCTGCCCGCGGCCCCGACGTCCGCGACCAGCGTGCACACGAGCGCGCCGGCCTCGTCGTTGATGGTGGCGTACACGCGGTTTCCCTTCAGCTCCTGGTTGGGGAGCTTCTTGGCATTCACGTTCGTCTGCAGAAGTGCGTGGATGTGCTTGGCGACGCCTTCGGGTGTGATCGCCTGCGGTGTGCTCATGTCTCGCCGCTCCTTACTGTCCCAAACGAGTGGACATCGTCTGTATGACTGTCTGCTCCGCACTTCTCGGTGCGATTTGCAACGGTGTCCATCGCTCGCGAAGCAGCATACGCTAGTCGAGGCTCACGCAACTCGTAACGACTCGAGTCGGAGAAGTTGAGGCATGTCGATCTCGTATCCGCCCCCACCGCCGAAGCCCGCGAAGAAGGTCCCCACTGGCGGTCGCTCGAAGGAGGTGGCGCTCGAAGACGTGGAGGCCAGCCGCGAGGCGGACAACGACCAGGACGATGCAGGCGAGCTGCGCGCCACGCTGCGCGCGTTGACCCAGGCGCAACCGCTGCTGGAGCTGGGGCTCGACGGCTTCGTGCGCTGGGCCAGCAGCAGCTTTGGCGAGCTGAGCGGCTTCTTGCAGGAGGAGCTGGTCGGCAAGCACTACACGGGGTTGTTCGACCCCGCGCAGCTGGCCAAGAAGGAGCTGCGCTCGCTGTGGTCGGACGTGACCAGCGGCCAGCGTCGCAGCGAGTCGCTGAGGCAGTACGGAAAGTTCGGGCGCGAGCTGGAGGTGCGCGCGACGTTCGCGCCGGTGCTCGACGGCAACGGGCGCGCGAGCAAGGTGTTGCTCAGCCTGACCGACCTGAGCGAGAGCTCCCAGCGCGAGCAGGAGTGCCACGCGCAGCTCGACGCGGTGTATCGCATGGGCCTGTTCGCCGAGTTCGATCTCGACGGCAGCGTGCTCAGCGCCAACCAGTTGTTCCTGGACACGCTCGGCTATCGGCTGGAGGAGGTGCAGGGCCGCACGCACGACCAGACGATCGGCGCGATCGAGCAGCCGCGCTTCTGGGAGAACCTGGCCGCGGGCTCGATGCAGAGCGGTCGCTTCCGCGTGCACGCCAAGAACGGGCGCGAGGTCTGGCTGTTCGCGGGCTATTCGCCGGTGTTCGGCGCCAACGGCAAGCCGTACAAGGTCGTCAGCATGTCGGCCGACGTCAGCGACGCCGTGCAGAAGGAGCAGCTGGAAACGCGTAACTCGGCGCTGCTAGGCAACGTGCCCAGCGGGATCATGTTCGTCGACAAGGAAGGCGTGATTCGCTACGTGAACCCGGCCTGCACGCAGCTGTTCCGGCGCGTGGAGTCGCAGCTGCTGGTGCGGGGTGACCAGCTGGTGGGCAAGCGGCTCGAAGAGCTGCAAGGCGACGGCGAGCGCTGGAGCGACGCCCTGCGTGGCCATGCGCGTTCGTTCACGCTCAGCCTTAGCAGCGACGAGCTGCAGGTGCGCGCGAACCCGAGCTACGACGACCACGGCGCGCACATCGGCACCATGGTGTCGTGGGAGCTGGTCACCGATCGCAACCACCTGGCGCAGACGGCGAGTCGCTACGCGCAGTCGCTCGCCGCGGCGTCGGAGGAGCTGTCGGCGGTCGCCAAGCAGATGACCGCGAACTCCGAGCAGACCAACAGCCAGGCCAGCCTGGTGGCGCAGGCGTCCGAGCAGGTGACGGACAACGTGACCTCGGTGGCGGCGAGCGCGGAGGAGATGAGCAGCACCGTGCGCGAGATCGCCAAGAACGCGCACGACGCGGCGCGCGTGGCCACGGCGGCGGTGCGCGCGGCCGAGGAGACCAACCTGACGGTCGCGCAGCTGGGCGAGAGCTCGATGGAGATCGGCAAGGTGATCAAGGTGATCACGTCGATCGCGCAGCAGACCAACTTGCTGGCGCTCAACGCGACCATCGAGGCGGCGCGCGCGGGCGAGGCGGGTAAGGGCTTCGCGGTGGTCGCCAACGAGGTCAAGGAGCTGGCCAAGCAGACCGCCAAGGCGACCGAGGACATCAGCCAGAAGATCGAGACGATCCAGAACGACACCCGCGGCGCCGTGGGTGCGATCCAGCAGATCGGCAAGATCATCGGCCAGATCAACGACTTTCAGAACACGATCGCGAGCGCCGTCGAGGAGCAGGCCGCGACCACCAACGAGATCGCGCGCAACGCCAGCGAGGCCGCGCGCGGCAGCCTGCAGATCCAGGGCAACATCGGTGCGGTCTCGGTGGCTGCGCGCAACACCAGCGAGGGTGCGGCCAACACGCTGGCGTCGGCGGAAGAGCTGTCGAGCGTGGCCGGCCAGCTGCGCACGTTGATCGAGCGGATGGAACGCTGATGGCGGACGAGATCGTCGAGGAGTTCCTGGTCGAGAGTCGAGACAGCCTCGACCAGCTGGACCGCGAGTTGGTGGCGCTGGAGAGCAATCCCGGCGACAAGCAACGGCTCGCGAGCATCTTCCGCGTGGTGCACACCATCAAAGGCACCGCCGGCTTCCTGCAGTTCGCGAAGCTGGAGTCGATCACGCACGTAGGCGAGAACCTGCTCAGCCGCCTGCGCGATGGTGTGATCACGCTGGAGACGGTGCGCACGTCGGTGCTGCTGGCGACGGTCGACGCGATCCGCACCTTGCTCGAGCAGATCGAGGCGACGGAAGCAGAAGGCGAAGGCGACTACAGCACGCTGGTGAAGGCGCTCCAGTTCGCACTCGATGACGCCACCTTGCCTCAAGCCGACGCCACCCTGCGCGGAGCCGAGGCCGCCGTACCGGTACCCGTGCCGGTACCCGAACCTCCGCTAGCCGTCCTCAAGAACGCCCTGGCGGAGATCGCCGCACCCAAGCCCGTCGAACCTCCGCCCAAGGCGGACGTGAAGCCTGGCCGCGCCACGCAAGCGGTCGTCGAAGACCCGCGCATCCGCGTCGACGTCAAGCTGCTCGACCGCCTGATGAACCTGGTCGGCGAGCTCGTGCTCGCGCGCAACCAGCTGCTGCAGCACTCCGGCGCCAGCCCGGACACCGGCCTGGTCAGCACCTGCCAGCGCCTCAACCTGATCACCACCGAGCTGCAGGAGAACGTCATGAAGACGCGCATGCAGCCGATCGAGAACGTGTGGAACAAGTTCCCGCGCGTCGTGCGCGACCTGGCGCACAGCTGCGGCAAGCAGGTGAAGCTGGAGCTGGAGGGCGGCAGCACCGAGCTCGACAAGACCATCATCGAGGCGATCGGCGATCCGCTCACGCACCTGGTGCGCAACTCGATCGATCACGGTATCGAGCCACCCGCCGCGCGCAGTGCCGCCAACAAGCCCAGCACCGGCACGCTGCGCCTGAGCGCGTACCACGAAGGGGGCCGCGTCAACATCGAGATCGGCGACGACGGGCGCGGCATCGACGGCGAGCGCGTGAAGATGCGCGCACTCGAGCGCGGCCTGATCACGCCGGAGCGTGCGCGCGCGATGGCCGAGCACGAGATCCACGCGCTGCTGTTCGCGCCGGGCTTCTCCACCGCGGAGACGGTCACCAACATCTCGGGGCGCGGCGTCGGCCTCGACGTGGTGAAGAGCAACATCGAGAAGCTCGGTGGCAGCGTCGACATCGACAGCACGCTCGGACGCGGCGCCACGTTCCGCATCCGCATCCCGCTCACGCTCGCGATCATCCCGGCGCTGGTGATCGGCGTGAGGGGAGAGCGCTACGCGATCCCGCAGGTGAACCTGGTCGAGCTGTTGCGCCTCGACGCGGACCAGGCGGAGCAGCTGATCGAGCACATCGACGACGTGCCGGTCTATCGCCTGCGCGGCAACCTGCTGCCGCTGCTGGACCTGAGCGAGCTGCTCCAGCTGGGTGAGCGCGACCCGACCCGCGACGCGAACTTGATCGTGCTTGCCGCCGACGACAGGCAGTTTGGTCTGCTGGTGGACGAGATCTTCGACACCGAGGAGATCGTGGTCAAGCCGCTCGGGCGCGAGCTCAAGGGCCTGGACGCCTACGCGGGCGCGACGATCATGGGCGACGGTCGCGTCGCGCTGATCCTCGACGTGATGGGCCTGGCCGAGCGCGGCGGCGTGGGGGCGATCGAGCGCAAGATCAAGGAGAGCCTGCGCCCGCCGCCGATCGAGGGCAACGCGCAGCAGCTGCTGTTGTTCCGCTCCGGTGCGAGCTCGCGCATGGCGGTGCCGCTCGACGCGGTAGCGCGGCTGGAGGAGTTCCAGCGCGACCAGGTAGAGCTGGTGGGCGGCAGCGAGGTCGTGCAGTACCGCGGCGACATCCTGCCGCTGCTCTACCTGAGCGAGGTGTTCGGCGAGCCGCGCGCGCAACGCGACACGCTGCAGGTGCTGGTACACGGCCAGGGCGAGCATCAGATCGGCCTGGTGGTCGACGCGATCGACGACGTGATCCAGCAAGAGATCGTCGCCAGCCGGCGAGGTGGGCGTCCCGGCACGCTCGGCTCGGCGGTGATCCAGGGCAAGGTGACCGAGATCCTCGACGCCGACTCCGTGCGCAGCCTGGTCGGTGGCTGAAGGGAAGGCAGCATGACGGCGCAGCTATGTACGTTCAGCGTGGAGCACCTGTTCTTCGGCGTGGAGGTCACGACCGTGCAGGAAGTGCTGCGCGCCCAGCCGATGACACGCGTGCCGCTGGCGCGCGCGATGGTGCGTGGGCTGCTCAACTTGCGCGGGCAGATCGTCACCGCCATCGACCTGCGCAGCTACCTCGGCTTCCCCGCGCGCGAGGGCGGCGAGCCGCCGATGAACGTGGTGCTGCGCGGCAACGAGGGCAGCGTGAGCTTGTTGGTCGACACCATCGGCGACGTGATCGAGGTGCCGCTCAGCTCGTTCGAACCGCCACCGAGCACCATGAAGCCCGAGCAACGACGCATGATCGACGCAGTCTGCAAGCTGCCGGGGCAGCTCTTGCTGGTGCTCTCGCCCACGCTGGCGCAGGGCTTCGTGCACGATGACCATCAACCGAGGACGGTGCACTGATGCCGCGCGCCAGCTTGCCAGCCGCCGGCCTTCGCCAGGCGATCGTGGTCGACGACTCGCGTGCGATGCGCGCGATGCTGCGGCACGTGCTGGAGCACGAGGGCTTCCAGGTCAGTGAAGCCGCCGACGGCTCGCAGGCGCTGCTGCAGCTGGCCAAGGGCGAAGTGCCGATCCTGGCGCTGATCGACTGGAACATGCCCGGCCTCGACGGCATCGCGCTGATCCGCGCGCTGCGCTCCAGCTCACGCTTCGCACGAATGACGATCGTGATGGTCACCAGCGAGGCGGATCCCACGCACGTGGAGCAGGCGCTGGAGGCGGGCGCGGACGAGTACATCATGAAGCCGCTGTCGGCGGAGGTGCTGCGCGAGAAGCTCACCATGCTGGAGCAGCCGTGAGCACCGGCAAGGTGCGCGTGATGATCGTCGACGACTCCGCGGTGGTACGCCGCTTGTTGGCGCAGGCGTTGTCCGGGCACCCCGAGATCGAGATCGTGGGCACGGCCGCGAACGGCGCCATCGCGCTGAGCAAGATCGCGAGCCTGAACCCGGAGGCGATCATCCTCGACATCGAGATGCCGGAGATGGACGGCATCACCATGCTCGGTCACCTGCGCGAGACCCACCCGCGCTTGCCGGTGATCATGTTCAGCACGCTGACCGAGCGCGGGGCGAGCGTGACCTTCGACGCGCTCGCCGCCGGCGCCAGCGACTACGTGCTCAAGCCGTCGACGCAGCACGGCGAGTCGCTCGAAGGCGTGGTGCGCAACACGCTGGTGCCCAAGCTGATCGCGCTGACGCGCTCGCGCTTCGCGCTGGCCACGCAGGCGGCGCTCGCGCAGCTGGAGCCGATCAAGAACCCGTTCGCGGCCCCGCCGATCACCGCGTCGCTGCGCGCGCCCGCGCCCAAGCTTCGCCCTTCCATGCCGACCACGCCCGCCAAGCGCTCGATGGTCCCCATCGCGCGCAAGCCCGTACGCGTGATCGGCATCGCCGCCTCCACGGGTGGACCCAACGCGCTGGCGGCGGTGATCGAGCGTCTGCCCGCGCAGCTGCCGGTGCCGATCGTGATCGTGCAGCACATGCCCCCGATCTTCACGCGCACGCTGGCGGAGCGCCTGGCCGCGCGCGCCGCGCTCAAGGTGCGCGAGAGCGAGGGCGGCGAGCTGCTGGAGCCGGGCTGCGTGTACATCGCGCCGGGCAATCGACACATGGAGGCGGTGCGTGAGGGCGAGCAGGTGCGGCTGACGCTGCACGACGGCCCGCCGGAGAACTCGGTGAGACCGTCCGCGGACGTACTGTTTCGCTCGCTCAACCAGAGCTACGCCGGTGGCGTGCTGGCGGTGGTGCTCACGGGCATGGGCCAGGACGGAGTGCGCGGCGCGCGCGAGCTGGCGCAGGCCGGCGGGCGTGTGCTCGCGCAGAGTGGTCCGACCTGTGTCGTCTGGGGCATGCCCAAGGCCGTGGAGGAGGCGGGCATCGCGGACGCCATCGTGCCGCTGCCGGAGATGGCCTCCGCGATCTTGCAGCGTGTGGGCACCGGGCTGCTGCCGACCCGCCGGCCGGAGGGCGAACGGTGAGCCTGGACGTCGCCGCCTTCGAGCGCGTGCGCAAGCTCGTCTACGAGCGCACGGCGATCGTGATCGACGAGGGCAAGGAGTACCTCGTCGAGTCGCGCTTGAGCGCGATCGCGTACAGCCATGGCTACCCGGACGTGAATGCGTTGTGCCGCGACCTGGAGCCGCGCCGCGGTGCGCTTGTCTCCGAGGTGGTCGAGGCGATGACCACCAACGAGACCAGCTTCTTCCGCGACCACCACCCGTTCGAGGCGCTGCGTACGGTGGTGTTGCCGGAGCTGATCAAGAAGCGCAGGCACGTGCGCAAGCTGCGCGTCTGGTGCGCCGCCTGCTCCAGCGGCCAGGAGCCCTACAGCACCGCGCTGCTGATCGACCAGGAGTTCCCGGAGCTGGCCAGCTGGAACGTCACCATCCACGCCACCGACGTAGCGCGCAACATGCTCCAGCGCGCGGCCACCGGTCGCTATCGCCAGGTGGAGATCAACCGCGGCCTGAGCGCGCCGATGCTGGTCAAGTACTTCGCACGCGAAGGACTTGAATGGGAGCTTTCGTCTCACATCCGGCGTCGGGTGGTGTTCGCGGAGCTGAACCTGGTCAGTGACTGGCCCAGCATGGAGCCGTTCGACCTGGTGCTGCTGCGCAACGTGCTGATCTACTTCGACCAGCCCACCAAGCAGGCGGTGCTGGAGCGCGTGCGTCGGCAGGTCGCCGAGGATGGCTACCTGATGCTGGGAGGCTCGGAGACGATGCCCAACGAGGTGCGCTCGTTCGAGCGCGTGCCAATCGCGCGCGCGGGGTTGTTCCGTACGCGCCGGCCGAGCCAGGAGGCCAGCGATGCTCGATGAAGAGCTTGCGACCGTGATCGAGGACATCGCCGAGACGCTGTTCGCGGTGCCGATCGCGCGTGTGTGCCTGCCAGACGACGCGTTCGATGCCAGCGCACTGACCGCCTGCGTCGACTACAGCGGCGGCTTCCAGGGTGCGCTGCGCGCCACGCTGAGCGCCAAGCTGGCGCGCACGCTGGCGACGCTGATGATGCACAAGCTGCGCGGCTCCTGCAGCGAGGACGACGTGCGCGACGCCGTGGGAGAGATCGCCAACATCGCGGCGGGCAACCTGCGTGGCCTCTTGTCCGTGGACTGCCAAGTCTCCTTGCCCAGGGTGAGCAACCTCGTGGTCGAGACTGCTCCCATCTTGAGTCGCGCACAGTTCGTGTTGTTCGAAGAGCCGATCTCGGTCGAGCTACGCGGCGTCGCGAATGCGCGTGCGTAGCCGAGTGGAGTCGTGATTTCCTGATCTTTGGGGGACCGGCACGCCGGTCGAAGGAGAAGCGCCGTGGCAAAGAAGGTTCTGGTCGTGGATGACTCGCCGACAGTCCGTCAGCAGGTGGGCCTCGCGCTCAAGCAGGCAGGCTACGAGGTGGTCGAGGCCACCGACGGCGCGGACGGAGTGGCGAAGGTGGGCAGCGATTCGTCGATCGGTATGGTGATCCTCGACGTCAACATGCCGCGCATGAACGGGCTGGAGATGCTGGAGACCGTGAAGGCAGGTGGCGCGAACGCGAACTTGCCCGTGATCATGCTGACCAGCGAGGGACAACAGTCGCTGATCGAGCGCGCCAAGAAGGCGGGCGCCAAGGGCTGGATCGTGAAGCCCTTCAAGGCGGAGCTGCTGGTCGCCGCGGTGAAGAAGCTGCTCGTCGCATGAACATGGCGCTGCGCGAGGACGATGGCGATCAGTCGGGCGTGACCCACGTGGGTGGCGTGCCGCGCCAGCTCGCGCGCAAGCTGTTCGAGGGGCTGGCCGGCTTTCGTGAGCTGATGGTCGCGCGCATCAACGACGTCAACGCGACCACCATGCGTGAGGTGATGGCGGCGGCGACCAGCGTCGCGTCCGTCGTCGAGGGCGCCACCGAGCACATCACGCGCGTGAAGCAGATGGTGTCCGCGCTGGACGGTCAGGGTGGCGGTGGCGTGTCGGGGGCGATCGCGCGCCAGGGGGAGGTGCTGCGCCGCTTCTTCGAGGCCGTGTCGCGCGACATCGCACGCCAGGAGTCCACCGCGCAGCGCGCGCAGACGCAGCTGCAGCGCATCACCAAGGCCGCCAGCGATACCGCCAACCTCGCCAGCGCCGCGCGCCTGCTCGCGCTCAATGCGCGCATCGAGGCCGCGCGTGTCGGTGGCCATGGCAACTGCTTCTCCACCATCGCCGGGGAGATGCAGCACCTGGCCGAGCAGATCACGCGCGCCAACGAGTTCATCGACAGCCTGGCGTCGCGGCTGTCTCAGGATCTGCCGGAGCTCGCGCAGACCGCGCACGCCCTACGGCAGTCGTCCGAGGCGCTGCGTCACGATCTGTCTGCCGCCGCGCACGATGTCGACGTGGAGACGGAGGCGATGCGCGCCGTGATCGGCCGGCTGTTGGAGTCGAGCGATCACGAGATGGCCAAGCTGATCGGCACCTCGCACGAAGCGCTCTCGCACCTGCAGTTCCAGGACGTGATCGCGCAGGGCTTGCTGCGCCTGGAGCCGCCGCTGCGCGAGCTGCAGATCGGGCAGGCGGACCAGCTGGGTGCGCCCGACCTGGCCGCCGACCTGCCGGCCGCGCAGCACGTGGAGATCGGCGGCGACAAGCCGGTCGATCAGCAGAACGCCGGCGAAGTGATGTTGTTCTGAGCTCTCCGGGGGGAGGACATGAGCGATCCGGATCCGCAGCAGTTGATCGAGCAGCTCGCCGAGGAAGCCTGCATAAGCCTGTTCGAGGCCTACGGCGTGACGCTGGCGCCGGGGCATCCGATCGACCCGCTCACGCTCGATCGCGCGCTGACCGGCATCGTGGGCTTCACCGGCAACGGCATCACCGGCATGTGCCTGCTGGTGTGCGCGGAGGCGCCTCTGCTGGCCTCGATGCCCACCGAGGGCTCGCTGCGCGACTGGAGCGCGGAGATGTCGAACCAGCTCGCCGGCCGCATCAAGCACAAGCTGCTGCCCCACGGCGTCGAGGTCTACATCACCACGCCCATCGTGCTGCGCGCCGCACGCATCGAGCCGATGCCCAAGCGCAAGCTGCTCCCCATCGGCTTCCGCGGCCCCGGCGGCGCGATCGGCATCTGGATCGAGGTGGAGACCAGCCACGACTTCCGCTTCGCACCCGGCGAGGTCCCCGTGGCCGAAGGCGAGACACTGCTGTTCGAGTAGGGCTTGCGCGCGGTTTCGGTGGATTCGCCGCCGTCACTCGTGCGATGAGCGAGCGCGTGGTTCGACTCCTCGTCCTGGCGTTGCTGCTCGCGACCAGAACCGTGGCCGCGGAGCAACCCTGGCTGACGGTCGACGCCCGTGCGGACGCCTGCATCGCCGCCGACGAGCTGGAGCGCGAGGTGGGGAAGCTGCTGGCCGGAGAGCGGCCGGCGGGCGTCTCCGTGGTGGCGGCCGCCGACGCAGCGGGCTGGACGCTGGAGCTGCGCCACGCGGACGGACAGCGAGCGCTGCGCGTGTTGAAGGAGCTCCCCGCGGCCTGCGATGCGAGGCGTCGCACGCTGGCGCTAACGATCGCGCTTGCTCTGGAGCACGCGCTCGCTGCGACGATTCAGCCCGCGCCGCGCATGCTCGCCTGGGCGCTGGGCGTGAGCGTCGGCGGCAGCGTGGGCGAGCTGCGATCGCCGGTGCCGCTGGCGGGCGTGGAGGCGCGTCTCGAGCGGGGTGTGTGGGTGCCGCTCGAGCTACTCGCGTCGATCGACCTGGCCGCCGCGCGCGATGACTTTGCGGGCGCCACGCTGATCACGCGCCAGCTCACCACGACGCTGGGCACGTGCGTCGGCGGCGCTCGCACCTCGTGGCGGCTGGACGGTTGTCTGGGCCTGGAGCTGGGCGCCACGTTCGGACAAGCGAAGCGGGTGCCCGGTGGCTCGCGCGAGCTCGCGGGCTCGGGTGCGTGCAGCGTCGGCGTGGCGGGACGCTGGGCGCCACGGAGCCGGCTGGCATTGACGGCGCGCGTCGACGGCTTCGTGCGCTTCTGGGTGCCGACGTTTCGCGTGCTGGACGCCGAGGGTGGAGTTTTCGCGGAACAGTCTCTCCCGGCTGCAGGGGTTCGCCTGCGTCTCGGGATCGCGTGGCTGTCGCGCTGAAGGATCTCGCGTGCTGCGGACATGAAGGAGACCCGCCTTGGAACGTCCGCCCGCACCCGACGATCATCGCGCCTACGTGGAGCAGCTGTTCCGCGCGCAGGCGGGCTTCGTCGCGTCGTTCCTGGCTCGGCTCGGCGTCGCGCAGGCAGACCTGGACGACGCGGTGCAGGAGGTCTTCACGGTGGCGTATCGCAAGGGCGCGTTCCATCCGGATCGCGCCACGGCCCGCAGCTGGCTCGGCGCGATCGCTGCGCGCGTGGCCAGCGGGTTACGTCGTCGCGCTCACTTTCGCCGCGAGCGACTGGAGGCCGAGCCGGCGGCGACGGTGGCCTCGGACGTGACGTCGGCGCTGAGCAGGCTCGAGCTGCGCGAGTCGCTCGACCGGGTCGCGCGTGCGCTCGACAGCCTCGACCTGCCGCTGCGCACGGTGTTCGTGCTGTTCGAGCTGGAGGGCGAGGACTGCAGCGCGATCGCGGGCGCGCTGGAGCTGCCGGTGGGGACCGTGTACTCGCGCTTGCACACCGCGCGCAAGCGCTTCACGGCGGCCCACCAGGCGCTGCTCGACACGCACCCACTGCCGATCCAAGCAGGAGAGCTGCCATGAGCCGCGCGCCGAGACGATTGCTGGACGATCCCAACGTCGCCGCGCAGCTGCGTGGTGATCTGGCGAGCGCCCGCGCGCAGCAGGCGAGCTTCGATCCGGAGCGAGGCCTGGCCAGGTTGCGCGGCGCGCTCGACGGCGTGCAAGCGAGCGCCGCCTGGAGCGAGAGCGTGCGTGCGATCGGAGCGCGCTGGTGGGGCCTGGCGGCGTCGGGCGTCGCCACGGTGGGCGCGGTCTGGTGGATCCAACATGCGTCGCCCGTGCAGTCGACGCCGCGCGCGCCGTCCCAAGCCGCGGCGCCCGCGCCGGCTCCCGAGCGCTCTGCTCCGCAGGCAGCGTCCGAGCAGGCGCCGCCGGCGCTGCCCGCCGCGCTCGCGCCGCCGGTTTCTCCGCCGAAGCGAGCGAGGCCGATCGCGCGCAAGCCCGAGCCTGCCGCGATCGCCGCGCGCGCCGAAGAGCCCGCGGAGCCGCGCGAGGTCGAGACCGCGCCCGCCCGCGTCGAGC
>JBEVNG010000101.1:0-7278 GCA_040508235.1 Polyangiales bacterium | reverse complement strand
CGGCGCCAAGGGAGCGCTCTATGGATGATCGAGCAATACCGGTGCCTGCGGTTACGGCCGGCCCGAAGGCGCTGCCCGCGCCGCTGCTGCCTCAGCTGCTGATCGGGCTGCGCATCGTCGCCAACACCGTGGTCTATCGCGTTCGCAAGCTGGAGATGGCCAACCTCGCCGCCGTCGGCTCGATCGCGCTGGCGTTGCGCCTGCCGCCGTTCGAGATCGCGGTGCGCGGCGCGTTCGCGTTCTTGTTGAACGCGCTGGTCTACCTGCACAACGACTATGTCGACGTGGAGCTCGACATCTCGTCGACCAACAAGGACACCTCCAACGCGCGCTACTTGGCGGAGAACCCGCGCGCCGCGCTGTACGCCCAGATGCTGTTGCTCGGCTTGCTCGCCGCCGTCGCGCTGAGCTTCGACCCGGGCATGTTCGTGCCGCTCGTCGCGGGCAGCGTGATCTGCGTGTGGTACTCGGCGCAGCTCAAGTACAAGGCGGGCTGGGACATGGTGGCGACCACGCTCGGCGGCACCGCCATGACGTTGTGTGGAACGCCGATGACGAACCACGTCGGCTGGCTGATGGCCGTGCAGCTCGGCTTCTTCTCCGGCGCGTTCGAGGCCATCCAGGTACTGCGCGACGCGGACGCGGACGCCGCCGCCGGGCTGCGCACCACGGGCGTGGTGCTGGGCAAGCGCCGCGGGATCTGGTTCGCGCGCGCGATGATGCTCGTCTCCAGCATCTTCTGCGCACTGGTGCTGCAGCCGTGGGCCGCCGTGATCAGCCTGACCGCGCTGCTCATCCCGTTCGACGAGCACGCGGTCGCGCAGTACTGGACGCGCGTGAAGATGGTGTACGGCTGCTGCTGGCTGAGCGTGTGCGCGTGGATCTACTTCGCCGGGCGCGCTGGCGGGCTGCTCATGCCGTGATCAGAGCTGCGCGGTGAGCTTGAGGTAGAAGCCGCGGCCTGGGCGCTGCACGCCCCACAGGTCGTAGAGCCTGGCATCGGTGAGGTTGTCGCACTCGAACGTGGCGCTCATCGTCGCATCGCGGCGCGTGATCGAGTAGGTCGCACCGAGGTCGTGGTTGATCTGGTAGGGCACGTGCAGGCGCTCGCTCGGCGCCACGATCGCCCAGCCACGATCGAACCGGTGCGTGTAGCGGCCGAAGTAGAACGGCTCCAGCGTGTCCGTGCGGCGCGGCAGCTTGTCGAACCGCAGCCTGGCCCCCCAGCTCGCGAACAGCCACGGGCGGTTGGGCATGCGCAAGTTGCGCAGCGCCGCGAACACACCCTGGTCGCTGGTATTGCGCAGATCCAGCCAGGTGAGCGAGGAGTCGATGCCGAGCCAGCGCCCGGGCGCCGACCACGAGACCGCGTTCTCCAGGCCACGCCCGCGCGCATCGGAGACGTTCGAGTACGGTGCGCGCAACGAGCGTGCGATGAACAAGATCTGATCCTTGGTCTCGCGCAAGAAGGCATTGATGTCCAACGTGAGCGAGCCGAAGCGCGCGCGCTCGACCGTGATGCGCGGACCGAAGTTCACGTTGTGGCTGCGCTCGGGCTTGAGCTGCGCGTTGGGCTCCACCAGCACGCCGTCGCCGAACAGCTCGTCGGTGTTCGGGAGCCGCGTCGTGTACTCGTACGACAGCTTGGCCATCAGCCAGTTCGTGAAGCGGAAGCGCAGCGAGTCGCCGATACCCCAGTTGCGGATCGTGCGCTGCGCGTTGCGCTTGATGCGCAGCGTGCCCTCGGGAATGCTGTCATGCGAGGTCCGCAGGCTGTAGAGCTTCGCGAATGCGATGTTCGAGAGCCGATCCTGGAACCAGTCGAACTGGTGCTCGGCGCCCGCGACGAACTGAACGATCTTGTCCTTCAAGTTGCGGTTCTCGGCGGCGGGCAGGTGGTTCTCGGTGTGTCGAGACGCGAACGAGGGCGTCAGCGAGGCGCGCAGGGCGTGGCCGGTGGCCGGCACCCAGGTGAGCATGGTGCGGCTGAAGATGCCGTCCTCGAACAGACTCGTGTTGGTGGGACGTCCGCCGATCTCGCCGCCGTTGCCGCGCGCGAAGGTGTCGACGATGTCGCCTGCCCAGTTGTACTTGTTCTTGGAGACGTCGCGGAAGTCGACGCGGCGGCGCGAGTAGTTGACGAACGACTCGAGCGTCAGCGAGGGCGTGAGGTCCACCTCGTAGCGCACGGTGCTGCCGTAGCTGTCCTGACCACGCGTCACCTCGCCGAACACGAGGCTCATGAACGTGTTGTGCTGCACGTCCTTGTCCATCGTCGCGGCGAAGCCAGACACGATCAGGCGCTTGGCCCAGCGCTTGTCGACGACGCCGACTTCCGCCGTGCCGCCGTACGCGCGATAGGCGTCATGAAAGCGGCGCAGCCGGCGCGTGACGCTGGAGCCGTCGGGCTGCTGGATCTCGCGGTCGTCGTAGAAGAAGTTGTTCTTGGCCGAGTCGACGAAGCCCGACACACCCGCCACGATGCCCGTGCGGTCGTGCCGATAGCGTCCGTTCACCGAGCTGCGGTGGAGGCCGAACGAGCCGCCCTGGTAGCTGGCGGCGACGTGCGTTTCATAGCGCGGATCGCTGATCAAGTTGATCGCCCCGCCCAGCGCATCCGCGCCGAGCCGCACGGGCACCACACCGCGATACATCTCGACGCGCTCGACCAGGTTGACCGGTACGTTGGTCAGGCCGAAGGGATAGCCGGTGCGCTCGAGCGGGACGCCGTCCAGGAAGATGCGAACTTGTTCGTTCTGCAGACCGTTGAGGGAGATGGTGGCGCCGCTGCCCAGGCCACCCTCGCGTCGCACGGCCACGCCCTGGGTGCGCGCGAGCACCTCGCCCAGGTCCGCCGACTGTTGACGCGCACGCCGGAGGTCGAGCACGTTGACCGCCTCCGCGGAGGCCATCATCTGCTGCGCGACCGTGCCGCGGCTGCGCACCGTGATCTCCTGGACGCCGACCATGTCGGAAGACGCCACCGGGACGATCGGAACGCCTGCGTCGATCGACACGACCTCCGCGACCCAGGGCCCGGCGTCGCTCTCGGCGCCGCCATCCAGCGCCTGGCCCCAGGCCGGCGAAGCCAGCAGCGCAGTCAGAAAAACAAGACGGCGCAGCGTGCCAGCAAAGGACACCTGCGCCGTGAGGGACGTCTTCTTCATCGCAACCCCAGGAACATCAGCGAAGCCCTTGGGGGCTGCGCGTGAAGAATCAGCGCAAGCGCTGGACGCCGCCGAACGTGCCGGGCACGTCCGCGACCTTCGTCACCGTCGCGGTGTCGACGTTGACCTCGTAGATCGTGTCCTTGGCGTCGCCGTACGGATCGTACTGCGCGATCAGGAACGAGCGGCCCTCGATGGTGAAGGCGTGCATGTAGTGCGGGTTGTAGAGGTCGTTCTCCCAGCCCGTGATGACCTTGGAGGTGCCCGCCTTGATGTCGACGATGCGCTGCTCCCAAACCGTCTTGTCCGCGAACGTGTACTTGTCGTCGGTGCCGAACGCGCCATAGACCTTCGCCACCAGCGCGGGGTCGGGCGCGCCTTCGAACGTGGTCTGGCCGAGGCGATCCGTGCGCAGCACCATCAGCAGCGCCTTGCCGTTGCGGAGGTAGCGGAAGTTCAAGCCCGGGAAGCCGCCGGTCCACGCCTTCATGTCCGTGGGCGGAAGCGCGGGGTCGAGCGTGCCGTTGGCGAGCACCTTGGCCATGCAGGTCGGCTTCACCTGGCCGTACAGCTGCGGGACCATGATCTGCGCGAAGACGGCGCCGTAGTAGAGGTTGCCCTCTTCATCCATGGTGGCCTGCTGGATCGCCGGGCACGGGATCTCGAGGACCGCCTTCTCCGCCTTGGTGGCCTCGTCGTAGACCGCGATGTAGCTGGTGTCCGTGGGCAGACGCGTGGTGTCGTTGCCGATCGAGAAGGTCTGCGTGATGGGTCCCTTCCAGTCGCGAATGCCGCCGCGGTTTCCGTTGCTGCCGAGCGTGAAGCCCTCGGGCGGCACGGGCAGCTTGGTGTCCTTGTACTCGCCGAGGATCTTCCACTCGTCGACGTTCCAGTGCACGCGGCTGGTGCGGTCCGGCCCGTAGTACAGGAACATGTCCGAGCCCTTGATGGCCTGGAAGAAGAAGTTCAGGCCATCACCGTCCTCGGTGATGTAGTTGCTGAAGTTCAGCTTCTGTCCGACCTCGGTCCAGGTCAGGTTCTCTTCGATCTTCCACTTGGTGGCGAAGGGCGTCTCGGCGTCGCCGACGATGATGTGGCCACCGATGCCGGCGATGCCCGCGTAGCCACCGAACTCCTTGCCGCCGCGCAGATCCGCGAGCGTGAAGTTGAAGTCGAGCTTGTCGCGCAGCACCACGTACTGGAAGGCGCCGTCCGGCGTGGCCGCGCCGACGGTGAATGCGTAGACGGCCTTTTGCGCGGGCGGAGGAGGCGGCGGCACCACCGAGCCATCGGGCGTCACGATGGTGGCGTCCGGAGACACGGACGAGTCGATGCTGCTGGCGTCGGGGGTCCCGCCATCCATGGGGTTGGCGGGGGTGCTGTTGTCGTCATCGCCACAGGCGACGCCCATCAGCAGCGACAGCCCGAGCGCTGCCTTGAGGGGACCTTCGAATCGCTTCAGCATGAACAGGACCGTGCCTTTCCAAGCGGCGCACACTGCAAAACAGGCGGCGCCGCACTACGAGGCGCCCGTCGCTCCGGGGGGAACGAGCCGAGCGCGTGCGAATGCTAATGGTTCGCGATTGCGCTATTACGACAAATCCGCGATGGGTCAAGCCACCCCGTTGACGTTCGGAAAGCCTCCGCCTACAGCGCAGCGCCATGGAGACCCGGAGCGAGTGGGCGCGCGCGTACGTCGAGAGCACCTCGATGGCGTACAAGCTCGACCCGCCGCCGGTGCCGAGCGAAGACGGGAGGGCTCTGCCGCTGCGCCTCGAGCGGGCGGGGCGCCCTGCCCTGCTCGACGTCAGCTGGGACAAGTACAAGGCGCCACGCTCGGCCGCCGCGCTGCGCGACGTGAAGAAGCGCGCGAGCCTGCTGCATACCTTCCTGCACCACGAGCTGCAGGCCGCGGAGCTGATGTGCTGGGCGGTACTGGCCTTCCCCGAGACGCCGCGCGCGTTCCGCGGTGGGCTGCTGAACATCTGCCTCGACGAGGCGCGGCACATGCGCCTGTACGCGGCGCACCTGCGCGAGCTGGGCTTCGAGGTGGGGGCGTTCCCGGTGCGCGACTGGTTCTGGGAGCGCGCGCCGGCCGCCCGTGATGCGCTGCAGTTCCTGGCGTTGATGGGGCTCGGCTTCGAGGCCGGCAACCTCGACCACAGCGTGCGCTACTGCGCGATGTTCGCGGAGGCGGGCGACCTCCAGGCGGCCGCGCTGCAGGAGCTGGTGGGCATCGAGGAGCGCTCGCACGTGGCGTTCGCGGCGCACTGGTTCCGCGAGCTCTCGGGTGGGCTCGACTTCGCGGGCTGGTGCGCGGCGCTGCCGGCTCCGCTGTCGCCGATGGTGATGCGCGGCAAGCCACTAGCCCGTGAAGCGCGGCGCGCCGCGGGACTCGATGACGCGTTCCTCGACGCGCTCGAGGCCTGGCAGCCCACGTGATCGCGTTCCTGCTCAACCTCGACGCCGAGTGCGAGCTGGAGGACGCGCGCTATCGCTCGCCGCCCGCCGTGCAGCAACGGATCGCCTCGCTGCACGGGCGCGTGGCGTTCATGGCGCCCGAGGATCGCGTGATCGGCCGCGATGACGTGAGCGGCTGCACGCATGCGGTCGCGTACTGTCCAACTCCCTCGGCGCTCGCGCGTATTCGCGAGGCGGGCCTGCCGGTGCCCGAGGCGCCTTCACGGGACGTCTTGCGTGAGGTGAACGCCCGCGCGTTCTGTGCGGCGCTCGGCCAGACGCTGCCGCATGCGCGCTACGTGCGCAGCATGGAGCAGTTACTCGCCGCGCTCGTGCCGGAGACGATGCTGCTGAAGCGCGACTTCGGCTTCGCGGGCCGCGAGCGGCGTCAGGTGCGCAACGGCAGGCTCGATGGCTCGACCGAGGGCTTCGCACGACGCAGCTTCGCGCGCGGGGAGGGTCTGCAGCTGGAGCCGTGGTTGCAGGTGGAGCTGGAGCTGTGCCAGCACGGCTACCTCACCCGCGGCGGGCGCTTGCTGCGAGCGGAGCCTCGCGTGCAGCGCGTCGATGCCCAGGGCAGCTGGCTCGGCTCGGAGGCGCTGCCTGCCGGGACGCTGCGCGCCGACGAGGCCGCCGCGCTGGAGCAGAGCCTGGAGTGCGTGGTCACCCAGCTGCGCGCACGTGGCTACTTCGGTCCGTTCGCACTGGACGCGTTTCGCCATCGCGAGGGCTTTCAGCCGCGCTCCGAGCTGAACGCGCGGCTCTCGATGGGCTACCCCCGCGAGCTGTTACACACCGGGCTGGCAGCGGAAGACTAGGATCGGGCGCAGGCTGTGACGTAGAGTGCGCAAGGACGGATGCGCCGGGGACGCAAAAGCCAGGGGGAGATCACGCATTGGCACACCGCCCTGGTGTTGGCGGTGGCCGGTCTCTATACGGGCCTGTGCCTCGAACCGACCACGCTCGGCCTCGCCAGCGCGGTGTGGCTGCCGCCCGTGGCGCTCGCAGGCTACCTGCTCGGCCAGCGTGCGGGCGTGGGCATGGCGCTGTACACGGCGCTGCCGCTCGCCCTCGCCTGGTACTACCACGGCACCCCGGTGGGCACGTCGTTCCCCGGCTTGATGCTCAGCACCTCGGTCGCGGTCGCGTGCGGTGTGGTGCTCGGGCGCATCCACGACCTGAGCTGGCGGCTGCGCGAGCGGCTGGAGAAGCGGCGCACCGCGCAGGTGGAGCTGTTGTATACGCAGGACCAGAGCAAGATGCTGCTCGAGGCGCTGCCCGACACCATCTACCGGATCGATCGCGCGGGCGCGGTGCTCGGCTACCAGGTGCCACGCGGCAGCGTGCCCAACGCCGACGAGGAGGGCACGCGCCACATCGGCGACGTGCTGCCGCGCGAGGTCGCGGGCGAGGCGATCGAGTGCATCAACGAGGCGATCGAGACCGGCGAGGTGGTCACGTTCGAGCACCACGCGGGCGAGCTCGACTACGAGACGCGCATGGTCAAGGCCGGCGAGCACGAGGTGATCGCGATCGTGCGCGACGTGACCGGCCTCAAGCAGCTGCAGCGCGAGCTCGATGACGCGCACCGCAACGCGCTCGCCAGCGCCGGCACCAAGGGCCGCTTCCTGGCCACCATGAGCCACCAGAT
>JBEVNG010000071.1:0-9850 GCA_040508235.1 Polyangiales bacterium | reverse complement strand
TCGGTATCGCGATGGCGGTCTGCGCGGTGCTGCTGGGCTGGGTGGTGCCGACGTTCGAGGCGATGTTCAAGGACTTCGGCGGCGAGCTGCCGGCGATGACCGGCTTCGTGATCGGCATCTCCAACGGCTTCCTGGTCTGGGCGCCTTACCTCGCGGTGGGCCTGGCCGGGCTGATCTACGGCGTGTCGTACACGTACAAGCACCCCAAGACCGAGCCGTACTGGCACCAGTTCATGCTGACGGTGCCGATCCTCGGCCCGGTCATGCGCAAGATCGCGGTGGCGCGCTTCACGCGCACGCTGGGCACACTGCTGTCGTCCGGCGTGCCGATCCTCGACGCGCTCGACGTGGTCAGCAAGTCCGCGGGCAACGTGATCGTGGAGCGCGCGATCCAGTTCACCTCGGACAAGATCCGCGAGGGTCGCAACATGGCCGAGCCGCTCGCCGAGAGCGGCGTGTTCCCGCCCATGGTGGTGCAGATGATCGCGGTCGGTGAGCAGACCGGCGCGCTCGATACGATGCTCAACAAGATCGCCGATTTCTACGAAGAAGAAGTCGACGTGGCGGTGGCCGCGATGACGTCCTTGATCGAGCCCCTGATGATGGTGCTGGTCGGCGGTATGGTTGGCTTCCTGCTGATCGCGATGTACCTGCCCATCTTCGACATCGCCGGCAAGGTCAGCAATCAGCACTAGGAGCTCGATGGTCGACGAGCGCAGCGCAGAAGACTCGCGCGAGCTCGCGCGGCGCCTGTCCTGGCTGATGGGCGGCCGCATCCTGATCGCCTCGCTGCTGCTCGGCGGAACGATGTTGATGAGCGTGAACCAGGCCGAGGGCACGGCCGGCTTCACGCCCCGCTTCTTGCTCGCGCTGATCCTGGCGACGTTCTGCGTGTCGCTCGGCTTCGCGCTCTGGCTGCCCCGCGCGCGCCGGCTCGATCGGCTGGCGATCGCGCAGCTGGGCTGGGATCTCGCGCTCACCAGCGGTCTGGTCTACGTCGCGGGCGGAGCGGCCAGCGGCTTCACCTTCCTGTACGGCGCCAACGTGCTGCTGGCGGCGCTGGTGGTCGGACCTTCCGCCGCGCGCCTGACGATGGTCGCCGCGCTGGTGCTCTACGTGGGGCTCGCGCTCTCGCTCACCAGCGGCTGGCTGGAGCATCCGCTCGATCAACCCGCGCAGCGCTACGTGATGCGACCGGCGGACGCGACGTTCACGATGCTGGTGAACATCCTGGGCTTGCTGCTGGTCGCGTTCCTTGCCACCAGCCTGGCGGGGCGACTGCGGCAGGCCGGTGGTCAGCTGCGTGAGGCGACCGCGCAGGCAGCCGAGCTCGCGCGGCTCAACGAGGACATCATCCGCTCGCTCTCGAGTGGCCTGCTCACCACCGACACCGACGGCCACGTTCGCACCGTGAACCCGACCGGCCTCGAGATCTTCCGCGTGCCCGAGGAGCGCCTGGTCGGGCTGCACGTCGATGCGCTGTTCCTCGACGCGCAGGAGCAGATCGGCTCGGCGCGCTTCGAGGGCAGCGGCCGGCGCCTGGACGCGACGCGCTTCCCAATCGGGTTCACGCGCACGCCCTTGCTCAATGCGCAGGGCGAGCGCAGCGGCGAGCTGTTCTTGTTCCAGGACCTGACCGAGCTGGTGGAGCTACGGCAGGCGGCGCAGCGCGCGGAGCGGCTGGCGGCGCTGGGTCGCCTGTCGGCCGCGCTGGCGCACGAGATCCGCAACCCACTCGGCGCGATCTCCGGCTCGGTGCAGCTGGTGCGCGAGTCGCGCGGCATCGATCCGGAGGACCGCCACTTGCTCGGCATCGTGCTGCGCGAGGCCGACCGGCTGAACGGACTGGTCACGACGATGCTGCAGGTGAGCAAGCCCCCCGCACCGCAGCGCAGCACCACCGCGCTGGTGGCGCTGACGCGCGACGTGGTGGAGGTGGCGCGGCGCGATCACCGCAGCGCGCGCACCGAGCTGCGCGTGTCCTGCCCGACGCACGAGGTGCACGCCGCGATCGACGGCGATCAGATCAGGCAGGTGATCTGGAACCTGCTCAGCAACGCGATGGTGCACGCACCCGAGGGCAGCACGATCGAGATCGAGGTCCGCGAGGACGCCGGTACCGTGGTCTGGAGCATTGAGGACGAGGGCCCCGGCGTACCCGCCGAGGCGCGCGGCCACCTGTTCGACATGTTCTATTCGAAGCGCCCCCACGGCGTGGGCCTGGGCCTGGCGCTGGTCGATCAGATCGTGCGCGCCCACGGCGGCGAGGTGAGCGTGGCCAGTCCCCCAGGCGAAGGCGCCAAGTTCGAGGTGAGGCTGCCGATCGCACCCTCGGTGAGCAAGGCGAGCTAGTGCCCTAAGTCCGAAATCCGTGCGCAGGTGTGTGCGGATTTCGGACTCAGGGCTAGTACCGAGGGACCCAGCCTTCGGCTTGGTACCAGCGCAGCACGTCGGCGAAGCCGGCGCTGAAGTTGGGGTGGCGGGGGCGGAAGCCGAGGGCCTTGATGCGCGAAGTGTCGATCACCAGGTCGTCGTCGAGCAGCGTCACGGCCTCGCGATCGATGCGGGGGCGCAGGGCGGGCTTGAGGCCGTGACGCATCACCACCGCGCGCCAGAGCGCGAGCACGCTGGCGTCGAAGGCGCGCAGCGTGCCGGGCGTGCGCGCCGTCTTCTCGGCGAGCGTGGTCACCAGCTCCGGGATGCCGCCCACGTTGACCGCGCGCAGGCCGTAGGCCTCGTAGGTCTGCGCCAGGCGATCCCCGAGCTGCAGCGGATCGTCGTCAGCGACGTTGTAGATCCCGTAGTGCGTGCGCGCGTCGTTCAGCACGAACAAGAGCGCGTTGGCCACGTCCTCCGCGTGCACGAAGCTGTGGCGCGAGCCGCCGCTGAAGCGCGGCAGCAGCGGCGTCACCATGCGCAGCAGCGGACCTATCGCCAGCAGGCTGGCCGCGAAGTGGCGACCGCGTCGCCCGTAGATTGGCGCCGCGCGCAGGATCGTCCAGGCCGGTCCGTCGCCCCGCCCTCGCCCGCGCAGGAACGCCTCCGCACCCAGCTTGGACAGCCCGTGCGGCCCGCGCGGCGCGGTCTTGGTGTCCTCGGTGATCGGCCCACGCGAGCCGCGCGCGTACAGCATGCAGGTCGACATGTGCACGAAGCGCTTCACGCCGCGCTGCGCCGCCAGCTCGAACAGGTCGGCCACCAGATCCGTGTTCACGCTGCCGAGGCGCGCGGCGTGGGTCGAGGCATCGAGCAGGGCCGCGGTGTGGATCACGTGGTCCACGCCGTTCAGCGCGCGCTCGCGCACGTCGCGCGCGGTCAGGTCGCCGGCCTCGATGCGACCGCGCGTGGGCTGGCGTATGCCCCGCGCGTTGGTGTCGTTCGCGACCACGGCGAAGCCTGCCGCTTCGCACAGCCGAGCCACGTAATTGCCCACGGTACCGGCCGCGCCGGTGACGAGTACGGTCTCCACCCCGGTTCTATAGCAAGCCGGCGTGCCGTTAGCGCAGCAACTCTGCCAGTCGCGCGCCGGGATCGGGAGCCCGCATCAGCCCCTCGCCGATCAGCACCGCGTCCGCACGCGTGCGGGCGACACGCTGGAAGTCCTCGGCGCTGCGCACGCCGGACATGAACACCGCCACGCGCGAGGCCGGGATGCGGTCCACCAGCTCGCCGGCGCGCCCCGAGTCGACGTCGAAGCTGCGCAGGTCGCGCGCGTTCACGCCGATGATCGCGGCCTCGGTCGCCAGCGCACGCGTGAGCTCCTCGCCATCGGCGGCCTCGACCACCGGCTCCAGCCCGCGCGCCCGCACCTCCCGGATCAGCCTGGCCAGCTCGCGGTCGTCGAGCACGCGCACGAGCAGCAAGACGTAGGTCGCCCCGAGCGCCCGCGCGCAGTCGACCTGCACCGGGTCGATCACGAACTCCTTGAACAACACCGGCGCGGAGCTCGCCTTCACCGCGCGCCGCACGTCGAGCGGGCAGCCGCCGAAGCCCGGGCCGTCGGCCAGCACGCTCACGGCCGCCGCCCCGCCGCTCTGGTAGCCCGCCGCGATGCGGGGCAGCTCCCCCACCTGGCGCGGGCGGATCTCGCCGGCGCTGGGACTGCGCAGCTTGATCTCCGCGATCACGTTGGGCGCGGCCCCGGCTGCGCGGCGCAGGGCCTCGATGGCCCCCGTGCGCGGCAGCGGCGCCTCCGAGGCGAGCCGGACGAAGGTCTCCGCGCGCCGCACACGACGTACGACCTCGCCGCGCTTGCGCTCCACGATGCGAGCCAGATGGTCGACCATATCGCTCGCTATCTAGCGCGCCGGGAGGCTGGAGACGAAGCGCTCCAGCATCGCGGGCCCGTGCTCGGTGAGGAACGACTCCGGGTGGAACTGCACGCCCTCGATCGGCTTGGTTCGATGGCGCACGCCCATCAGCTCCTGGTGCTCAGTAAAGGCCGTCGCCTCCAGCTCCGGAGGCAGCGTGCTCGGCTCGACGATCAGCGAGTGATAGCGGGCGACCGCGAAGCCCGACGGCAGGCCCGCGAACAGGCCCCGGCCGTCGTGCGCGAGCGTGGAGGTGCGACCGTGCATCAGGCGCGGGGCATGACCGACACGCGCCCCGAACGCGGCGCAGATCATCTGGTGACCGAGGCAGACGCCGAGCATCGGCACGGCCAGCGCTCGCACCACCTGCATCCCGATCCCGGCCTCGGGTCGCCCCGGTCCCGGCGACAGCACGATGCCTCGTGGAGCGAGCGCGCGGATGCCGCTGACGTCGATCGAATCGCCCTGCACGACATGGAGATCGCGAGCGAACTGGCCGAGCGTGTGAACAAGATTCCAAGTGAAGGAATCGTGGTTGTCGACGACCAGCAGCATGTGCGTAGATGTCGACCAACATGTCATGTGGCTCTTTCGCACGCGAGGGCGCGAGGCCGGCCAATCGGGTCTACTTCGTGTCCAATCCGGTGTGGAGGGGACGCTTGACATATCGAACGAGCGGCGGATACGTTCGCGCCGTTTCATGGGGCCTTGGGCCCTCGCCTTTGAACGGCTCGCGTGACGCGAGTTCCCGCTCGTAAGACACCGAGAGAATGCTGAAGGACATGTCAGAGCAGCCCAAAAAAGCGAGAGACATCAAAGACCTCAAGGCTCGGCTCGGCCGCCCTGGCGCGACTCCGAGCATGCCCGGTCCCGTGTCGGGAATTCCGGCGCCGCTGCCGATGCCGGGCGCACAGGGTCCCGGCATTCCGCGCGGTGACGTGCCGGCGCCCTTCGCGCCCGCGCCGATGGGACGGCCCTCCATGCCTTCGCAGACTGGACGCATGCCCGCACAGACCGGCCCCGGTCGCGGCATGAGCGTGCCCCCGGTCGATCCGTTCGCGGCTCCGTCGGGTCCGTTCGCTCCGCCCAGCGGCGCGCCCGGTCCGGTCTCGGCTGCCCCCGCGCAGCGCGCCTCGATGCCGGCCGACCCGTTCGCCGCCGCGCCGCCCTCCGCGGCCGCGCGTGAAGTTCGCCTCGTCATCGACGACAAGACCGCCGTCGACGACGCCGAGATCGGTCGCAAGAGCGCCGGCAAGTTCGCCGCCGCCGCCATCGTCGCCGCCCTGGCCGGTGTGCTCGTGGGCTGGTTCGTCGGCAGCACCTGGCGCGAGCGCCAGCTGTACGACGTCGTGCTCGCCGACGCGAAGGAGATCTACGCCGCGGTCAGCGCCGCGACGCCCAAGGTCGAAGAGGCGAAGACCCTGATCGACAAGATCGCCAAGAGCGGCGCCAACGTCGACTTCAAGGCGATCGAGGACCTGCGCAAGCTGGAGAAGCCGTTCCCCGCGGACGCGTTTAGCCGCAAGCACTACCGCGCGCTGGAGTCCGCCACGGTCGACCAGCTCTTCCAGTACTACAACAACACCAACCTGCTCTGGGCCAAGATCCAGGTCATCGCGGCGAAGTCGCTCTCGCCCAACGCACGCGAGTCGCTGGTCAAGTCGGCCACCACCGCGGGCGACATGCAGGGCAAGGACTACGGCTGCATCCCGTTCAAGGCCGACAAGGACTTCGGCTGCGGCCTGGTCACCTTCACGCGCGGCGCCGAGGGCAAGGTCTCGGTCAACACGCGCACCGGCGCGGTCGAGAAGCAGCTGTTCGCGGGCCAGGACCTCGGCAGCAAGACCAGCGACTACGTCATCACGGTCGACAAGGCGCGCAGCGGCGACATCCTGTCGGGCGCGACCAGCCAGTTCAACAGCTTCGTGCGCGACCTGATCGACGCGAAGGTGCTGGCGGATCAGACGGTCGAGATGCAGGGTCGCCTGACCCAGCAGCTTGGCCAGGTGGCGAGCCTCAAGGGTCTCTGAGCTCGAGAGCTCCTCTGCAGGGCCCTCGCTTCGGCGGGGGCTTTTGCGTTTAAGCGGCTCAGACGGCGCGACGGATCAGGCGCTCGATGCGCTGCGCGTCGTCGACGATGCCGCTCTGCTGCGAGAGCAGCGGCTCGTTGAGCAGCGCCTCCAGCGCGGGCTTGACCGCGTCCAGGCTGAGCGGGTCGAGCTCCTCGATCAGCGACATCGTGGCGGCGCTGGGCAGGCGGCGCTCGGCCGTGTGCAGCTTGATCGCCCAGGTCGCCCAGGTGGGCTCGAGCTTGAGCTTGGCCAGGCGCAGCGCGTAGCCGGAGGCGTCCCCGAGCTGCTCGCTGCCGAGCTTGCGTCCAGCGCGCACGCGGGCGTCGATGTCGCGGGCGGCGCGCTCCAGCATGCGCTCGGCCTCCGGGGCGCGGTTGGCGCGCAGCGCGCGCTCCAGCACCTCGGCGATCAGGCGGAAGGTCCAGCTGGGCGACTCCACGAGCTCGACGCCGGTCTGCGTGTCGGGCGTGTCCGTTCCGAACGAGTCGTGCGAGCGATTGCGGGCGCCGCAGCGCGGACAGGCCTTGGCGGGCGCCGGAAACGGCCGGTCGCACTCGTGGCAATAGGCGAGCGCGCCCGTCGCCGCGGACATGCGCCCCGTGGAGTTCTTGGCCACCACCAGGAACACGAGATCCTGGGAGCCAAGGCGCAGTCGGTCCTTGTCCACGAGCTGGGCCTCGCCGTGGATCAGCACGTCGTTGATGCGCACCCCGTTACGGCTGCCGAGGTCGCGCACCTTGACCCCGTTCTCGGTCACGGTGAGCTCCGCGTGCACGCGGGAGACGAGCGGGTCGTCGATGGTGATCTGGCAGTCGGAGCTACGCCCGAGCGTGAGCACCGAGCCGATCAAGTCGAGTTCCTGAAGGAGAAATCGGAGTCTGAATCGCGCCACACACATCCTGGCGCCGATACAACTCGGACGCATCTGAGATCTTGCCAGTGCGAAACCGGGGACGGCTACTGGCATTCTCTTCAGCGCACGGGAAGCTGCGCGAACAGCAGGCAGCCTCACGCAAGCAGGTGTGCGTCGATCTGCGCGCGCGCGCCGCCCTTCCCTCGCTTCAGAGCCATCGTGTACGCTTGGGACAGTGCGCGATCAGATCGAGACAGTGATCCGTGAGGTGCTGACGCCGTTGTTCGCCGCCGACGGCGGGACCATGGAGCTGGTCTCCGTGAAGGACGGCGTCGTCCAGGTCCGCTTTGGAGGCGCCTACCGCGGCTGCCCGAGCGTCTCGAACACCGTCTCGGGCTTCGTGGTGCCAGCGTTCCGGCAGGCCGTCGGCGGCGATGTCCGCGTAGACGTCCTGCCCTGAGCGTTAGAGGCCGAGGCCCTTGAGCGGGTCGTCTTCCTTCGTCACGCCACCCGACGGCGGCGGAGGAGGCGGCGGCGCGGACGGCTCGCCCTTCTTGCCCGACGTGGAGCCGGACGCCGGCGCGTCCTGACGATTGCGCACCTTGCCGGTGATGCGATCGATGGCGTCCGAGTTGGAGTCGCTGACGTTCTGGTGCGCCTCGTCGCTGGTCACCGAGTCCACCAGCGAGTTGCCGCCCTTGCTCTCCTTGCTCTTGGCCGTGCGCAGCTGCGCCAGCTTGTTCAAGGTCGCCTTCTCCTCGAACACGAGGCAGTAGAAGCCGTAGAACGTGCTCTCGTCGACCGCGCGCAGGCGCGTGTCCGAGTCCTGCCACTCCAGCCAGCTCTGCTTGCCGCCGCCGTGGACCGCGTCGCCTTCACGCTTGGCACCCTTGCCGTAGCGCGTCTCGATCGCCTGGCCGAACTGCTCGAAGCTCTTGCCCGCGAAGGCGTCGGCCTTGAAGGCCTTGTACCACTTCCACAATTTGTTCTGGATGAAGAAGTAGTAGTTCTCCGAGCTCTCGTCGGAGACCACGAACAGCGACTCGCTGTTGTGATGCGTGAACTCGCCCTTGAGGAACGAGACGTCCCAGCCGGTCTTCTTGCCGTTGAAGTCGACCAGGCTGCTCTTGAGCTTGGCCAGCTCGTCCTTCTGCTTGGCGCGCTGCTTGTCCTCTTCCATGACGTTGCGCGCCTTGGAGATCAGCGGCTTGTAGCGCTCCTTGATCTGGTTCTCGAAGCGCGCGTAGACCTCTTCGCGCGATTGGCCCCACTTGAGATCGCCCATCGCCTTGTCGATCTCGGCGCTCTGGGGCGGTGCCTTCTGCGCCGCTTGCTTGGCCTTCTTGGGCGCCGCGTGGGCCACGTAGACCGGGCTCGCCAGCGGCACCGCGAGGGCACCAAGCAAGGCTCCAAGGACGATGCGCTTCATGTAGGTACTCTCCTCCAAACCGGGCGCAGCATACACGCGCGCGGGGTTATTACTCCAGCCCTTAGGCGCTGGCCGAGGCTCGGACCGTGCGCGGCGTCAGCGGTATTCACACGTCGCGAGCGGACAGCGCGTCGAAGCGCGCGGATTTTCCGCGTGCGAGCACTTCGAGATCCAGGAACAAACGTGTTCCGCCTGCCACCGCGAACGGCATGAAGCAGAGGTTGAGTAGCGGAACGAACAAGCAGGTCGCGACCGCGAACCCAAAGCCGAGCATCAAGAACGGACGCGTGCGCAGCAGCGCGAAGCGCGCGCGCCAACCGAGCCCACGCCGCGAGGCCGGCCAGTCGACGTAGTCGATCGCGAAGTAGAGCCACGTGAACAGGCTCGCGAACACCAGGTACAGCGCCTGGCCGACGCCTGGCAGCAGCCACGAGGCGACCAGCAGCGGCCCCATCACTGCAACGTAGATGCAAAGCTTCACCAGCTCGAGGCCGACCGAGCGGCCCGCGTCCTTGAGCAGCTTGGCGAGCGAGAACGGCGGCGACGGCTGGCCGGTCTCGACCTCCTCCACCGCCTCGCTGAGCGCATCGTTGAACGGCGCCGCGAACAAGTTGGCGAGCACCACGGTGGCCAACATCGCGATCCCGATCGCGAGCACGAACGCCAGCACGCGCACCACCCAGTACAGCGAGAGCAACAGCGCGCCTTGCCAGCTCTCGTGGCCGGGCTCGACCCAGATCAACGCCAGCGCCTCGTCGTAGTAGCGGCTCGCCAGCAGGATGCTCGCGATCAGCGCGAGCGTGGTCAGCACGATCGGCGGCAGCCAGTAGCGCGCCATGCCCGGGTGGCGGCGCAGGATCACCAGCCCGCGCAGCGGGTAGAGCAAGCCGCGAAAGAAGTCGCGGGGGTCCATGCGCTCTCCTTACCGCGGCGTGGCGGGCACGAACGGCAGGATCGACTTGAGATCCTCGTCGTTGAACTGGATCTGACCGCCCAGGAAGAAGTCGCGGCTGTCGTTCATCATGTCGTCCATGCCGCCGACGATCCAGAAGCGCTCGAGCACCTGGTAGGCCATCGCCGCGCGCAGACGGGCGTACTGCTTCTCGCCGATCGCGAACGCGTCGAGGTTGAGCTGAAAGTTGTCGTTGAGCAGGTGGAGGTCGAGGCCGAGGCCGCCGGTGGACTC
>JBEVNG010000027.1:0-11289 GCA_040508235.1 Polyangiales bacterium | reverse complement strand
CCGCGCCGCCTTCCGTGGCCAGCCCCTGCTGGCAGGCGATGCCGGCGATCGCGATCGCGAACAGCACGGCTTTGATCAGCCCCGAGCCGACGTCCCAGACCTTCACGGCCTTGTGGATCTCGTTCCAGTACGCAATCGGGGCCAGGTCGAGCGCGGTGACCGCCACCACCAGGCCGCCCAGGATGCCCACCACGTCCGCGAACACGGAGAGCAGCGGCATCACGATCATCAGCGCGAACAGGCGCGGGAACACCAGGTAGCGGGTGGTGCCGAGGCCCATCGTGCGCAGCGCGTCGACCTCCTCGTTCACCTTCATGGAGCCGAGCTCGGCGGCGAACGCGGCGCCCGAGCGACCGGTGACCACGATCGCCGTCATCAGCGGGCCGAGCTCGCGCGTGACCGAGATGCCGATCAAGTCCGCGACCAGGATCTGCGCGCCGAAGCGCTTCAGCTGCACGGACGCCTGGAACGCCATCACCAGGCCGACCAGGAAGTTGATCAGCAGCACGATCGGCACGGCGTCCGGACCGGTGCGCTCGCAGTTGTAGGGCAGGTCGCGCCAGTTGGCGCTGCGCGGGTTCTTGGCCACGGCCCACAGCGCGACCAACGTCTGGCCGAGGAACGCCAGCATCAGCTGCACCTCGACCACCAGCGAGTGCGCGGCCTCGCCGACCTGCTCGATGGCGCTCTTGGCCGTGCGCTTCTTGCGGCGTCGCACCGCCTGGTCGCCGCTGTAGATGCGGATGACCTCCATCACCGACTCGGACGCATTGACGAACTCGGCGCGACCGCCGCGGCGATAGAGCTCGCTGCGGAAGTGCGCGAGCAGGGCCATCGAACCGCCGTCCAGCCACTCGACGTCCTTCATGTCGAGGTCGATCCGCTCGCGGCGCTTGTAGCGCTTGAGCGCCTCGCGCAGCTCGTTCCAGAGCGGCTCGGTGTCGGCGAAGCTGAGCCGCCCCGAGAACACGATGCGATGACCGCGCTCGGCCGGCTGATGCTCGACGCGAAACGCTCTTGTAGGGGGGTCCTGGTCAGCGAGCGGTGCCGGAGGGGTGCTCATGTGCGCGCCGGCCCAGCATACAGCCGGACTCGCGGAAAGCCGACAAACTCCTCGCAATCGTGAAGGTTGTGGCGGAAATGCGAGGCTGGGTGAGCGCCGGGGTCGCGTTCTGCATCGGCTCGCCGTCGCGACTATTTACCCGCGCGCCCGCCTCCCGATATCGGCGTGAAAAGGCCTGCGCGCATGCTCGCTGAGTCTGTTCGCATGACGGACCCTCCACGCTGGCCGGGCTCCTCTGGGTAACCAGGGGGGCCCGGCATTTTAGTCGCCACCCATCGGCTTGCGGCGGGGCTTGCCCTTCCGCCCGGCCACGATGTCGATCAGGTCCATCTTCGTGATGATGCCGAGCAGGCGCTTGTCGGGGTCGATCACCAGCGCGACCTCGCCACGCTCGAAGATGCCGAGCAGCTCGCCCGCGGGGGCGTTGATCTCGACCGTGGCCACGCGCCGCACCATCGCCTCGGCGACCGTGGTCTTGGGGGTGGCCTTGCCGCTGACCAGCTGCTGCATCACGTCGAGCTCGGTCAGGATGCCGACCAGCCGCCCCGCGTCGAGCACCGGGATCTGCGAGATGCCGTGCTGCTTGAACAGCTCGGTCGCGCGCACCACCGGCGCGTCGATCGGCAGCGTGATCAGGCTGCGCTGGCCGAGGTTGCGCATTACGTCGGCCATGGTGCCGATCTCCCAGTCGGCCTGCATGAAGCCCTGCTGGCGCATCCAGTTGTCGCTGACGAACTTGGACAGGTAGTTGCGGATCGAGTCCGGCAGCACCACCACCACACGCTTGCCGGGGCCGAGGTCCCGGCACACCTGCATCGCCGCCCACACCGCCGCGCCGCTGGAGCCTCCGCACAGCAGGCCCTCCTGCCGGATCAGCCGGCGCGCCACGCGGAAGGAGTCGCGGTCGTTGCTCTTGATCCAGCGGTCGACCAGCGAGCGGTCGAGCACGTCCGGGATGAAGTCGTAGCCGATGCCCTCGACCTTGTAGCTGCGGATCTCGCTCGGCCCGGCGAGCAGCGAGCCCTCAGGATCGACGCCGATGATCTGCGCGTGCGGCAGCACCTTCTTGATGGCGCGCGCCACGCCGCTGATGGTGCCGCCGGTGCCCGCCGTCATCACCAGTGCATCGAGCTGGCCGCCGGTCTGCTCTAGGATCTCCGCGGCCGTGCCCTCCTCGTGCGCGAGCGGGTTGGACGGGTTGCTGTACTGGTCGAGGATGTGCGAGTTGGGGATCACCTCGCGCAGGCGCTTGGCGACGCCGATGTGACTGTCCGGTGAATCCCAGGCGGCCTCGGTGGGCGTGCGGATGATCTCGGCGCCCAGCGCCTCCAGCACCACCTGCTTCTCCTGCGACATCTTCTCCGGCATCGTGATGATCACGCGGTAGCCGCGCACCGCCGCGGCCAGCGCGAGGCCGATGCCGGTGTTGCCGGAGGTGGGCTCGATCAGCGTGTCGCCGGGCTTGATGCGCCCTTGCGCCTCCGCATCGAGCAGCATGCGTACACCGATGCGGTCCTTCACGGAGCCGCCGGGGTTCATGAACTCGCACTTGCCGAGCAGCTCGCACGGCAGGTCGTGACCGATGCGCGCGAGCTTGACCAGCGGGGTGTGTCCGACTGCGCTGAGGATGGACTCGTGAATGCGACGATCGTGCATACCTCATGCTACGCCGCCGTGGCGCCAGCGTCATGCACGCAAGCCAGGCTGCCGCGTTCGCCAAGCCACGAACCGCGCGCGAATTTCGTTTCGCGCAGTTGTTGCGCACGCGTCGCGCTCCTGGCTCAGCCTCCATGCAGCCTGAGACTCGATGGAATGTTCAGCCACGGATCTCGGCGAGGACTCATCGTCTCTGCGGGTCTCGGGTGAGCGCTTGATCCAGCGCGAGAGCGTGGGCTTGCTGCGCGAACGACGCTGCATTCAGGACGCCGGCCGCTACGACTACGTGCTGCTGTCCGACGTGCACCTCGGCTCGGATCTGGTCACGCACTTGCGCCCCTGGGCCGCCACCTCCTGGCTGACGCGCGAAGCCGAGGTCGACGACAAGCTGGTTTCCTTGCTCGCGTACCACCGCGCGCGGCGGCAGGGACGACCGTTGTGCGTGGTGATGGCCGGCGACTTCCTCGATCTCGTGGGCGTCTCGCTGCCACCCGACAAGGCGCGCACGACTCCCACGCCGGAAGAGCGCAAGCACGGCCTCGGCAGCGCGCCCGACCACGTGGTGCAGAAGATGTGGGCGATCGCGCGCCGCCACCCGCGTGTGTTCAAGGCGATGGCGGAGCTGATCGCCGAGGGCAACCAGCTGGTGCTGGTGCGCGGCAACCATGACATCGAGCTGTACTGGTACGCGGCGCAGCACGCCTTCGTGGAGGCCGTGCTCGAGCACTTGCCGATGCACCAGCACGCGGAGCTGGCGCCGCGGATCGCGATCCACTCGTGGTTCTTCGCGGTGCCCGGCGTGCTCTACGTCGAGCACGGCCACCAGTTCGATCCGATGTGCAGCTACGGCGACCCGCTGTCGTCGACCTGTCCCATCGACTCGCGGCGCATTCGCTCGGTGCCGTTCTCGGTGATGCTGCGCAATGTGGCGCGCCCGACGCGTGGGCTCAGCACCTCCGCCTACGAGCACGCCAGCTTCGGCGCCTACCTCGGCTTGATGGTGCGGCTCGGCCTGCGCGGCTGCGCGCGCATCGCGGTGCGCTTCGCGCGCGCCGCCTCCAAGCTGGTCGGCACCTGGGTCTCGCACGTGCAGGGCGAAGGCTGTCGACGTCGCCACGCCGCGGGCATGCGCAAGTCTCGCTTCGCCGAGCGCCAAGGCGTGACCGGCGAGCAGCTCGCGGGCCTGGAGTCGCTCTACGTGCGACCCGCCTCACACAGCCTCGCGTTCGTGCTCTGCAGCCTGTACCTCGACCGCGTGGCTGCCGTGGCCGCGGCCCTCGCCTTCACGGTGCTGGGCGCGACGCTGGCTCGCAACGAGAGCACGCTGGAGGGCATCGTGTGCGCGCTGCCGGCGCTGTTGTTCGCGGCCTACGCCGTGTTTGGCATCGACCGCGACATCTTCCCCACGCGCAAGATGCAGAGCGGCGCGACGCGCATCGCGCAGCTGTTCGATGCGCGCTGGGTCGTGATGGGCCACACCCACGAGCCGATGGACCACGCGCTGGCCGAGGGCGACGGCGAGGCCCCGCGCTACGTGAACCTCGGCCACTGGGGCGAGGACGACCTGCCCGAGGAACGTCAGGTCGACGCGACCACCAGCTGCACGTACCTGCACGTGCGCATGGAAGGTGGCCGCTACCGCGGGGACCTGATGCGCTGGGACAGCCAGCTCGGACCGCGCAAGGCCGTGCTCGGCGCCGCGGCCCCCGCCGAGGATCGCGACCTCGAGGACCGGCCCCAGGGCAAGGCCCCGCGCGGTCTGCTCGGCGCCGCCTGAGCGTCGCGCTTCGTGCGTGCGCGGAAAAGTCGCGTGCTTCAACCGCGCGTCCGCTCACGGAGCGAGACACAACTTCGGGACGTTCGTGCCATCTACAGGCATGGGTCTTCCTGGCTGGAGACGTGTTTTTTTACGTCTCCCACCAGGGTCACCCGAAAAAGGGAGCGACCGAGCAGATGTGGTCGCCAGGCGCACATCGCCTGCTAAGCTCCCCGGACTGGAAGCCTGACTATGCGTGAGAGGCTGTGATGAAGCCGAACCTCGGAGACGTAATTGCCGAAAAGTACCGGCTCGACCGTGTACTCGGCGAGGGCGGGATGAGCATGGTGTTCGCCGCCGCCAACGTCCTCACCGGCAAGCCAGTGGCCATCAAGTGGCTGCAGCCCGAAGTCGTGAAGGACGAGGAGCAGTCCCAGCGGCTGCTCCGTGAGGCGCAGGCGACCAGCAACATCGACCACCCCAACGTGGTGAATGTCTTCGACGTGGGCCGCCACGAGGGCGCGCTGTTCCTGGTCATGGAGTTGTTGCACGGCGAGCCGCTCAGCGAGCTGCTGATGCGCAACCCGCAGGAGCCCACCGACTTCGTGCGCATGATGATGCCGGTGCTGCGCGGCGTGCACGCTGCCCACCGCATGGGCGTGGTCCACCGCGACCTCAAGCCCGACAACATCTTCATGTGCCGCGACCCGCACGGCGAGATCCGCGAGCCCAAGGTGCTCGACTTCGGCATCTCCAAGCTGGCCAACGACAAGAACCTGCTCGAGCCCGGCCAGGAGCTGACGCGCGAGGGCACGGTGTTCGGCACGCCGCAGTACATGGCGCCCGAGCAGATGCGTGACGCACGCATCGCGGACGCGCGCTCGGACGTGTACGCCCTGGGCGTCATCTTCTATCGCGCGTTCTCCAACGAGTACCCCTACGACGCCGACACGCTGACCGCGCTCGCGATCCGCATCGTCGAGGGCAACGCGGCGCCGCTGCACGAGCTGGTGCCCAGCCTGGACCGCGGCCTGTCCGACCTGGTGATGCGCGCGCTCTCGCTCGACCCGGACCAGCGCTTCCAGAGCGTGGCCGAGCTCGGCACCGCGCTCGAGGGTTACTCGGACGGCGTGCTGTTCACGCAGACCTCGTACGAGCGCGAGAGCGCCACCTGGCTGCGGCGCGACAGCATGTCGGTGATGCTCGCGGACGGCACGCCGTCGGTGCGACGCATGTCGCCGCCTCCGCCCCCGCCGCGCACCGGCTCGGGGCAGATCGCGCTGTCGCGTAGCCAGCAGATCACCACGGCGCTCGATCCGTCCGAGCTGATCGCCGCCGCTCCGCTGCATGCGGTCGCGACGCGCAGCGTGCGGCTCAGCATTCCGCCGCCTCCGCCGCCCACCAACACGCGCCCGACCCGCGGCCTGGAGGTCGTGCTCGACGAGAGCTACCCCACGCAGCGTGTGGACCGCTGGTCGTCGCGTCGGCAGACGCTGCTGATCGGCGCCGCGCTGTTCGCCATCGGCTCCATCGCGCCGGCCGGCTGGCAGCTACTGGAGAAGGCGCGCGGTGGTCCGCAGGAAGTGGAGCAGCGCCCGCGCGCGCTGGTGTCCGGCAAGGGCGCCAACGTGCTCGCCGCGCAGAAGCACGCGGACGCCCAGCGCGAGCAAGAGCGCGTCAAGGAGCCGGCCGTCGTGCCCGAAGTGGCGGCAGTGCAGCCGGCGCCTCCCCAGCCGGTCGTTCCCACGCAGGAAGAAGCCGCGCCCGCGCCGCTGCCCAGCGGACTGAGCGCGCCTGGCGCCAAGCCCGAGCGTCGTCGCTCGTCGCGTCACGAAGCGTACGTGCCCACCAGCGAAGCACCGCCCGCCGCAGTCAGCGCGGGCACGCCGGTGGTCGAGGCGCTGCCGTCCGCGTCGATCAGCGAGCGCAACCCGTACCTGCGTCGCTGAGCTTCTTCTTTAGAAGTCTTTAGAAGCTGCCGCGCAGGTGAAGCGTGCGGCCGTCGAAGCCGAGCGAGGCCGTGGGGCGCTCGTCGTTGCGCTTGAAGTTCGTGAAGAACGCGAGCGTGACGGTGCTGACCGCGAGCACGCTGGTGACGCCGAGCAGCGCGCTGGTGCGCGTGTCCTTGCTCTCGCCGTCGTCGAACTTGGTGCGCGTGGGGCTCTTCTCGAAGTCGTCCTTCGCGTTGAGCAGATCGAGCCCGGACCAGAGCGTGATGCCGCCGGCGACCACCGTCAGCGCGGCCGCGCTCCAGAAGTACGCGGGCGAGAGGCCACGACGCGGCGCGGGCGCGGGCGCGTCGTCACTGTCCACGCGCAGCTTGGCGGCCCGCGGGGCCGATGCGGGACGTGCGACCTTCACGGTGCGCGCTTCGCCCGCGGTGCCGGTCAGCTTCACGCGATGGACCGCGTCGTCCGCGAAGCCGAGCTCGACGTCGTGCGTGCCAGGCGCGAGGTACACCACCTGCGTGTGCTCGGGCGCGACCATGGTGACGCTGCGGTCGACCACCACCGTGCAGGGGTCGCTGCACTGGAAGGTGTAGCGAGTCAGCTGGGGGCGCGCCTTGGCCAGCACGTCTTCCGCCAGCTCGCGCGAGGCGGCGTCGGACGCGTCGCGCGCGAGCAACAGCTCCGCGTCGTCGGCGGCGAGCGCGAGCTGCCCCGCGGCCAGGCGCGCACGCGTCGCGCTGCGCAGCGCCTCCGGCGTGGGCGCGATGCGGTCGGCCAGCTCGAACAGCTCGGCGGCGCGATCGTGGTCGCCCTTGAGCTCCGCCTGCTGCGCCTGACCGTAGGCGTTGGCGGCTGCGACCACGCTCTTGTCCTCGGCCCTGGCCCGACCGAGCCAGACCATGCTCGTCAGCGCGAGCGCGTACATCGCCAGCCGCGCGGTCGTCTGGCGAAACCCTGCGCTGGAGCGCGCAAAACGGGCAGTTCTGTAGGGCAAAGCGAGCATGAACTGCTGTAGTGGAGAGTGCGTACCCAGGCAAACCCGAGAAAAAAGTTTCGGCGGGCGTGCTCACCAACGAAACGGCGCTTGCTGACTCGCGGCGGCTGACCAGCGGGTCATTCGCTGGCCTTTGCCGGACGCACTGGTAACCAAGCCAAGCATCGCGCGGGTCAGCAAGCCGCTTGGCTTTGCGTGGTTGTCGCAGGTGCGCCGGAAATTCTTACGTCGTTGCGTCCGCGCACCGCGTGCTCTCCTGGTTTCAGGGGGACGTGCAACGAATGAAGTCGTCGTGGTTTGTTCGCAGTGTGTGGGTCGTGTGCGTGCTTGCTCTCGGCGGTTGCCAGGATCAACTCGACGACCTGGGACCTGGAGACGACTTGAACCTCGAGGGGGATGCAGGGCGTAGCGTCGATCCGGTGGTGACACCGGAACCGCAAGACGCCGCCGTGCCGCCGCCGGACGACAAGCTCAAGCCGCGCGACGCGGGCCACGTCGAGCATCACGACGCCGAGGTGCCTGACAGTGGCGTGACGGCGGATGCCGGTCACGACGCGGGTCAAGCGGTGGAACAGGACGCGGGCCACGTCGAGCACGACGCGGGCAGCGAGCCCCCGACGCCTTCGTTCGCGGATGTGTACACGCTGATCACCGAGAGCTGCGTCGGCTGCCATGGCGCGGGCAAGACGCTCGATCTGTCGACGCCCGAGCTCGCTTACCAGGGCTTGATCGGCGTGGAGGCGCAGTACGCGGCCTGCATCCCCGACTTTGGCGAGAGCCCGGTGCGCGTGGTGCCCGGCGATGCCGACGCCAGCCTGTTGGTCGCGAAGCTCGAGGGCACGCAGACCTGCGGCAAGCAGATGCCGCCCAAGGCGCTGCTCGAGGCGAGCAAGATCGCGGTCTTCCGCGCCTGGGTCGCCGCGGGCGCCTCGCAGTAATCAGTGAATGGTCGGCGGCTCTTGCTTGCGCGCTTCGCACGCGAGCAGGGCCGCATCGATGCGCGCGGCGAAGCGGTCGACCAGGCGCTCGTCGCGTAGCTCGTCGAGCGCGTCGAGCAGCTCGGCCAGCTCGCGCTCCGAGAACGCGACGATCACGTAGTCGGCGTGCGCGGCGGCGAGCGCCAGCGGCAAGCGCAGGTTGGGCAGCTCCAGCACGCGCCGCGTCGCGGCCAGCTCGTCGAGCCGGGCGAACACCATCGCATCGCTGCGGTCGATCTCGTCGCGCTGCTCCAGCTCGGTGAGGTCCCAGCGCGTCTCGCGCCAGCCCAGGACCGCCCCACTGCCGGCACAACCCGAGCAGAACCACTCGCAGGCATCGCCGATCCGCCGCACCCCGAGGCGACCGGCGCACTTGGGATCGTCACAGGGCACGGCCGCGCGCTCCCAGCGAGCTGCGGTTCGGCAGGCGGTGACTACCTCGACGATGCTGCCGAGCCAGTGCACCTCCAGGCGGTGCTCCGGCCGTGCGTTGCCTCCGCTGTCGAGGTACGGCCGAAGGTCGATGACGCGGTGACGACCCACGCGCCTAGGGTACACGGGTTCACGAGATCGCGCTCGCATGCGCTAAGGTTCCGACCGGGGGAGGTGCACGTGGCGCGAGACACGATCCCAGCGCGGCTGTTCGAGCGCTCCACGGCGCGCGGCGACGAGCCCGCGTATTTCGTGAAAGAGAATGGCGTGTGGCAGGGCACCAGCTGGTCCGGCTACGCGCGCGAGGTGCGCCGGGCCGCGCGCTCGCTGATCGCACTGGGCATCGAGCCCGGGCAGACGGTGGCCATGCTCGGCGGCAACCGTCCGGAATGGTCGGTGATGCTGCTGGCGGCGATGAGCGTGGGCGCGCGGGGCGCGGGCTTGTACACGACCAGCGCACCGGCCGAGCTGCACGAGACGTTGGCCCACACGGGTGCGCGCGTGCTGCTGGTGGAGAGCGAGGCGCTGTTCGCCCGCGTGCGCGACGTGCTGCCGCCGGGCGTGGAGCGCGTGGTGTTCATGCGCGGCGCGCCCGCTCCGGTGCACGCGCTGGCGAGCTCCTGGGACGGCTTCCTGAAGCTGGGTGCCGAGGTCGAGGAGGCGCGGCTGGAGCAACGGCTGGACGCGCTCGACCCGAACGCGCCCGCGGTGCTGGTCTACACCTCCGGCACCGAGGGCAGCCCGCAAGCGGTGATGCTCTCGCACCGCAACCTGACCTGGACCTCGGACGTGGTGCGCGACGTGCTGCGCGCCGGTCCGCGCGACACCAGCCTGTCCTACCTGCCCCTGTCGCACGTGTCCGAGCAGATGTTCACGGTGCACGGGCCCATCAGCACCGGCGGCGCCGTGTACTACGCGGAGTCGGTGGCGCGCGCGCCGGCCAACCTGCGCGAGGTGCAGCCAACGATCGTGTTCGGCGTGCCGCGGATCTGGGAGAAGCTGCACGAGGGCATGGAGAAGCGGCTGGCGCGCGAGCATGGTCCGCGGGCGCGCCTGGTGCGGTGGGCCCGCGAGACCGGGCTGCGTTACGTGCAGGCGCGCAACGAGGGCCGCGAGCCGTCGCTGGAGCTGGGTGTGCAATACGAGCTGGCGCGCAAGCTGGTGCTGGCGCGCGTGCACCGCGGGCTGGGGCTCTCCAACGCGCGCGTGTGCCTGAGCGGCGCGGCGCCGATCGACGACGAGGTGCTGACGTACTTCGCGTCGCTGGGTGTGCAGATCCTGGAGGTCTACGGGCAGAGCGAGTGCTGCGGGCCCGCCACGCTGAACCAGCCTGCGCGCGCGCGCCTGGGCTCCGCCGGTCCCAAGCTGCCCGGCACCACGGTGTCGATCGCCGACGACGGCGAGGTGCTGATCGCCGGCCCGCACGTGTTCCTTGGCTACCACGACGATCCCGAGGCCACCGCGCAGGCGCTGCGCGATGGCGTGCTGCACACGGGTGACCTCGGCGAGCTCGACGGCGAGGGCTTCCTGACCATCACCGGTCGCAAGCGCGAGATCCTGATCACCGCCGGCGGCAAGAACGTGGCCCCCAAGCGCATCGAGGACGCGCTCACGCGCTCCCCGGTGATCGCCGAGGCCGTGCTGATCGGCGATCGCCGTCGCTACCTGACCGCGCTGCTGACGCTCGACAGGGTCGCGGACGCCGACGCGCGCCGCCAGATCGACGAGCACATCGCCAAGCTGAACGCCGAGCTGGCCCGCCCCGAGCAGATCAAGCGCTACACGATCCTGCCGCGCGCGTTCAGCGTGGAGAGCGGCGAGCTGACGCCGACCATGAAGATCAAGCGGCGGCGCGTGGAAGAGCTGTACGCGCGCGAGATCGAGGAGATGTACAGCGAAGAAAAGCGCGCGGATGTACGGGCCTAGCGCCCTAGAGGATCCCGGCCAGCGCGCTGACGAACTGATCCAGCTGCGCGCGCGTGTGCGAGCACATCGGCGTCACGCGCAGCCGCTCGGTGCCCCGCGGCACGGACGGGTGGCGGATGCCCTGCGCGAAGATGCCGTGCGCCAGCAGCTGCTCGCAGACCTGCATCGTGCGCTCGTTGCCGCCGATCACGACCGGGATCACGTGCGTGGTGCTGGGCGCGGTGTCGATGCCGCGCGTGGCCAGCTGCTCGCGCAGGTAGCGGGCGTTGGCTTGCAGCTGCACGCGGCGCTCGGGCTCGCTCTCGACCAGGCGCAGCGCCGCGCGCGCAGCCTCCACCTGGGGCGGCGCCAGCGCGCACGAGAACACGAAGCTGCGCGCGCGGTTGATCAACAGCTCTCGCACGCGTGCGCTGCAGGCGACGAAGGCGCCGAACGAGCCGAGCGACTTGCCCAGCGTGCCGACCAGGAAGTCCGCCTGCACCCCGGCGAGCTCGACGGCACCGCGACCGCGCGCACCCAGCGTGCCGATGCCGTGC
>JBEVNG010000527.1:0-7187 GCA_040508235.1 Polyangiales bacterium | reverse complement strand
GTGGTTGGCTCCCCATGACGAGGAGACGTCCATGAGCCGAGCTCAGCTCACGTTTCGCCACCTATTGCGTCGGCAGCAGGAGCGTCCGCTACGCGCGTGACGTGTCGTCGAGGACCAGGACGGCGAGCAGCTCGTCCGGCGCCGCGGGAGGGAACGACGACAGCGATTCCTTCCAGGGCGTGCCGCGCAGCAGCGGCGAGCAGCTGGGGCAGTAGTCCTTGGCGCCGATCACCGCCATTCCGCGGCCCCCGTGCGTCCAGCCGACGGGGCGGGCGATGATGCCAAAGGAGTTGAGCACGTCGGCGCGCACGTGGGCGCTGGCCCCGCAGGCATCGCAGACGACCTCGACCGCGCTCGACATCATGCAGGGATCGTCGCAAGAACCACCGCAAGGGCACAAGTCAGGCTAGTCCTGACGCCACTTTCGGTCAGCGCCACTTCCGCAATCGGCGCGAGGACTTCGGCGCCGGATTGCAGAGTGTGTAGCGGGCGCTCAGAGCTTGATTTGACCCGCGCGGGCCAGGCTCTTTGCCTCGACCGACTGCACTTCGACGTAGCCCTGCGAGCTGTGCGGGTTGAGGCCCTCGCTCTTCTCCATCGAGGCATCGGCCTCGTTGTAGAGCGAGCCGGGGCAGTCGCGCAGCGCGTGGAAGTAGATGTTGCCCTTGTACAGGCCCAGCTCGACGGTGCCGGTGGCCGGCTCCACGAGCGTGTCGATGGCCGCCAGCGCCGCGCGCGTGGTGGGGTCGAACAGGCGGCCGTCGTAGATGGCGTCCGCCACGATGCGCGACATGTCGCCGAACAGCTTGGTGGCGCGGCGATCGAGCACGGCCTGGTAGAGCGTGCGCAGCGCAGCGCCGAGGATCTCCATGCCGGGAGCCTCGTACACGCCGCGGCTCTTGGTGCCGATGACGCGGTTCTCGAGGGCGTTGCGCATCCAGACGCCGTTGCGGCCGCCGATGGTGTTCGCCTCGAGCATCAGGGCGACCGGGTCGAGCTTCTTGCCGTTGAGCTCGACCACGCGCGCCTTCTCGATGCGGAAGGTGACCTTCTCCAGCTGGTCGGGCGCCTTCTCGGGCCACACGCCCATGATCGGGTCGACGATGGTGGCGGGCGTCTCGATCGACTCCAGATCCTCCGCCTCGTGCGACAGGCCGGCCATGTTGGCGTCGGTGCTGTAGCGCTTCTTCTTGCCGACGTCGGCCTCGATGCCCTGCGCCTTGAGGTACGCGGCCATCTCGCGGCGGCCGGGGAACTCCTCCAGCAGCGTGGGGTCACGCCAGGGCGCGTAGACCTTCATGGTGGGCGCGAGCACGTTGGTGTAGCGCTCGAAGCGGAGCTGATCGTTGCCGCGGCCGGTGGCGCCGTGGGCGAGGATGGTGCAGCCGCGCTCGCGCATCGCGCCGAGCAGACCACGGACCGTCACCGCGCGGCCGAGGCCGGTGGTGTTCCAGTAGCCGCCGTCGTACTGAGCCTGCGCCTTGAGCGTCATGAACGCGCCCTCGGCCATCTCACGACGGAGGTCGACGATGGTGGTCTCGACACCGGTCGGGGCCATCTTGCCCACGATGTCGTTGACGTCCTTTTCGTCGGGCTGCGCCAGGTTCGCCGTGAAGCAGAGCACGTCGGCTCCGGCCTTCTTCAGGCGCGTGGCGACGGTCTTGCTGTCCAGGCCGCCGGAGACGCAGATACCAACCTTGTGCCCCTTCAGATCCTCGATGCGCATGGCGCCGAAGGTAGCTGAGGACAGTGAGAACGCCACGCAAGGCGCGCGTCAATCGTGTGGCGAAATCGAGACCTCGTCGCCCAGGCGCACCACGCCGGAGCCGCGCGCGACCAGGTTCTGCCCGAAGATCGCGCGCTTCTCCATGGTGTGCGTGTGGGCGAGCGCGGCCAGCGGGCCGGGGCTGCGCACTCCGAGGTCCGGGTCGGTGTCGACGATCACACAGCGACTGCACGGCTTGAGCGCCAGGAAGGGCACGCTGCCGAGCCGCAGCGCGCGGAACTTGTCCTCGGCGTACGCGTTCGCGCCCTCGATCACGAAGTTCGGGCGAAAGCGCCGCATGGTGACGGGGTTGGACAGGTGCACGTTGAGCGCCTCCAGCGAGCTCTCGCTGCAGAGCAGGTACGGGAAGCCATCCGCGAAGCCGACCAGGTCGTTGGGGCCGGCGCGCTTGGGGTCGACCTGGCGCCGCACGCCGTCCGGCATGTACACCAGCGACAGCTCGCGCCCGAACGCATCCGACAGGAACGAAGCGGCGAGCGGGAGCTCCAGCGCGCCCTCGATCTGATCGGCGAACACGCGCACGCTGCGCGTATCGCCGAGCGCGGGCTGCAGCGGCAGCTCCAGCGAACGCCCGTCGAACGTCAGCACCAGAGAGTCGCCGACCAACGCCGTGTGCAGGCGCGCCATCGACGGGTCCTCGCGCTGCGTCTGAAAGCGCCCGTTCTCGTCGACGATCAGGAAGCGCCGATCGTGCTGGATGCCGCGATCGCTCAGCCGCGCCTCGGGCAGGGCGATGCCGCGCGCGCTCTTCACTGGATAGATGAAGATGCCGGTCAGCGTGATCATCAGTCTTCGGCGCGGTCGCGGAAGCGCTGCATCATCTTGGGCAGCTCCTGATCGGCGAACACCTTCTGCAGCTCCAGCGGGATGGGCAGCGTCGTCTCCAGCGTGGCCTCGTAGTAGGCCTTGGTCTCGCCGTCGGAGGTCTCCTCCAGCTTCCAGTGGCCTTCCATCTTGCTCACGTCGGGTGACGACACGAGGCTCCACGAGATCAGCTCGCCCTCGAGGGCGTAGCGCACCGTGTACTCGGTCTTCACCACGCTGCCGCCGACCTTCACTTCCACGTAGAAGCTGGCCTCGAAGCCGTCGTCGGTCTTGTCCTTGACCGTGACGCGCTTCACCTCGGGCAGGAACTCCGGGTACTTCTCGACATCGACGACGATGGCGCGCAGCTCATCGGGCGACGCAAAGGTTTCGAAGCTGGTCGAGCTCTTGGGCATGCGCCCGTTATAGCCTCAAACCTTGCCGCTGAGCAGCTGCCGCGCGGCCAGGCGGCCGTAGTGCCAGAGCGTGCGGCCGAGCGTGCTGCGATCGCGCGTGCTGAACACCGTGTCGGCGAGCCCGAACGGCAGCATGGTCGGGATGGCGCCGCGCGCGTACTCGAGCATGAACGCGTAGTTGGGCACGGCGTAGCCCTTGGCCTTGTCGGGCCCGAGGTAGGCCAGGTCGCCCGGCTTGAACACGGTCTTGTCGAGCTCGCCGGCGTGGAAGCACCACATCTCGCCCTCGAGCATGAAGTCGTAGACCTCCGTGCCGTAGCGGCCCGAGTGGCCCTCGGTGCCGATCGGCGTGCCGAAGATCAGGATGTATTCGCTCAGCGAGCTGTGCAGGATCTTGATCTGCCCCATCGCACCGCCGGCGTTGTTGAACAGCCAGGGGGGCGAGCGGTCGATGTGCTGCGGATAGCGGGCCGCGAGGCCCTCCTCGACGGCGGTGATCATGTCGGCGCGCGGCTTGGTGCCGACGGCGGCGCGGGCGATCTCGTGCAGAACGGAGGGGTCGAACACGTAGGCCATGGTCGGCCCGACCTTAGCATCGCCGTGAGCGTGCGCTTGAATGGCGCGCCCGGGCCCCTCGTCTCGGCTACACTCCGGTCCGGAAAGGCTCCAAATGTACTCGCGCACCCCGCTCTTCGTGTTCGCCATCGCGCTGCCCTTCGCGGGCTGCACCTGTGAGTGGCACGCCAGCACCGACAAGTCCTGGACCACCAATTCCGGGGGCGAGCGCGTGGTGGTGGTGCAGGAGAACCCCGACCAGATCGCGCGCGAGCGTGAGGCGCGTATCGCCCGCGAGCGCGAGTGGGAGCGTGAGCGCGAGCGTGAGCGCAGCCGTCGTCCGGTGGTCATCGGTGCGGGTGGCCGCACGGGCACCGGCGCGGCGCCGCACTCGCCGGCGCTCGGCACGCCCGTGCAGCCCGCGCAGCCGGCCCCCACGCCGCTCCAGCCCGGTACCTCGGGGGGCGGCAGCAGCGCGGGCAACATCGGCACGCCCGCGCCCACTCCGGTCGCACCCGTCACGCCTACTCCGGTCGCGCCTACTCCGGTCGCGCCTCCGCCGCCGGCTGTCGTCGAGCCCACGCCTCCTCCGCCTCCGCCCGCGGGCGACACGTACGTCGCGCCGCGCGAGATCAATAAGGCCGAGGGCGGCCCGGCCAAGGCCGGCAGCGCGGTCGACAACTCCGGCTCGACCACCAAGAAGAAGCCCGTGCAGCGCACGGGTCCCATGAAGCGCCAGCAGTGACTCCCACCTCCCGTGCGCTATGACGCGCGCATGGGACGGCGGGTGATGCTGCTGGGGCTCGACTGCGTGCCGCCCGCGCTGGCGTTCGAGCGCTATGCGCACGTGATGCCGAACCTCACGCAGCTACGGGCGCGCGGCTCGTTCGCGCGGCTGCGCTCCACCACGCCGCCGATCACCGTGCCGGCCTGGACGGCGATGATCAGCGGACGCGACCCCGGCGAGCTCGGGCTGTACGGCTTTCGCAAGCGCGTGCCCGGCTCGTACGCGCTCGCGCTGGCGGACAGCGGAGATGTGCGCGTCGACCGCGTGTGGGACGTGCTGGGCCGGGCGGGGCTGCGCTCGTCGGTGATCGCGGTGCCGCCGTCGTCGCCGCCGTTCGCCGTGCCAGGGGAGCTGGTGAGCTGCTTCCTCACGCCGGACGCCGACGCGCCGCACACCTATCCCGCCCCACTCGCGGGCTCGCTGCGCATGCGCTTCGGACCGTACATCCCGGACGTCGAGGTGCGCGCGGCGCAGCGGGAAGGCCTGGAGGAAGCGCTCGGCGCGATGACGCGTCAGCACTTCGCGATCGCACGCCAGCTCTGGCGCGAGCGCGAGCCGGACTTCTTGATGCTGGTCGAGATCGGCCCCGATCGCCTGCACCACGCGTTTTATGCGGACATGGAGCCCACCCATCCGCTGCACGATCCGCGGTCGCCGTACCTCGGCGTGGGCGAGCGCTACTACGCGCTGCTCGATGACGAGCTGGGCGCGATGATCGCGCTCGCGGACGACGACACCGCGATCTTGGTCGCGAGCGATCACGGCGCACGCCCGCTGCTGGGCGCGTTCCGGATCAACGAGTGGCTGCAGCGCGAGGGCTTGCTGACGCTGAAGAGCGAGCAGCGTGGTGCGCTCAAGAGCGAGCACGTCGACTGGTCGCGCACCAAGGCGTGGGCCGAGGGCGGCTACTACGCGCGCGTGTTCTGCAACCTGCGCGGGCGTGAGCCGCACGGGGTGGTCGATGATCTGGGCGCGTTCGTGGAGCGCTTGCGAGCCGACTTGCGGAAGGTGCGCGGTCCCCACGGCGAAGCCTGGAACAACCGCGTCGAGACGCCCGCGTCGCTGTATCGCGCGGTGCGCGGCTTCGCGCCGGACCTGATCGCGATCTTCGACGACCTCAACGTGCGCCCGATCGCGACCGTGGGCACCGGCGAGCTCTATGCGGTGCGCGACGACCGCGACGCGGACGCCTGCAACCACGACATGCACGGCATCTTGGCGCTGGCGGGCGCGGGCGTGCGGGCGCAGGGCATGCTCGACGACTGCGAGATCCAGGACGTGGGCGCCACGATCCTCTCGCTGCTCGACGTTCCTAAGCCGGAAGACTGGCTGGGCAGGAGCCGCGCATGAGCACACGCTCGCTGGTGCTCGGCTTCGACGGTGCGGACCTGGAGCTGATCTTCGCGCTCGGTGCGCGCCGGCTGCCGAACTTGTTCGCGCTGATGGAGCGCGGCGTGTTCGCGCACCAGGAGAGCGTGCAGCCGCCGGCGACGCTGCCCAACTGGACCACGTTCCTCACCGGCGTCGACCCGGGGGCACACGGCGTGTTCGACTTCACCACGCGCCATGGCTACGACGTGAAGTTCAGCGCCGGCACCGTGCGCGAGGCACCGACGTTCCTGGCGCGGCTCGACAAGCTGGGGCTCGCGTGTTGCGCGGTGGGCTTTCCGGCCACCTGGCCACCCGAGCGTCTGCAGCACGGCGTGTTCATCAGCGGCTGGGATGCGCCGGTCTCGTTCGAGGCCGACCGCTCGTTCGTCTGGCCCGCGTCGCTCTACGACACGCTGACGCGTCGCTTTGGTCCGCTGCGCTTCGACGAGGTCGATCAGTTTCGCGCCGACGAGCCGGGCTGGCATGCGCGACTCGGCGCCAAGCTGGCGGACAAGGTGGTGCGGCGCGCGGAGCTGGCGCAGTTCCTGTTGGCCTCGCGACGCTGGGACGTGTTCGCGTTCTACTTCGGCGAGAGCGACACCGCCTCGCACTACCTGTGGAGCCTGTACGACGAGGGCTCGCCACGCCGGCCCGCGCAAGTTTCGCCGGACGAAGCGAACGGGCTGCCGCGTGTGTACGAAGCGCTCGATTACGCCCTTGGTCTGCTGGTCGCGCAGGCGCCGGACGCGCAGCTCACGATCGTCAGCGATCACGGCTCGGGCGGCTCGTCGGACAAGGTGTTGTACCTCAATCGCGCGCTGGCCGAGGCGGACCTGCTCGCGTTTCGGCCCACGCGTACCAACTCCGCTTCCTCGCGCGCCAAGGAGCTCGCCCTGCAGTCGCTGTCGCCGCGCATGCGCGACCGCGTGTTCCGCTTTCAGGGGGCGCTGCTGCCGTCGCTGCTTGAGTCGCGTGCACGCTTTGGCGCGCTCGACTTTCCGCGCACGCTCGCGTTCAGCGACGAGCTCAACTACTTCCCCGCCGTGCACCTCAACCAGCGCGGGCGCGAGCCGCAAGGTGCGTTCGACGTCCGCGAGCGCGGGCGCATCCGGCAGCGTGTCGTCGATGCGCTGGAGAAGCTGCGCGATCCGTTCACCAACCGGCCCGTGGTCGCGCGCGTGTTCGAGCGCGAGGCGCTGTTCCGCGGTCCGTTCGTCGAGCGTGCGCCCGACCTGCTGCTCGAGCTGAAGCTCGACCGCGGCTACAGCTACAACCTGATGCCGTCCGGCGGCCAGCACGGCGTGCTGATGGAGCGCCTCGCTCCCGCGGACTACCTGGGCAAGAAGGGCCGCAGCTTGCCCGGCGCGCATCGCCCGCGCGGCTTCTTCGCCGCCGCCGGCCCGGACCTGCAGGTGCGCGGGCAGCGTGAGCTCGACATCGGCGGTGCGAGTGCGCTGGTGCTCGCACG
>JBEVNG010000519.1:0-25981 GCA_040508235.1 Polyangiales bacterium | reverse complement strand
GGCGCGTGCGGCCGCCGAGGCCGGGGCCCAGCGGCCGCCCGCCGCGGTGGCGCTGACCAAGGCGCTGATGCGCGACCCGCAGGGCATCGGCGAGCGCATGAAGCTCGAGACCGGGCACTTCCTCGCGCAGCTTCGCTCGCCCGAGGCCAAGGAAGCGTTCACCGCGTTCGCCGAGAAGCGCGCGCCCGACTTCGGAAAGCTGCGCCGATGAGCTTCGAGACGCCGCTCGCGATCAGTGGTCCGCTGCGCCGCCCGCGCCAGATGTTGGCCGAGCAGGAGTACGGCGGGCACAGCTCCATCCACGACGACGCCACCGCCGAGAAGCTCGGCTTCCGCGCCGGACCCATCGAGGGCCCCACGCACTTCAGCCAGTTCGCGCCGCTGCTCGCGCAGCTCTGGGGCAAGGCCTGGTTCGAGCGCGGCTGCTTCTCCGCGCACTACCAGAACATGGTGGTCGAGGGCGAGGAGGTGCGCGCGTTCGTGGCGCTGCCCGCTCAGGGCGCCACGCGCACCGCGGCCTGGGCGCTCAAGGCCGACGGCACTCCCGTGCTCGAAGCCAGCGCGTCGCTCGGTGCGGGCCCCACGCTGCTCGACGAGCGCGTCGCCAAGCTGCGCGCTCCCGAGCGCCTGCTGATCCTGGAGGACATGCGCGTCGGCATGACCGGCGTCGCGGACGAGCGCGTGCGCATGGACCTCGATCAGAACATGGGCGTGCTCTATCCGTTCAGCCTGCGCCAGAAGCTGGAGCGCATCACCGAGAGCTCGCCCTGGTACGCCGAGGGCTCGCCCTGGGGGCGCGCGATCATCCCGTTCGAGATGGTCAGCGTGCTGGCGGAGTACTCCAGCGCGCAGGCCAAGTTCCCCGTGAAGGGTCCGGCGGTCGGGTTGTTCGCCGACCAAGAGATCCGCATGGTCGACGGGCCGCTGTTCGTCGGCGAGGACTACGTCTTGCGGCGCGAGATCATCGCGCTCTCGGAGAGCAAGCGCACCGAGTCGTTCTGGTGCAAGACGCGCATCTACGACGCCAGGGGCGAGACGCTCAAGGCGGAGGTGCTGCTCAACCACGCCAGCCTCAAGGACTCCTACGCGGGCTACTCCGCCGCGAAGTAGCGGTGCGAGAGCGTGTACGCCTTCTCGGCGCCGGGATACGTCAGGCGCTTGAACACGCCGAGGATGCACGCGTAGGTCGACGGCGCGAGCTTCTCCGCGATACGCAGCGAGCGCGGGCTGCCGCCGTGGTCGACGCCGATCTCGACCGAGAAGTCGAGCTCCCGCTCCTCGGGCGCGAGGCACGCGCGCACCGCGCTGCGTTGGCTCGCTAGCTCGGGCATGGGCGTCGCGTGATCGACCACGCGCCCGCGCAGCACCGTGCAGCGCTCGTTGTAGATGATCGAGGTGAAGCTCTCCTGATCGATCGACACGTCGATCAGCGCCGCCGCGGGGTGCGACTCCTTGGCGGCGGCCAGCGCGCGTGCCTTGGCCGTGTAGATGCTGCTGTCGCTCTCGAACGTGAACAGGAACAGGATATCCTTCTGGCAGGCGGTGCCCTCGCCGTCTCCGAGCTCGACCAGCTTCGCGCTGGTGTCGATCGGCACCGTCGACGGCAGGGCCATCATCGGATGCATCGACGTGCAGCCGATGCTCACCGTGACTCCCACGAGCAGACTCGCGGCCATGATGTCGTTCAAGGCAGCCCCCTCCGAGAAGGGTAGCGAAGCCGCGTGGAGCTGTCAGCGTTACGGCGTCGCGCCCGTGAGCTCCACCGTGTAGTCGAGGCCGCGCGCGGCCTCGGCGCTGATCGAGAAGGGATCGTAGTCGTAGAGCTTCGTGGGCGTATTCACGACCACGAGCGAAGCCTCGTCGTTGCCGCTCAGCGTGGCCTCGGCGGCGCCATCCTTCAGCACCACGTAGCGCACGCTGCTGCCGCTGCGCACGACCAGCGTGGCGGTGAACGGATCGGCGCTCTGTACGCGCGCGCTGATGGTGCCGCTGCCCTTGAGCGGGATGATGTTGGCGCCGAGGTAGCGCGGGCGGCGGCCGGACTTGACGCGGTAGCCGCTGCCGCTGGCGTCGAGGTTGGCGAAGTTGAGCCGGCTGCGTTGTGACAGGAACGCTTGCTGTGCCTGCGGGTGGCCGATGTCGAGGTACGCCATGCGCGCCCAGTAGCGGCCGACGATCTCCTGCACCGTCGTGGGTGCCGCCACGCGCGCCAGCACGTGCAGCGGCGTCTCGTTGTTGCGCATGTGCTTGCGGAAGAGATCGCGCAAGCCGGTCGGTCCGAGCCCCGGGTAGCGATCGAGGTTGGTGGTGAGGAAGGTGAGGAACGGCCAGGCCTGATAGTAGTTGCCGCTGCCGCTGGAGCCGTCCACCAACACCTGGAACGAGCTGCCGATCACCTTGTTCAGGTCGATGATCGTCTTGCCCTCGGGCAGGCCGCGCGCTTCCCGCGCAGGCGCGCACAGGGCAGACGTCATGTACGTGTCGGCGACCCAGTTCGCGACCGTCTCCCACCATGCACCCGTGCGCGTCTGATCGACCCAGCCGCGCTCGTGATAGGTCAGCGCGTGGCCGTACTCGTGCACCGTCACGTTGGGATCGCTCAGGTAGTTGGAGACCACGCGCAGGAAGCTCATGCCGGCGCGCGCGTCGGACGACATCACGCCCGCGGCCCCGGTGAGGCTGCCGACCACGTAGATGTTCACCTTGGTGTACGGGCCGTCGTCGTTGGTGGCGTTGTAGGAGAGACCGGAGGAGCGCCAGCACAGCGTCTCCACGAAGCAGCTGTACGCGGCCTCCAGCATGTCGATGGCGGCCTTGGACTGGGCGTCCGAGCCGCCGTAGATGCGGAAGTGCGGCGAGTCCTTGAACGCGCCTCCACCGCCGCCGACGCTGGCGTTGGCGGTGAACTCCTCGGGCGCGCTCGACGGGCAGCTGGGCAGCTCGGTAGGGCCGGGGGGAGGGCCGGCGTCCGGCGTCGTCTCGGTCGTGCTCGCGTCGTCATCGTCTTCGGGAGCGGGGGGCTCCGGCACCGCCGCATCGACCGGCCGCGCCACGACGCCGGCGTCGCGGGTCGCGGGGGCCCGCGCATCGACCTCGCGCTCCACGCCGGGCGGTGGCTCGTCGTCGTCGGCCGCGCCCGGCACGCGCGGATCCGATTCGGTCACCGGATCGCGGCTGCAGGCGGTGAAGAGCAGGAAGGCGGCGAGAGCGAAGTGAAGCGGTTGCATGCCGCCATCAACAACGAAGCCGCACGGCAAAACCAGGCATAAATGCGCAGCTTATCCTGCGTTGCACGACATTGAGTCAGGGCGCTCGTGTGGTCGAGGGGCTTGCCCGCTGGCTTACAGACGCAGCTTCTCGCTCGACCACGGAGCGCGGGCCAGGAGACGATCGTGCGCGATGTCGAGCAAAGTTGGTCTGGCCCGCGCGTACGCCTTGCCTGTGTTGTGGATGTTCGCGGTGCCCGGGTTCGCGCTCTGGTTCGCCGGCCACGCCCAGCGCCACGAGGACGCGCGCTTCTTCGAGTTCGTGGAGGGGGAGATCCACGGCGACAAGTCGATGAACGCCGAGGAGCAGGAGCAGGCGCTCCGCTTCTATCACGACGTGCCGCCGTCGGTTGTGTGCACCACCAGCGACCCGCAGTACGCGCAGTATCGCCAGAACCTCGGCGAGGCGTGCGGCGACATGGAGCAGTTCGGCTGGCTGCGGACGGGCGCGCTGGCGTCGATCGGGCTCGGCGTCGTGTCGCTGCTGTTCGCGCTCGGCTGCGCGCTGACCTCGTTCGTGTCGCGCTCGGCGCAGTACGTGAGCTTCCTGGTCGGCTGGAACGTGCTCAAGGTGGTGGGCGCGCTGCAGGCGCTGCTGCAGGGCGCGTGCATCGTGTTCCTGTCGTACTGGATGACCGCGCTCTGGCTCGAGCGCTACTCCGTGAAGCTGGTCGGCGCGGCCGGCGTGATCGCCGCGATCGCGGTCTGGAAGGTGTTGGTCGCGATCTTCAAGCGCCCACCCAGCGGCATCGACGTCGAGGGCGAGCTGATCGAGGAAGCGCAGGCGCCCGAGTTCTGGCAGCGCATCCGCGCGCTGTGCAAGAAGCTCGACACCGCGCCGCCCAACCACGTGGTGGCCGGCATCGACGACAACTTCTTCGTGACCGAGGGCGAGGTGCGCGTGGGCGAGCGCGCGCTCTCCGGCCGCACGCTGTACGTGAGCCTGTCGCTGCTGCGCATCCTGGAGCGCTCCGAGGCGGACGCCGTGCTGGCGCACGAGATGGCGCACTTCCACGGCGGCGACACCGACCACGGCAAGCGCATGTCGCCGATGCTGGCGCGCTTCCAACACTACCTGGCGGCGCTGCACGACGGTGTGATCACGATCCCGATCTTCCACTTCATGCTCGGCTACTACGGCCTGTTCTCGCTGTCGCTCGGGCGGAGCAGCCGCGAGCGCGAGTTCGCCGCCGACGGCACCGCCGCCAAGCTGGTCTCGCCGCGCGACGTGGCGCACTCGCTGATCAAGATCGGCGCCTACGCCAGCTACCGCGGACGTGTGGAGGACGCGCTGTTCGAGCAGGACGCCAAGCACCAGGAGGTGCACATCGCCAAGCGCGTGGCCAACGGCTTCTCCGGCTACGCCACCACCGAGACGGTGCACTTCGACCTGCACGACGCGGTGACGCCGCACCCGTTCGACTCGCACCCGCGCCTGAGCGAGCGACTCACGCACGTCGACGCCAAGATCGAGCGCACGCAGTACGGCTCGATCCTGCTCGCGCCCGTCAGCGGCAGCTGGGTGGAGGCGATCACGCCCGCCAACGACATCGAGACGCGCCTGTGGACGGCCTACGAGGCGCGCTTCAGCGCCGCCCACGAGCTGGCCCTGGCGTACCGCTACCTGCCCGAGGGCGACGAGCAGCGCGCGCACGTCGAGCGCTTCTTCCCCGCGCAGACCTTCGCCGGCAAGGAGCAGCACCCGGCCGTGCAGCTCGACCACGAGAAGATCGCGCACCCGGAGTGGGAGCAGCCGCTCGCGCTCGCGGACGTGAAGGAGCTCGCGATCGAGAAGCGCCTGTTCAAGAGGTACCTGGACCTCAAGCTGAAGAACGGCGGCCTGTTCGGCGGCAAGCGCTCGATCTGCCTCGATCAGCTCGCGAACGCCGACGAGCTGGTCGATGCGATCGCGCGCTATCACGGCCGCGATCAGCAAGCGCGCAGCGAGCAGGCGGCCGCGTAAATAAAAAGAGGCCGGTACGCTTGGCGTATCGGCCTCTTTGGCAGTGCGCTCGGGAATGAAGCGCAGTTGCCTCGCTGCTGCTTATCGGGCTCCACGGTTCGTCGACCGCTTCGAGCCCGTTCTCACGTTGTCGCTTTGTGTTTTGCAATCATCGCAGCGCTGCCCAAAACGACGCGCATGACGCCCGGAACGACCTCCCTTCCAAAGGCGCGGTCACGTCGTTCGCAAGAGTCATCCTCTGCCCGCGCAGCGCCTCGTGCAACCCCGAAAAACAGCAATTCGAAGCGCGCGTGAGGGAGCGTGCAAACGTCAGTCGTCGGCCTGGAAACGGCCCCACTGACGATTGTGATAAAGCAGCGCAGCGTCGCTTGCTCGCACGCCCGCGGCGATGACTTCGCCGATGAAAATGCTGTGATCACCGCCGGGCAAGATCTCGCGGATGCGACAGTCGACCCACGCGATCGAGCCGTCGAGGATCGGCGCGCCCGTCAGTGCGCGCGTCACCGACAAGCCGCCGAAGCGCGTCTCCGGCTCCGCCTCCGCGAAGCGCAGTCCGAGCGCGCGCTGCGCATCGCCCAGGATGCTGACCGCGTAGTGTCCTGCCTGCTCCAGCTGCACGTGGCTGCGCTGCGCCTTCACGACGCAGACCAGCACCAGCATCGGGTCGAGGCTCAGGCTCGTGAACGACGTCGCCGTGAAGCCGTGGTCCTCACCGTCGACACGCATGGAGATGACCGCCACGCCGCTGGCCAGCTGACCAAGCGCATCCCGAAACACACCCTCGTCGATGGCCATTGTCCGCTTGCGTAGACGCCAGGCGGGCGGCGAGCAAGCCCTGTCGCTCCGGCCCGATACTTGCTCCTTGCGGTGGGGTGCCGGCTGTGACAGACGTGGCACGGCAATGGCAGTGCCCGTGTCTGTGCACGAGACCAGCTCAGTCGAGTACGCGGGCACACTCGATAGGGTGGTGCGCTTCGGGCGCGGCTTGGCCGTGGCGCTGGCCATCCTCTTCTTCTGGAGTGGCGGGCTGTTGCTGGCCTGGATCGCGGTGCCGTACGTGTTCATGAGCGAGCGCGATCCGCTGCGCCGGAGGCGCCGGCTGCAGCGCATGGTGGCTGGGGCGTGGGCGTGGTTTTTGCGCTGCTGTGAGGCGATCACGATCTACCGCGTCCGCTACCAGGGCACGTTGCCCCCGGACGAGCCGTGCGTGCTGGTCGCCAACCACCCGTCGTTGCTCGACGTGACCGCGATCATCGCCCGCATGCCCCACGCCTGCTGCGTCGTGAAGAGCAGCCTCGTCGACAGCCCCCTGGTCGGGCGGCTGCTGCGTGCGTGTGGACACGTGGGCGCCGGAGACGGCAGCCTGATGGCGGGCGTCGGGGTGCTGGATGCCGTGCGAGAGCGCCTGCAAGAGGGCTTCCCGGTGCTGGTTTTTCCCGAGGGAACGCGCTCGCCGCTGGGCGGCATGCGGCGCTTCCGGCGCGGAGCGTTCGAGATCGCACAGCGGGAGGGCGTGCCGCTGGTCCCGCTGTTTCTGCGCTGTGATCCGCCGGCGCTCGGCAAGGGCACGCCCGTCTGGCGCCACCCACGTCGTTGTCCGACTCTCACCGTCTCGGTGGAGCCGGCGCTGAATCTCACCGAGGTGTCCCCGGTCGCAGCCTGCAAGCAGTTGCAGCTCGAGTTTCGGGACCGACTTGGAGTCCCGCGGCGCTCCGAAGGGGCCGCAGAAGAGTGAGCGTACATGAGTGAATCGTCGGCGGAATCCTTCAAGCTAAAGGTCAAGCAGCTGATCGTGGAAGCGCTCATGCTGGAGGACGTCACGCCCGAGCAGATCGTCGATGACGCGCCGCTGTTCGGCGAGGGGCTCGGCCTCGACTCGATCGACGCGCTGGAGCTGGCGATCGCGATCGACCGCAAGTTCGGGGTCAAGATCGAGGCCGAAGACGAGCGCAATCGTGAAATTTTTCGTAGCTTGTCGAGCCTCGCGGCCCACATTGCCGCGAACCAGACACGAGGCTGAGCAGTCGATGACCAGAGACGAGATTTACGCGAGCATCCGCGCCACGCTGGTGGACAGCTTCGAGATCCCCAGCGAGCGGGTCACGCTGGAGGCGAGCCTGATGGATGACCTCGAGCTCGACAGCATCGACGCCATCGACATGGCCGTGCAGATCCAGGAGATGACGGGCGTGCGCGTCGAGGAAGACCAGCTGCGCAAGCTGCGCACGGTCGGCGACACGGTCGACCTCGTGCAGCACTTGCTCGCCACCAAGAGCGGATGAAGGTCGCGCTCGCGGTGCTGAACGGAGTCCTCGTCGCCGCGTATCCCGTCGCGGTGTACGTGGGGCTGACCCGCTTCAGCGCGCGTGGGCTGGGCCTGTTGCTGTTGGGGCTGTTGTTGCCCGGCATGCTGCTCAAGCTGCGCGACGCGCGCCGCGAGGACGTGCTGGTGGTGCTGCGGCTGCCGCTCAGCATCTGTGCGTTGCTCGGGCTGGCGGCGCTGCTGAACGACGCGCGCTTCGTGTTCGCGCTGCCCATCCTGATCAACGCGGCGCTGTTCGTGCAGTTCTCCACGTCGCTGCGCGGCACGCCGCTGGTGGAGCGCTTCGCGCGCATGCAGAGCCCGACGCTGTCGGCCGAGCAGGTGACGTACTGCCGCGGCGTGACCAAGGTCTGGTGCGCGTTCTTCGTGATCAACGCAGCGATCAGCGCGGCGCTCGCGGTGTGGGCGCCGCTGGCGTGGTGGACGCTCTACAATGGCCTGCTCGCCTACCTGCTGATGGGCGTGCTCGGGGCGACGGAGTACGTGGTGCGCAAGTTTCGCTTCCGCGAGTATGGCGCTGGCTTGCACGACCGCCTGATCGCGCGCGTGTTTCCGCCGGTGCATCCATGAACCTGCTGCAGCGTCATCGCGCCGACGACGAGGTCTGCTTCGGCGGCGAAGGCGAGCGGGATGCCGCGCAGCTGGCGGCCTATGCGCGCGCCATCGCCAGCGCGCTGCCCGATGGACCGCTCGGCTCGCGCGTGGTGCTGGCGTGTGTCGACCGCTATCGCTTCAGCGCGGGGCTGGCCGCGATCTGGCTGCGCGGCTACGTCGCGGAGCTGCCGGCCAACGGACAACCGGGCACCGTGCAGGCGCTGTCGGATCGCGCGCTCGCGCTGCTGCACGATCACGGCGCCCTGCCGGGCGTCGACGTGCGCGCGCTGGAAGACGTGGCGCAGCGCGCCGCCGTGCCGCTCGCGTTGCCGTGCGCCGAGTCCGAGCAGGCGGTGATCGCGTACACCTCCGGCAGCACCGGCCAGCCCACGCCGCACGGCAAGACCTTTGGCCAGCTGCTCAGCGAGCCGAGCGCGCACGTCGACGGGTTCGCGCTGGCGGGTGAGCGCATCGTGTCGGCGGTGCCGCCGTTCCACATCTACGGCCTGCTGTTCGGCGTGTTGGTGCCGCTGCTCGGCGGCGGCAGCACGTCGCGCGAGGCACCGCTGCAGCCGGCCGAGGTGATGCGGGCGGTTCAGGACGCGCGCGTGCTGGTGGCGGTGCCGCCGCACCTGGCCGCGCTCGCGACGTACCAGGCAGGGCAGTGGCCCGCGATGAAGCGCGTGTTCTCGTCGGCCGCGCCGCTGGCACCGCAGATCTCGCGCGCGCTGTCGTCGCGCGGCTGGAAGGTGACGGAGGTGCTCGGCTCCACGGAGACCGGCGGCATCGCCCACCGCAGCGCGCCCGATGCGCCGTGGGAGCCGATGCACGCGGTGCGCATCGAGATCGACGAGCAAGCGCGGCTGTGGGTCGAGGCGCCGTGGTGCGCGCGCCAGCGCACGCAGGATCGCGTCGAGGCCGTGGAGGAGGGCTTTCGTCACCTCGGGCGCAGCGACGCCGTGGTCAAGATCGGCGGTCGCCGCATCGACCTCGGCGAGGTGGAGGCGCGCCTGAAGCAGAGCGCCGGCGTGCGCGATGCGCGCGTGCTCGCGGTCGAGAGCAAGGGCGTGCGCGGCACCGAGCTGTGGGCGGTGATCGAGTCGGACCACGCCGAGCCGGAGCAGCTGCGCCGCGAGCTGCGCGCGCACGTCGACCCGGTCGCGCTGCCGCGCCGCTTCCGCGTGGTGCCCGCGCTGCCGCGCTCGGCCACCGGCAAGCTGCTGCGTGGAGAGTTGCTGGCGTTGTTCGATCGCTGGACGTTCCCGCGCAGCGAGCAGGACGGGCAGGTGCGCGTGCAGGTGCCGCGCGACTGCGGCTACTTCCGCGGGCACTTCGAGGGCCAGCCGATCTTGCCGGGTGTCGTGCAGCTGCAGCACTTCGCGCTGGCGGAGGCGCGCCGAGCTTTTCCGGAGCTACGTGTGTTGCGGCGCATCGCGCGCGTGAAGTTCAAGCGCCTGCTCGCGCCCGGCGAGACGCTGGTGCTCGCGCTCGCGCGCAAGGGAGAGACCACCGTGCAGTTCACGATCGAGACGGACGCGGGGCAGCCGGCGGCCTCGGGCGTGCTGTACTTCGCGGAGACGCCATGATGGCAACGCCATGAAGATCGCGGCGCTGATCCCGACCTACGACAACCCGTCGACGATCGCCAAGGTCGTCGAGGCGGTGCGCGTGTACATGCCCGACGTGCTGGTGGTGGACGACGGCAGCGCGCGGGAGGGCAGGGCGGCCTGTGCCGCGCTCGCGGAGGCCGGCCTCGCGCAGGTGGTGCACCGACCCGACAACGGCGGCAAGGGCGCGGCGGTGAAGACCGGCCTGGAGACGCTGCACGCACGCGGCTACACGCACGCGTTCCAGATCGACGCCGACGGCCAGCACTCGATCGCCGACATCCCGCGCTTCCTCGCCGCCGCGGAGTTGCACCCGGAGGCGCTCTTGCTGGGCAGCCCGGAGTTCGACGACTCGGCCCCCAGGGCGCGCTTGATCGGGCGCCAGATCACGCGCTTCTGGACGCACGTGGAGACGCTCGGCCGCGTGATCGAGGACCCGATGTGCGGCTTTCGCGTGTACCCCATCGAGCCTGCGCTGCGCGCGCGGCCGTGGGGCAACGCGATGGACTTCGATCCGGAGATCGCGGTCGGCATCGCCTGGGCTGGCGCGCCGGTGCTCAACCTGAGCACGCGCGTGCGCTACCTGAGCGCGGCGCAGGGCGGCGTCTCGCACTTCCGGCTCTGGCGCGACAACTTGCTGATCAGCTGGATGCACACGCGCATGTGCCTGGCGCTGCTCGTGCGCATGGTGTCGCGCGCGCGCCCGCGGCGGATCACGCGATGAGCGAGCTGGCGCCGCGACGCGGTTGGCTCGACGTGGCCGAGGTCGGCTCGGTCTGGGGCATCCGCTTCGTGGTGCGCCTGTGTCGGCTGTTCGGCCGCGGCGCCGCGCGCGCCTTCTTGCGTGCGGTGGTGTTCTACTACGTGCTGTTCGCGGCCACCGGCCGGCGTGCCTCGCGCGCGTACTTCGCGCGCCTGGGGCAGGGCGCGTCGTTTCGCACCGTCTACCGCCACTTCTGCACGTTCGCGGACGTCGCGCTCGATCGCCTGCTGATCGCCAGCGGGGAGCGCTCGCTGTTCGAGGTCACGTCGAACGGACGCGAGCACTTGGAGGCGCTGATGCGCCAGAAGCGCGGCGCACTCCTGATCGGCGCGCACCACGGCAGCTTCGAGGCGATGCGGCTCGGCGCCGTCACGCAGCAGATGCCGATCAACATGGTGGTCAACTTCTCCAACGCCAAGCACATCCAGGCGGTGCTGGACCAGCTCGACCCGCAGGCCAACGCGCGCTTCATCAGCGTGGCCGGCGGCACGGTCGACTTCGTGCTCAAGATCCGCGAGTGCATCGAGCGCGGCGAGATGGTCGCGATCCTGGCGGACCGCGTCGGCGTCGATGCGCGCACGGTCGAGGTGGAGTTCCTGGGCGGGCGGGCTCGCTTCGCCGCCGGACCGTTCATCCTGGCCGCCGCGCTGCACTGCCCGGTGCTGCTGACCTTCGGGCTCTACCGCGGCGGCAAGCGCTACGACCTTTACTGCGAGCCGTTCGCCGACGCGATCGAGCTGCCGCGCAAGAGCCGCGAGCAGGCGCTGCAGGCCACGGTGCAGCGCTTCGCCGCGCGGCTGGAGGCGTACGTGCACAAGGCGCCGTACAACTGGTTCAACTTCTACGACTTCTGGAGGGACACGTGAGGCTGCTGGCGATCACCTTGTGGCTGTTCGCGAGCGTCGCGCAGGCCGAGGCACCCACGCTCGCCTCCGTACTCGCGGAGTTCGCCAAGGTGGAGGCGCTGAGCGCCAAGTTCCACGAAGAGAAGACGATGTCGCTGCTGGCGACACCGATCAAGCTCGACGGCACCATGCACTACCAGAAGCCGCGCAAGCTGGTGCGCCACGCCAACAAGGCCAGCATGCTGCTCGACGGCAACAAGCTCAGCTTCGGCGACGCCAAGAGCAGCCAAAGCATGGACATCGCGTCGCAGCCCGCGCTGCGCGTGCTGGTCGATACTTACGTCAGCGTGCTGGGCGGAGACCTTGCGGCGCTGCAGCGCGTGGCCACCGTGACGCTGGAGGCGCAGGGCGCCGGCTACCGCATCCACGTCACGCCCAAGGACGACAAGGTGAAGCGACTGGTGAAGGAGATGTCGTTCGACGGCGTGGGTGCCAAGCTCACGCGCATGGAGCTGCTCGACGCCAACGGCGACACCACCGTGACCACGTTCAGCGCACTGACGCTGCGCAAGCCGTTCAGCGCAGCCGAACAGAAGCAGCTGTTCCGCATCGGAGGCTGAGTGCTACGCGCGCTTGGCTTCGCCCTGTTTGCCGCGCTGTGCGGGCTGTTCGTGGCCACGCGCATCGAGCTGCGCACGCCGATCACGGAGTTCTTGCCCGTGGGCAAGCAGCGCGATGCCATCGAGCTGGCGCGCGAGCTGGCCAACGCGCCGCAAGCGCGCACCGTCGCGTTCACGCTGCAGAACGGCGACGCGGGGCAATTCGCGGAGGCGCTGCGCAAGAGCGGGTTGTTCGCGTGGGTGCGCGGCGGCGTCAGCGAGGAGGAGGAGCGCGCGTTCTACGAGCTCGCGTTCCCGGCGCGCCTGGGCTTGCTGCAGATCGCGGGAGAGGGTCCGCTCTCGGACGCCGAGCTCGCTGCGCGCGTCGCCTCGCTGCGCGAACGCCTGAGTGGGCCGTGGGGCATGCTGGAGCGGCGCTTCGCGGCGGAGGACCCGCTCGGCTCGTTCAGCGCGTTGCTGGCGGCGCAGCTGAAGACGCGCGCGCAGCTCACCATGGTCGACCGACAGCTCGTGACCAGCGACGGCCAGTGGCAGGTGGTGTTCGCCGCGACCAAGGAGTCCGCGTTCGACACCGCCGCCCAGCAGCGCGTCGAGCAGGTGATCCTGGCCGCGGTCCCCAAGGGCGCGACGCTGGAGTGGAGCGGCCTCAGTCGCTACGCGCTGCTCGGCGAAAAATCAGTGCGCGGCGACATCGAGCGCATCTCGTCGCTGTCGGTGATCGGCATCTTCGTGCTCTACCTGTTCGTGTTCCGCTCCCTGCGCGAGCCGCTGCTGGTGCTCTTGCCCATCGGCTTCGGCTGCCTGGTGGCGACCGCGGCCTGCCAGCTGGTGTTCGGGTACGTGCATGGGCTCGCGCTCGCGTTCGGCTCGTCGATCATCGGCGTGGCGGAGGACTTCTCCACGCACTACTTCGCGCATCGGCTGGTGGCGCCCGAGAGCGAGAGCAACGACGCGCTGATGGATCGGCTGTGGCCCGGCATGTGGCTCGGTGCGCTGACCACCGTCGCGGGCATCTCGACGCTGTTCGCCTCGGGCTTTCGTGGCCTGGAGCAGATGGCGATGTTCGGTGCGCTCGGCGTGGTCGCCGCGCTGATCTGCACGCGCTACGCGCTGCCTCCGCTGTCGCGGCGCGGGGTGGCGCACAAGGACCGGCCCGCGCTGCAGGCGGGCGCGCGCTTCCTCGATCGCATGGCCGCGCGCCCGGTGCTGGCGTTGTGGTTCGTGGGCCCGTCGATCTTGTTCATGCTCGCGGGCGCGCCCAAGCTGCGCTTCGAGGACAGCCTGAAGGCGCTACGCACCACGTCGCCCGCGCTCGACGCGGAGAATGCGCGCGTGCAGCAGCGCCTGGGCCTGCCGGCCAAGGGCCAGGTCGTGGTGGTGCTGGGCGACGATGACGAGCAAGCGCTGGCGCGCAGCGAGCAGGTGCTGCAGCGGCTCGACGGAACGCTGTCGCTGCGTTCGGTGAGCACGCTCTTGCCCTCGCTCGCGACGCAGCGTGCACGTCGCGCGCGCGTGACGGAAGACGCCACGTTCTGGCCGCGGCTAGAGGCCGCGCTGACCCAGCACGGCTTCGTGCCGGCGGCGTTCGAGCCGTTCGCCAAGGCGCTGCACGAGCCCGCGGTCGAGCTGACGCCGGCGGAGCTGGCCAAGTCGCCGCTTGCGTCGTCCTTCCTGGCGCCGTTTCGGGCCTCGCTGGCGGGGCAGGTCGCGTACCTCACCTCGGTCGAGAGCGACCACGACCTCGGGCCCGAGCTGGCGGGCATCCCGGATGCCCACTACATCGACCAGGAGGCGCTCTACAGCGCCGCCTACCGCGACTTCCGCACGCGCACCCTCTGGCTGCTCGCGGTCGGGCTGGTGCTGGTGCTGGGCGTCCTGCTCGCGCGCTACCGCAGCCCGCGCACGGCCGGCCTCGGCATGCTGCCCGCGTTGCTCGGCGCCGGCGCGGCGATGGGCGTGGAGGCGCTGCGCGGCGTGCCCGCCAACCTGCTGCACGTGATCGGCGTGCTGCTGGTGCTGAGCATGGGCGTCGACTACGGCATCTACGCGCTGGAGAGCCAGCAGCATGGTGCCGACGACGGCGTGACCACGCTCGGCAGCGTGCTGCTGGCGGCGCTGACCACGGTGCTGTCGTTCGGCCTGCTCGGGCTGAGCGACAATCCCGCGCTCGCCGCGGTCGGCAGCACGGTAGGCTTTGGCCTGGTGTTCACGGTCCTCGCGAGCCCGGTGGTGCTCGCATTCACCCGCGTGGAGAGACGATGAAGAAGCTCGCTCTTGCCTTCCTGCTGGCCGCTTGCGGGCACAAGTCCGCTCCGGCTCCGGTCGTGCCACAGTTCGGAATCGCCGGCGTGCTGATCCCCACCGACGAGATCACGGTCGGACCGTTCGTGGTGCAGCAGCACATCAAGGGTGTCTACCAGGGCGGCGACGTCACCATCGACTGCGTGGTGCAGTTCAAGGACAAGAAGCTCACCGTGCTCGGGCTCACGCCGTTCGGCACGCGCGCGTTCTCGATCGAGCAGAGCGGCGTCGACGTGAAGTTCGAGAAGTACGTCGAGCGCGACATGCCCGTGAAGCCCGAGATGGTGCTCTACGACATCCACCGCGTGTTCTTCCGCGGCTTGCCGCCCGGCACCTCGGAGGGGCAGAACCACAGCGATCAGGTCCGCGAGCTGCAGTCCGGAGACTACGTCGTCGAGCGCCGCTTCGAGAGCATGGAGGGCGCGCCCAACCTGGTGGTGATCACCTTCGACGGTCCACCCGCGCCGATCGTCGCGCCCCACGTCACGATCGCCAACACGGCGTTCGCGTACTCGCTGGAGATCGACAACAGCGAGCAGAAGAGCCTCGCCGACGGCTACACGCTGGAGGTGCAGACCGACGGCACCGGCCCCGTGGGCCCCCTGCCGTCCCCCGAGGAGCTCAACCAGCAAGCCCCCCAGGCCGACCCCCGCCTGTACACCCCGCCGAGCGCGGACTAGCGCTTGTACGCGCGATCCGCGTCGAGGGCGGCGCGGGTGGTGGTGGCGTCGCGGCGCACCTGAGCCTGCGCGATCTTGCGATCGGTCGGCGTGCTGCCGCTCGCGACGTTGTAGGCGGCGACGCCGGTCGCGTCCTCGGTGGTGCTCGGGGCCTGGGGGTTGGCGCTGGCGGTGTAGAACTGCGTGCGCGCGGGCGTGTCGGTGCGGAACTTGTACGCGGCGTCGCTCGGCTGCAGGTTCAGGCTGGCGTCGGGGTGGCCCGAGACGAGCGAGAAGTACTCCACCAGCGAACCATCGTAGTGAACCGTCGGGTAGCCGAGGATGTGGAGCGCCGCGAAGCCGTTGACCTGCACCTCGAAGTTGGTGCGGCACTGGGAGACGATCACGGTGTCGCTCTTGGCCGTGGGCGCGTAGCCCGCGCTGGCGAAGATCTGCGCCAGCTCGGCCTTGGGGCGATAGCGGTAGTTGCCGCCGCCCGCGTCCACCAGCAGGCTCGCCCACGGAAAGCTGACCGCGCCGCGCACGTGGCCTTCGACCGGCACGTACGTCTTGGCCTGGCCCGTGGCGTCCTCGCTCGGCGCGCCCGCCGAGTTGAACGCGGTGGTGATGAACTGCCCGGGGTGGGTGGTGAAGAACGCCGCCGTGTTGGTGGTGCGGTTGAACTGCGCCGTCGGACGCGCGTCGATGATGAACTGCTTGGCGTAGCCCTCGATCACGCCGCTGGCTTGCAGGTTCGCGTCGACGACGGCGAGGAAGCTCTCCAGCGGCAGCGTCAGCGAGGTGTGGTCGACGCGCAGGTCCTTGACCGAGAAGCCGTCGTTGCCGAGCGCTCCGTCGGGCGTCCTGGTGCTGGCGAGCGCGCCCGCGTAGTTCTGCTTGAGCGTGCCGTTGAGGATCGCGAGCCGGTCGATCGACGCGCCCCAGTAGCGCAGCCAGTACACGGCGCGCGCGAGGTCCTGAAAGAAGCCACCGTTCGCGGCGGTGTTCTCGCCGGCGGCGAACACCACGAAGTCGCGTCGCAGGTCGATGCCGTAGCGGGCGAGCCAGGCGTCGGTGGTGACGCCGCTGGCCTGGTAGCGCACCGAGTTGGAGATCAGCCCGGTGTCGCGCACCTCGTTGAAGCGGAAGCTGTCGAGCTCGTACGTGTAGACGCGGCTGGTTGGCGTGGACGGAACGTACAGCTCTCCGGCCGCGCGGTTGGCGGCGTTGAGCTGCAGCACCACCAGGCGCGCGTCCGCGGCCAGGTTCCTGGGGCGACCGTTGGCGAGCGCGTCGGCCGCGGCCGAGTCGACCACGTTCCACTGCGTCGCGTAGGTCGCGAGCGTGGCGCCCTCGATCAGACCCCAGCGGTTGTGCGCGTAGTCGGCGGCGGACTCGTTGACGAGCGTGGCGACGCGCGCGGGCACGAGCTGCGTCGGAGCCGCGGCGTCCGTGCTCGCATCACTCGTCGCATCGAGCGCCGCATCGAGCAAGGTCGACGCGTCGATCGAGCTGCCCGCGTCCACGACGCTGCTGGCGTCGGCGCTGGCATCGGCGCTGGCGTCGGGCTTGACGACCAGCTCCAGGTCGTCGTCGTCGCAGCCGGGGAGGGAGAGCAGCGCCAGTGCGGCGATCAGCCCGAAGACACGCTTTCGTTCGTGGATCATGGTTCCTCGTCGTCGTTCACAAGATGCAGGGGTTGTCGCCCTGACCCGGAGGCGGGAGTGCGGTCGGCTCGCGCTTGTAGTCGCGGTCCTCGCGCAGCACGCGATCGAGCGCGCGCACGTTCGGGTTCAGCACCAGCGGTCGCACGCCTTGTTCCGGCGCAGCCCAGCGCTGTAGCTTGGCGGTCAGCGCGGGGACGTCGGTGCGATAGGGGCTCGCTGGATCGAGCACGCGCAGGGCGGGATCGGGATGCGCGGCGTTGAGCGAGCCCCACTCCAGGTACGAGCCGCCGTACCAGCGTGCCGGCACGCCGACCACGGCCAGCAACGCGAAGCTCACGATCGCCGCGCCCTGATCGTCGCCGTCGTACACGATCGCGCTGCGCGTCGGGTCGACGCCGGCGTTGCGCAGGGCGAGGTCGAGCTCGTCGCGCGGGCGCAAGCCGTGGGCGTCGACGAGCGAGGTCCAGGGCAAGCTGACGGCACCCGCGATGTGGCCCGCGAACAGCGGCGTGCAGCGCGGAACGCCGCGCGTGCAGCTGTTGTCGCGTGCGCTCGTGCCCAGCTCGTCGCCCGCGTACTGGGCCGCGTCGCGCACGTCGATCAACGTGTCCTGGCCGACCGCCTCGCGCACTGCGCCGAGGTCGGCGTAGAGGGCGAAGTGCTCTGCCTGCAAGTCGCTGACGCGCTCCGTCCCGTCGACCGGTGGTGTCGTGCCGCTGGGGCCACGCCGCGGCAGCGCGAGCGGCTCGCCGAGCAGCGCCAGCGAGGCGTGCGGCACGCCCCAGTAGCGCAGCGCGAGCCACGCGCGCGCGAGCGTGTCGAGGGCCTGCGTCGTGAGCTGTCCCGCCGCGAGCACCACCAGATCGCGACTCGGGTGGATGCCGTACTTGCGCAGCAGCAGATCCACGCGCAGGCCGTGCTGCGGCACGCTGCCGAGCGCGGCCAGCCCGTTGCTGCGCGGTCCCACCAGGTCCACCAGCTCGGCGGCTGCATGGACGCGCACGGCGCCTTCTCCCTGCGCGTACGGGTCGCCGCCCGGCAGCGCGTTGAGCTGCAGCACGATCAGGTCGCCCGTGATCGCGGCGGGGCGGGACGCCTGCCAGTCCGCCAGCCAGATCGCGAGTCGCTTGCTACCGATCAGGCCGGCTTCGTTGTCGTCCGTGCTCGCGGCCGCGCGAACCGCCAGCGTGTGCGGGCCACGAGCGGCACCTGGCGCGCTCGCGTCCACGACGTTGGCATCGAGCTGCGTCGCGTCCAGCACACTCGCATCGAGGGCGGGCACCACGCTGGCTGCGTCCTGCGTCACCGACGCATCGAGCGTGGTGGACTCCGCGTCGTCGCCGCAGCTCACCGCGAGGCAAAGCCAAAGCGTCAGGATGCGCCGACGTGCCGGACTGCTCTGCATGCGTATCTCTCCGCGCCGAATGCCGGCGCGGCGCGCATCGCAAGACGCGTACCGCTCGTGTTTTTACGAGGATTGCACCACCGCCCAGCACCGGCGCGGGCCGCGCCCGCATTGTTCCGGGCCAGCGCTACTGCGTCACGGGCTCGGCTTCGTACGGCTCGAAGCGGCGGCGCTTGCTCGACAGCAGCATCTTCTGGAACTCGTTGTCGTCGCGCCAGACGTCGCCCGCGAGCGTGGTGATCAGGCCGCGCCGGATCGACTCCTGCGGGTCCTTGGCGAAGAAGATGTGCTCGACGATCTTGGTCTGGTAGAACGCGCCCACCAGGCTACCGAGCGCGGTGTACGCCACGCCCATGTGCTCGCTGACGGGCTTGGTCAGCTCCGGGTCGGCCTCGCGCCCCTCGCGCAGCGCTTGCCCCAGCACCTCAGCGAACTTCTCGCCGCCGAGCATCGCCAGCGACACGCCGGTGGAGAACACCGGGTCGAGGAACAGCGCGGCGTCGCCGAGGCAGGCCCAGCGTGGACCGCGCGTCTTGCTGTTGCGGTAGCTGAAGTTCCGGATGATGCGCAGCTCGCTCTTGGGGCAGCCCGCGGTGATGCGCTGCAACATGGGCGAGTTGGCGTAGGTCTCGTCGAACAGCTCGTTGGAGATGCCGCGCTTGCGCGAGACCACGCCCACGCTGAGCCGCTTGCCCGCGAGCGGGATGCACCAGACCCAGCCGTCCTCGATGATCAGGATGCGGATGTTGCCCTTGCCGGCGACGCTGAGCTCTTGCCACACGTCGTCGCTGAGCTCGTCGAAGTGGCGGAACACGGCGGCCAGCCCGAAGTCCTCGATGCGACGCATCGACTTCTCGCGGTGGGCGAGCAGCGCGTCCTGGCCGGTGGCGTCGAGCACGTAGCGTGCGCGCAGCGTGCCCTGCGAGGCGGTCTCCACCTCGACGAAGTCGGGCGACGGGATGATCTGGCTGACGCGCGCCTTCAAGAACGTGGCGCCACTCTTGAGCGCGGCGTCGAGCACGGCCTGATCGAACTTGGCGCGCTCCACCTGGAACGCGTGCCCGGGACAGCCCGGCAAGCCCTGCTCGAACAGGTACTCGGCGTGATCGCCGGTGCGCTCGTCGAAGAACTCGGCGCCGGCCTTGTAGAGGAAGCCGCTCATGTCGAGCCCGAGCTTGTCGAACAGCGCGAGGTCGATCGGCAGCAGCGACTCGCCGATGTGGAAGCGCGGGAAGTCCTCCTTGTCGAGCAGCAACACCGAGTGCCCCTGGCGCGCCAGGAACGTGCCCGCGGTGGCGCCGCCCGGGCCGGCGCCCACGATGATGACGTCGTGCATGGCGCTCATGGCAAGCCGAGGATGAGCGAGGTGTTGATGCCGCCGAATGCGAAGTTGTTGCTCATGGTGATGCGCGGCTTGGCCGCTCGTGGCTCCTTGCCGATGTAGTCGAGGCGCGCGCAACGCTCGTCGACCTGGTCGAGCGTGCGGTTGGGCGCCAAAAATCCGTCCTGCATCATGGCGATGCAGAACGCCGCTTCGATCGCGCCGCAGGCGCCGAGCGTGTGGCCGGTGAAGCTCTTGGTGGAGCTGATCGGCGTGCTCGCCCCGAGCACCTCCGCGGTGGCGCGGCTCTCCGCGATGTCGCCCACTTCGGTCGCGGTCGCGTGCGCGTTGATGTAGTCGATGCGCTCGGGCGCGAGCTGCGCGTCCTGCAGCGCCAGCTTCATGGCGCCGGCCATGCCCGTGGCCGAGGGGTTGGTCACGTGCGTGCCGTCGCAGTTGGTGCCGTAGCCGAGCAGCTCCGCGTAGATGTGCGCGCCGCGCTTGCGGGCGTGCTCGTAGCTCTCCAGGATGAACGTGCCGGCGCCTTCGCCGATCACCAGGCCGTCGCGCCCCTTGTCGAACGGGCGCGGCGTCAGCTCGGGCTCCTCGTTGCGCTTGCTGGCGGCGAACATGATGTCGAAGATCGCGGCGTGGCTGAAGTGCAGCTCCTCCGCGCCGCCGGCGATCATCACGTCCTGCACGCCCGCGCGGATCGCCTCGTACGCCTGGCCGATCGCCTGCGAGCTCGACACACACGCGGAGCAGGTGGAGATCACGCGGCCGGTGATGCCGTAGTAGATCGCCAGGTTCGCGGCGCAGGTGTGGCTCATGAACTTGATGTATTCGGTCGACTGCACGCCCGCGAGCCCGCGGTTCAGGAAGATCTTGCGGCTCCACTCCTCGTTGGCCGTCGAGGAGCCGGCGGTGCTGCCGTACGCGACGCCGACGCGCCCGCCGGCGAGCGCGGCCTCGTCGATGCCCGCCTCCTTCAGCGCGTGCTCGGTCGCGTACAAGCTCAGCAGCGACACGCGGCCCATGGTGCGCGTCTTCTTGCGCGGGTAGTCGAGCGCGAGGTTCTTGATCGGCGCGCCGAGCCTCGTCGTCAGGTGCTGCACGTCGGACCACTCGGGCATCTTCACGATCGCGTGGCGGTCCTCGCGCAGCGCGCCCGAGCACGCACGCAGCGTGTGCCCGATCGGCGTCGCGAGACCCATGCCCGTGATCACGACCCGAGTACGACTCATGCCAGCCCTCCGTTGATGCCGATCGCCTGGCCGGTGATGTACGCGGCCTTGGCGCTAGCCAGGAACGCTACCAGGTCCGCGACTTCTTCCGCACGGCCCAGGCGCGCCGCGGGGATCTGCTTCATGACCTCCTCCAGCGGCACATCCTTCAGCATGTCGGTGTCGATCAGACCCGGCACCACCGCGTTCACGGTGATGCGGCGCTTGCCCAGCTCCTTGGCCAGCGACTTGGTGGCGCCGATCAGGCCCGCCTTGGCCGCGGCGTAGTGAGTCTGACCACGATTTCCAGTGACGCCGGATACACTCGCGATGTTGATGATGCGGCCCGCCTTGCGACGCACCATGGGCATCACGAGCGGCCTCGTCACGTTGTAGAAACCGTCGAGCGTGGTGCGCGTCACGGCCTCCCAGTCGGCGAAGGGGATGGCGGGAAACGCATTGTCGCGAGTAAACCCGGCGTTGTTCACGAGCACCTCGATGGGCTCGGGGTCTTGCAACAACGCCTCCAGCGCCGCCTCGACCGCCGTGCGGTCTCGCACGTCGAACTGCACGGGCGTGGCGCGCCCGCCCTCGCGCTCGATGGCGGCGCACACCTCGGACGCCTCCGCCTGCTGCGAGCGATAGTTCACGATCACGTGATGGCCAGCCTGCGCGAGAGCCTTGGCGATGGCGGCACCGATGCCGCGGCTGGCGCCGGTGACGAGTGCGCGTGTCATGGGAAACCTCCGCCCGTCTCGCCGAGCTTGCGCCGGTACACGCTGAGCTGTGCGCGTGCGGCGAGCTTGCCGTCGCGCTCGACGCGCCCCTCGAACGAGGCGAGCGTATCGTCGCCCCAGGAGCGCCGCGCGTGCACATCGAGCAGGTCGCCCACCAAGAATCGGTCGACCGCGAACTCCGCCTCCGGGATCGCGATCATGTAGCCGGGACGCGGCACTTGTTGGACCTTGCGATCGTACAGCCCGACCAGCGCGCCCACGGCCTGCGCCATCCACTCGACCGCCACCACCGGCTCGACCTCGCCGTTGGCGACGAACACTTGATCGCGGATGCGCAGCGCGCAACGGATGGAGTCGCCCTGGTGCCAGCTGACCTCGTCGAGCCACAACATCGGTGCGCGGTGCGGCAAGAGCTGCTCGATGGGCGGGTAGCTCATGTGGCGCTCTCCACGTCGATGCACCAGCTCTCGCCGATCGACACGGTGCCCTCGCGCTGCTGCTCGATGCAGCGCGCCAGCGCCAGCGCTCCAGCCAGCGGGTGCGGATCGCGCGTGAGGGGCTGACGTCGCAGGTTCCGCAGGGCGATGCCGTCTCCCTCGCGCGCGAGCACGAACGCGACGCCCAGCTGCGCGTGCGTGTGCTCGTCGCTGATCGTGTGCGGCACGCGCTCCTCCGCGAACACCAGCAGCACGCGCTCGACCTCCGCGAGCTGCGCGCGAGCTTCGAGCAGTCCCATCGCCACCGTGTCCCAGCCTGCCGCGATCGCGGTGCAAGGCGCCGTGTTCTTCTGGCTGATCGACAGCAGGCCCGGCGCGGTGTTGTGCACGCTGTTGCGAAAGCGCGCCGGCGAGGACGCGTCGCGGTCGTAGGCCTCGGCCAGCAGTGCCTCCGCGACCGCGATCTCGCCGAACGCCGAGCCGAAGATCACGGGCATCGTGCGCGCGTCCGTGCCCGCGGCATCGAGCGCGAGCTTGGCCGCGTGCATGAACAGCTTTGTGACCTCCGACAGTCCGCGCCGCAGGGTGCGCTCCAGCAGCGCCAGATCGAGCTGCTCCACCGACGTCACGTGGCCCGTGCCGAGTACCTTCATGATGCGGTCAGCAGGACGCTGGCATTGCTGCCGCCAAAGGCGAGCGCGTTGCTGAGCGCCGCGCGCACCGGCGTGCGCAGCGCGGCCTGCAGCACGTTCAGCCCCAGCTCGGGCGCGAGCGGCAGCGCGCCGGTGCTGGGCGGCAGCTGCCCGCGCACGATCGCCTGCGCGCAGAACACCGCCTCGATCGCGCCGCATGCACCCAGCGTGTGGCCGGTGGCTCCCTTGCTGGAGCCGACCGGCGTGTGTGCGCCAAACACGCGCCTCAAGGCCTGCGCCTCCGCGACGTCGTTCTGCTGCGTGCCGGTGCCGTGTGCATTCACGTAGTCTACCTGCGAAGCATCGAGGCCGGCATGGGCCAGTGCGCGCATCATCGCGCTGGCGGCGCCGATACCTTCCGGGTGCGGCGCGGACATCGAGTGCGCATCGGAGCTCTCTCCGACCGCGGCCAGCTGCACGGGGCCGTCGCCGCCGCGCTCCAGCACCAGGATGGCGGCGCCTTCGCCGATGTGGATGCCGTCGCGCTCCGACGAGAACGGCCGCGCCGCCTGCCGCGAGAGCACGCCGAGCCCGTGGAAGCCGCGCACCGTGGTCTCGCACAGCGCGTCGACCCCGATCACCAGCGCGGCCTCGACCGCGCGCGTGTCGATCAGGCGCAGCGCGCTGGCCAGTGCCTTGGCGCTGGAGGTGCACGCCGTGGACACCGCGTAGCAGGGACCGCGCAGCCCGAGTCGCTCGCGCAGCAGGTTGGCCAGCGCATCGAAGGCGTGGGCGCGCCGCAGCGAGAACTCCGGCTGCCGTTGCTCGGTGGCGCGGTAGTGACGGTAGGCCGGCTCGGTGGCGTCGAGCCCACCCGTGCTGGTGCCGACCAGCAGGGCCACGCGATCCGCGCCGTGCTGGGCCTTGAGGCGCTCGACGGCGTGGCTGACCTGAGGCAGCGCGCGCAGTGCGATGCGCGCCAGCCGGGTGTCCCAGGCGCGCAGCGAGGCCGGCATCGGATCGAGCGCCCCCACGACGGCGCCGGTCACGGTCTGAAACGGCAGCGCAAAGGGCGGCGGCGTCACCGGCGCCTCGCCGCGCAGCAGCGCGTCGAAGGCCTCGTCGCAGCCTTGTCCGAGCGCGCACACGAGGCCCATCGCCACGATCGAAGCTCGCTCGGAGTGCTGCATGGGCCGGGCGGATTAGCCCAGCCGCAAAGGCGATTCAACCCCAGCGCACCGCGGCCGTAGGGCGTGGTCGCACGGGGGGCGCTATAGCCAGTGCGCGCTCCGGGGAGAAACCGGACGGGAGGGACGATGCGCGCTCGCACAGGGTTGAGCTTGGCGTTGCTGGCACTGCTGCTGACGGTCGCTTGCGGAGGGGGCGGCACCGCGGTGCTCAGCCCGCACACGGTCGCGAACCGGAACCCGGTCGACCACACGGAGCAGGTGATCCTCGACACGCTGCCGCGCCAGGGCTGGACCGCGGAGACCGTGCAGCCGGGCCGCATCGTCGCGTTCTTCAGCCGTAGCGCGCACCTGCTGCGCGTGGAGATCCGCTACGACGTGCAGAGCGTCGCGATCTACTACCTCGACTCCGACAACCTCAAGGCGCACCTCGAGGCCAACGGCCAGATCTACGGGCACTCCGCGATCAATCGCTGGTCCGACACGCTGGCGCGCGCGATCGCCGGGGCGCTGATGGGCCCAGCCCCGGGCACGCCCTGAGCCGCCTCAGGCCTCGGCGAGCACCGAGGTCAGGATGCTCGCCATCGCTTCGATCTCGGGCCCTCCGACATCGAGCGCGGGCATCAGGCGCAGCACGTCGGGGCGCGCGGCGTTGACCAGCAGGCCACGCGTGAAGCAAGCCGCGCGGATCGCCTCCGCCTGCGGGCGCGGGAGCACCAGTCCCCACAGGTGACCACGGCCTCGTAGCCGCAGGCCGTGCCGCTCCGCGATCGTGCTCAATGCCCGCTGCAGCGCCTGCGCGCCACGCGTTCGATCGACCGTGAGCAGGGTGCGCACGACCGCGAGTGCGCCGGCCGACAGCCAGGAGTGCGCCGCGAAGGTGCCGCCGTGGTCCCCGCGCGCGAAGCAGGCCACCTCCCGCCGCGCCAGCACGGCGGAGACGGGCAGTCCGCCGCCGAGCCCCTTGCCCAGCGTCATGAGGTCGGGCCGGATGCCCTCGGCCTGGAACGCGAACAGCGGACCGGTGCGGCCCATGCCGGTCTGGATCTCGTCGACGATCAGCAGGATGCCGTGCCGATCGCAGACCGCGCGCAGCGCGGCCAGGTAGCCGGCGGGCGGCGTCACCGCGCCGGCCTCGCCCTGGATCGGCTCCACCATCACCGCCACGGTGCGCGGACCGACCGCTTGCTCCACCGCCGCGACGTCGCCGTAGGGCGCCTTCACGAAGCCCGGTACGTGCGGGCCGAAGGCGTCCGCGAAGCCCGGCTTGCCGGTGGCGCTGCTCATCGCCAGGGTCCGGCCGTGGAAGCCCTCCTGGGTGGTGATCACCTCGAACGCGCCGTCCCGGTGCAGCTGCCCCCACTTGCGCGCGAGCTTGACCGCGCCCTCGTTCGCCTCCGCGCCGGAGCAGGACAGGAACACCCGCTCCAGCCCGCTCAGCTCGGCCAGCAACGTCGCCAGCGCATGCGACGGGGCGTTGTGGAAGGCGGGGCCCGGGTTGAGCACCCGCTCCGCCGCCAGCGCCTCGCGCAGCACCGGGGGATCGTGGCCCAGGCAGTTCACGGCCCAGCCCTGGATGAAGTCGAGGTAGCGCCGGCCCTGCTCGTCCCACAGGTACGAGCCCTCGCCCCGCACCATGAACGGCGCGGGCTTCTCATTCAGTTGCATCAGTGCTTCGGTTGCAGTCGTCATCGCGTTCCTCCGGTCGGGGAGGGCGCACACGAGACGGGTTACCGGGCGCTTAAACGCCGAGAGGCCGCCTCGTAGGCGGCCTCTGCTCGAGAGTTGGTCGGGAGACCGCCTACGGACGACGAGCGCTGGCGCGACGGGCGCGCAGCGTGTTCGTGCGAAGGGCGGCTCGAGATCTACTCACGTCGCCGAGGCTAGCAGCGATCAGGGGTCGCGGCTCAACCGAAATCGCGCTCGACGCGTTCCTGGTCTTCCTTGCAGCGAATGCAGAGCGTGGTCTCGGGTCGCGCCTCCAGGCGCTTGATCGAGATGGGCTCCTCACACGACTCGCAGGTACCAAACGAGCCGTCCTCGATGCGCTTCAAGGCCTGGTCGATCTTGTCCAAGAAGAAGCGCTCGCGACCGCGAAGCCGGAAGGTGAACGACTGCAGGTACTCGCTGGCGGCGAGGTCCATCTCGTCAGGCAGGTCGTTCGTGTCGAGCGTCATGTCTTCCTGGAGGCTCTCGCGTGCCGCCTTGACCAGCGCCTCGCGCTTGTCCTCCAGGATCTTCTTGAAACGCTTCAGGTCCGACTTCTTGAGAGCCTCGGACTTCTGTTGCTTGATGTTCATGACGGTTAGGCCCCCCTGGGCTTGGGAGCCGCTGAGAATAAGGTCTCGAATCCGGACGTCAAGTCCTCCGTTCGGGTGCTAGCCGCCTACGCGCCAGGTCGGCCAGGAAGCACCCCAGCGCGAGCCACAAT
>JBEVNG010000474.1:0-10481 GCA_040508235.1 Polyangiales bacterium | reverse complement strand
GATTATTTTCAGCCGCATGTCGGCATCTCCCCCGCGCGCACGTCAGTTACCACCCACGTCCATTCCCGGTCAAGAGTGCGTGGAGTTTAGATAGCTTGGAGGCTCTTAACAACAAACACGCAGGACCGCTACGCGAGCGTGCGTGAGAGCTCGCGAGATCGCCCCAAAACTCGCAGAGTGCGCGCCCCCCTGACTATGCTGGGCTCGCCGCGGCACAAAGCGCGGTTTCTCCGCGCTTGCAAGCCTCGGCGCTCTCCCCATGACTACCCTCGTCTTCTGCGAAACCGGCGAACTACTCGCCGAAGCCACCGCGCAGGCTGCACGCATCGGACTCCCGGTCGAAGCCGAGCTCACTTCCGATCCGCTGGATGCGGCGGCACGTGCCGCGCGCGACCGGGGGCTGGCCGGCGCGCTGTGCGTCCAGGTGCCAGAGCCCTCGCGCGCCATCGATGCACTGCACGTCTGTTCCGAACGCGGCCGCATCGTGCTGTCCTCTCTGTCGACGCGCGACGCGCAGTCGTTCGGGCTGGCCTCGGACCTGGGCCTGGTGTGCGTACGTGACGTGGCGCCCGCCATCGCCGCGCTCGCGCTGCTCGCCCATGGGGGCGCCCGCGCCTTCCGCGCCAACGGCAAGAAGCTGTCCGCAGCCGATCAAGTACGCCTCGAGCGTGCCTTGCTCGGAAGCGAGCGCGGCGCGGGCAAGCTCGCCTCGGACGCGGACGGGATCTCCTTCCAGCGCACCGACTCGTCCGACTCCGTCCGGCTCGGCAGCGGCCTGGCGGTGGCGCAGGCCCTGCGCGCGCTTGCCGCCAGCGAGTCGTTCGCGGAGCCGCTGGTGCGCGCGACGGCGCCCAGGGACGCAGCCGCCACCCGCGACGTGCTGTTCGGCCCGCCGCGTCTGCTCTCCGATCCCGCGAGCAAGGTGGCGCTGAAGCCGTTCGAGCTGCCGATGCCGCAGGAAGAGCTGTGCGCCAGCCCCTCGCGCGCCGCCGCCGAGGCGGCCCGGATCGGCTTCCCCGTGCGCATCTCGCTCGCCTCGCCGGATCTGCGCGTCTGGGATCACCCGGGCCTCTCGGTCGACGGCGTCGACAACGCCGCGCGCGTGCGCGACGTCTACCGCCAGCTGCAGAGCGCGGCCCAGGAGCTCAAGCCCGAGGCGCGCGTGCTGGGCGTCACCGTCACCGCCACCACGCTCGCGCGCGCGTTGATCCGCATCAGCGCCCGGCCCGCCCCCCAGCGGCGCGTGATCCTGCGCATCGCCTTCGCCGACCCCCACGGCGCGATCACGCGCGACGGCATCTGCACCGTGTTGCCCGCCGGCGCGCGCACCATCGAGCGCACGCTCGCTCGCCTTGCTGGTGCCGAGCTGCTGCTCGGAGCGAGCGCCGAGGAACGCGAGAAGAACGTCGCGCTGCTCAGCCAGCTGTTCGCGCGCATCGCCAGCTTCGTCGATCTCTACCGCAACGAGATCGAGCGCCTCGAGCTCCACCCGCTGGCCTTGCTCGTCGGCGGCTCTGCCGAGGTCCGCGAAGCCGCCATCGAGGTCAACGACGCGTTCCTGCGCGAGCTCGGCGCGTAGCGCACTGGAGGATCGCGCTCCAGGCGTTGCTGCTCAGAGGTAGCGCCCGGTGTGCGAGCGTGGCTCGCGGGCGATCTGCTTGGGTGTGCCGACTGCGATGATCTCGCCGCCCGCGGGGCCGCCCTCGGGTCCGAGATCGATCACGTGATCGGCGGCGCGTGCGAGCGCGAGGTGGTGCTCGATCACCACCACCGTGTTGCCCATGTCGACCAGCCGCGAGAGCAGGTCGATCAGCAACGCCACGTCCGCGAAGTGCAGCCCGGTCGTCGGCTCGTCCAGCACCAGCAAGGTCTTGCCGGTGGTGCGTCGCGCCAGCTCGCGCGCGAGCTTGATCCGCTGCGCCTCGCCGCCGCTCAGCGTGTTGGCGGGCTGCCCGAGCGCGATGTAGCCGAGGCCGACGTCCTTGAGCGCGCCGAGCTTGGTCACCAGCTTGGGCAGCGCCGAGAACAGCTGCAGCGCGGCGTCGACGCTCAGCTCCAGCACGTCGGCGATGCTGTAGCCGCGGTAGCGCACCTCCAGGGTCTCGCGGTTGTAGCGCTTGCCCTGGCAGGTCTCGCAGCGCACGAACACGTCCGGCAAGAACTGCATGTCCACGCGCACCACGCCATCGCCGCGGCAGGTCTCGCAGCGGCCGCCCTTGACGTTGAAGCTGAAGCGTGACGGCGCGAAGCCCCGGGCGCGCGCCTCGGGCAGGTTCGCGAACAGCTCGCGCAGATCGTCGAACGCGCTCGAGTACGAGGCGGGACTGGAGCGCGGCGTGCGCCCGATCGGCGCCTGATCGACGTCGATCACGCGGTCGAACGCCTCGAAGCCCTCCAGCGTGGGCGCCGGCTTGCCACGCAGCGCGCCCTTCACCGCCGGCAGCAAGCTGTCGATGATGAGCGACGACTTGCCGCTGCCGCTGACGCCGGTGATGCAGCTGAGCCGCGCGATCGGGATGCGCACGCTGACGTCCTTGAGGTTGTGCAGCGACACGTCGCGCAGTGATAGCCAGCGCTCGGGCTCGGGCTTGGCGGCGCGCGTGGGCATCTTCTCGCGACCGCTCAGGTACGCGCCCGTCGGCGAGTCCTTGGCGGCGGCGAGCTCGTCGGGGGTGCCCGCCGCCATCAGCTGTCCCCCGCGCACGCCGGCGCCCGGACCGAGATCGATCACGTGATCGGCCGCGCGGATGGTCGCCTCGTCATGCTCGACCACCAGCAGCGAGTTGCCGTGATCGCGCAGGCGCAGCAGGCTCGCGATCAGGCGCGCGTTGTCGCGTGGGTGCAGCCCAGCCGACGGCTCGTCGAGCACGTACAGCACCCCCATCAGGCCCGAGCCGATCTGCGTCGCGAGCCGGATGCGCTCCAGCTCGCCGCCCGAGAGCGTCACCACGCTGCGGGCCAGCGCCAGGTACTCCAGCCCCAGCTCGTTGAGCGCCTCGACGCGGGTGGTGATGTCCTTGAGCAAGCGCGCCAGCACCTCGTGCCTGGCTTGCTCGGGCGGGAACCCGAGCAGGAACGCGCGCAGCTCCTGCAGCGACAGCGCACTCAGCTCCGGCAGCGTGACGCCCTGCACGCGCACGTTGCGCGCGAGCGCGGAGAGGCGCGTGCCCATGCAGACGTCGCAGGTTGCTTCGCGTGCGAAGCGATAGGTGTCCTCCTCCAGGTAGGCCAGCGCATCGGCCACGTCGTCCGCCGCGCCGCGCCGCCTGCGGGCGAGCTGCGACGTGCGCTGCTGCAGCAGCGGGATCACGCCCGGCCACTCGATCTTGGCGCCGCCTTGCAGCACGCTCTTCTGCTTGGCTGCGGCGAGCTTCTCCCACGGCTTGTCGAGGTCGACGGCGAGCTGCTTTTCCAGGGTCTCCAGCTCGCGCTGGTAGTACGCGCTCTCGGGCCGGCCCCAGGCCGCGATCGCGCCGTCGCGGATCGACAGCGACACGTCCGGCACGATCAGCTCCGGATCGAACGACTGCACCACGCCGAGCCCACCACACGCGGGGCACGCGCCCTCCGGGCTGTTGAACGAGAACGTGCGCGGCGAGAGCTCGCCATAACGCTCGCCGCTCTCGAAGCACACCAGTCCCTCGGAGGCGACCCAGTCGAAGCCATCCTCGGTGAACAGGTGCACGAAGCCGCCGGTCTGGCGGTACGATAGCTCCACCGCCTCGCTCACGCGCTGGCGCGCCGAGTCCTTCACGCGCACGCGATCGACGTGCACCTCCAGGGTGTGGGTGCCGCGCTTGGGCAGCGGCACGTCGCCGCCCAGATCGTGCACGGTGCCGTCGATCGCGACGCGCACGAAGCCTTCCTTGCGCAGGCGCGCGAGCTCGCTGGCCAGCGTCTCCGGGTCGGCCTTGGGCAGCGGCGCGGCGATCGTCAGCCGCGCCTCCTGGGGCAAGGCGAGCGCGCGATCGACCACCGCCTCGACGGTGAACGCGTGCATCTCCTTGCCGGTGACCGGACTGTGCGCGACGCCGGCGCGCGCGAACAACAGCCGCAAGTAGTCGTAGATCTCGGTCAGCGTGCCGACCGTGGAGCGCGGGCTGCGGCTGGTGCCCTGCTGGCGCACGCTGATCGCGGGCGACAGACCGTCGATGCCGTCGATGTCGGGCTTGGGCATCTGGCCGAGGAACTGTCGCGCATACACGCTCAGCGACTCGACGTAGCGCCGCTGCGCCTCGGCGTAGATGGTGTCGAACGCGAGCGAGGACTTGCCGGACCCGCTCGGCCCCGTGATGACCACGAACTTCTCGCGCGGGATGGCGACCGTCAGGTCCTTCAGGTTGTGCTGGCGCGCGCCACGAACGACGAGGTCGGTCATGCGTTCCCGGTCAGGCGAATGGCGAGCTTGAGCGCGGCGTGCATGCCGTCCGCATCGACCTTGCCGCTGCGCACCGCGTCGTAGGCGACGCCGTGGTCCACGCTGGTGCGCAGGAACGAGAGGCCCCAGGTGGTGTTCACCGCCGCGCCCCAGTCGAGCAGCTTGGAGGCGATCGTCGCCTGGTCGTGGAACTGCGCGACCACGCCGTCGAGATCGCCGCGCTGCGCCGCGCGGAACACCGACTCCGCGGGCTCCGGGCCCCGCAGCGCGACCTTGCCCGCGATCGCGACGTCGTTGGCCAGGCTCGCGATCGCCGGTGTGATCACGTCGAGGTCCTCGCGCCCGAACATGCCCTGTTCTCCCGCGTGGGGGTTCAGCCCGGACACGACCAGCGTGGCCATGCGCTCCGGGTAGAGCCGATGCAGGGCCTCGGCCAGGTGGCGGATCGTGCGCTGCACGCGCGCGGTGGTGATCGCGCCCGGGATGTCCGCCACCGCGAGGTGCGTGGTCACCAGCGCGACGCGCAGCGTGGGGCCGAGGAACATCATCGTGACGTCGTCATCCCGGCGGCCGTCGAGCCGCGCCAGGAACTCGGTCTGGCCGATGAACGGCACGCCGGCGCTGGAGATCGCCGCCTTGCTGGTGGGGCCGGTGACCAGCGCCCTCGCCTTGCCCGCCTGCACGCAGCGCGCGGCCCGCTCCAGCGTGTGCACCTGCGCGAGCCCGCTCTCGGGCGTGGGCGCGTGCGCGGCGATCGCAGCCGGCGCGACCCGCCCCGTATCCACGATCGCGATCGTGCCGTCGGGGAACGAGAGCGCGTCGTCGCAGTCGACGAACACGCTCGGGTCGTGGGCTTTTGCCTCGGCATGCAGCTGCGCGGCGTCGCCGAACAGCGCGCAGCGGGCTTGCGTTCGTGCGGAGAAGGCGGCGGCTACGCTGACGCGCGGCCCGACGCCCGCTGGATCTCCGACGGAGATGGCGATCGGTTGTCCAAGGTTCACGGAGCTTTCATTTTATAGCCCGCGCCGCGCACGGTCTCGATCGGATCCGCCGACGAGCCCAGCTTCATGCGCAGGCGCCGCACGTGGATGTCGACCGTGCGGCTGCCGCCGTAGTAGTCGACGCCCCAGACGCGATCGAGCAGCTGCTCGCGGCTGAACACCCGGCCGCGGTTCTGGCTGAGGAACGCCAGCAGGGCGAACTCCTGATGCGTCAGCTCGATCAGACGCCCATCGACCGTGACCTCGTGGGCCGCGAGGTCGATGCACATGCTCTGGATCTTGATGCGCTCCTTGCCCGCGAACTCGGAGCGCTTCCACTCCGCGCGGCGGATGCGCGTGTAGAGCTCGACCGGGACGTACGGGACGAGCACGAAATCATCGAAACCATCGTTCGGATCGAGCCGCTGCGTCGCGTTGACGGTGACCGCAATTAGGGCTGGTACTTCCGCGAGCGCGGGCACCGCGCGCAGCCGCATCACGGCGGCGCGTCCGGCCTCCACCTGGTCGATCGCCTCCACCAGGATCACGCTGGGCGGATCGGTAGCGAAATCATGTGCTTCGAGGTTGTCCCACAGGTCGACCGAGCGCACTCGGCACCCCAGCTCTCCCAGCGTGGACATGCCCCCGTCGGGACGTTCGAGAACCGCAGCGCCACCCACTACCAAGATCCACATGCTGGCCTCTGAAGTTTTTCCGGTTGGAAACGGGAAGAATCTAGCGACCGCTCAACTGGGGCGCAAACGCAACTGCGCGAAAACTACTAAGGATTTCGTCACTGTTTCGGAACAGCAGCGGCGTCGATTCGGCCGCGGAGCAACGCGCCGATTCGGTGCGGCCAGACACTCGCGGATTTTGATGCCGATTGCTACAACCCGGGGTCTTGGCGCAGCCCACTTGGAAATTGGTCATCGCGAGCCTCGGGACGCAGGCGGTCGTTCTCGAAGCGGACGTGTGTGCGGACAACTGGCTCGCGGCCCTGCGCGCGGGCCGTGACCAGCTCGGGGAGCCCGGGGGCGTGCCGCCCGGCGCGAGCTGCGTGGTCGCACAGAACGGCGAGGTCACCATCCTCGACGCCATGAACCGTCGTCGCTACACGCTGACGCCCGCGGAGGTGGCCGCCGAGCAACAGCAGCAGTCGCAGTCGCGTCGTCCGCCGCCGCGGCCTTCGCGTGTGCCCACTCAGATCAGCGGCGAGTCGGCCGCCGAGATCGTCGCCAAGGCCGCCGCCGTGCGCGAGAACGATCCGGGGCCCGGAACTCTGCCGCCTCCGCCCCCCGCGAGCGCGAGCGTGCCTGCTCCCGCGAGCGCGCCCCCAGAACCGTCGCAGCCGGTCGAAGCACCGGCGCCGGTCGCCTCGAGCGACGAGGAGCCGGCCAGCCCACGTCAGCAGCAGACCCTCGCCTACTCGGCCCAGCGCGCGGATGCGCTTCGTCGCGAGTACGAGACCGCGCGCGCGTTGAATGCCGCACCCCAGGCGAGCGACGCCGAGACGCCCTCGCGCAGCAACCTGCGCGCGCTGCCCGCCGTGGCGCGTGCTCCGCAGAGCTCCCTGCCTCCGCCGAGCGCGCTCGCTCCGCAGAGCTCCATCCCGCCGCCGCCCAAGCTCGACCGTCTGGTCGCCACGCGCTCATCGCAGCCGCCGCGCGCCAGCAGCGACGCGCGCCTGGTGCCCGCGTTCGCGCGCGACGTCGAGCCCACGCCGCGCTCCCCAATCACGTACCGCGAGCGCGCGTTCCTGCTCGTGCCGCCCGACGAGCACGGCAACCTCGAGGGCCTACTGCAGACGGAGCTGCTCAAGCTGCGCAGCGAGCTGCGCGAGGCACCGCGCGGCCAGCTGATCCACCTGGCGGCCTTCGACAAGTCGCTGCGCGACGCGCCCGATGCGCCGCCGATCGCGACGCTGGAGTGGAGCGACTGGCGCGGCAACGCCGTGTTCGTCAGCAACGTCGAGCGTGGCCAGGCGCAGGCGAGCTCGCTCGGTGGCACGCGCACGACGCACACCGAGTCCGCCTCCAGCGTCGGCGAGATCCCCGCGCCGGGCTCGCACGTCGCGCCGATCCCGCGCGCGCCCGAGCCGCGCCCGAGTGAAGCCGCGCTCGCCCCCACGGAGCCGCCGCCCGCGCTCGCACCCGCGCCTGCCGCGCCCGTGCGGGTGCCGGGGAAGTCGTCGCCGTGGGACAAGCTGCGCGCGGCCGCGTCGGATGCGAGCCCGTCCTCGGAGACGCGCATCCCCGGCGAAAACACCGCAACCAACGTCGCCGTGCCTCCCGCGGTGACGGCTCCCGTCGCGCCGGCGCCGGTCGCGCCCACGCCCGAAGTTGCGCCGCCTCCCGTCGAGACGCCCCCTACGGCACCCGCGTTCCCGTGGATGAACGCGCCCCTGCCGCCGAGCCAGCCCACGCCGAGCGCCGGCCCCGTCGAGCTTCCTCCCGCGTTCCAGAGCGCGTCGCAGACCGGCGGCCACAAGACCCCGCGCGACGACACCGGCGAGGTCGACAACCGGCTCGCCCAGGCGTTCGAGGCGCTGCCCGACCTGTACTTCCTGCCCACGCCGGTCGCCGGCCTGGAGTTCGCGACCCAGCTGATCGCGCGCATCGTTCCGTGCGAGGCGATCAGCGTCTGCCTCTACGACATCAACACCGACGAGTTCCGCTTCGTCGCCGTCGGTGGCCCGGGCGCCAACGAGCGCCGCGCCTCCGCGGTGCCGTCGCAAGCGGGCCTGTTCGGTGCCGCCAAGTGGACGCTCGAGGACGCGATGATCATCCCGAACGTCGCGGAGGACGCGCGCTACCAGCCCGCAGTCGACGGCCGCGGCGAGCTGGAGATGCTCAACCTCGCCTACGTGCCGCTCCGCCATGGCACGCAGCTGCTCGGCATGGTGCAGCTGATCAACCGCGGCGGCGATCGCGGCTTCACCAAGTCCGATGTCGCGGTGCTGAATTACGTCGCGAACCAGCTCGGCGAGTTCCTCGCATCGCGTCGCAGCCTCGCCGGCTGATTACTTCTCGGCGAGCAGCGCGCTGAGCTCTTTCTCGAACAGCGCCTTGTCGGAAGCGCGATAGCCCGCGTGCACGTGGCGGATCAGTCCACGCTTGTCGATCACGTACGAGGACGGCATCTTGGGCGGCTCGTACTTCGCCGCGACCGCACCGGACGGGTCGTGCACCACTGGGAACGACAGCGGCAGCGCGCGCAGGAACTTGGTGAGCTTCTCGGTCTCGCGGTCGAGCCCGACGCCGATGATCACCAGGCCCTTGTCCTTGTACTTCTTGTAGAGCGCCTCCAGCACCGGCAGCTCTTCACGACACGGCCCGCACCAGGACGCCCAGAAGTCGACCAGCACGACCTTGCCCTTGAGGTCGGCCAGCTTGACCGGCTTGCCGGCCATGTCCTTGAGCGCGATCTCCGGTGCGACGCTGCCGTCGCCCACTGCCTGCGCGTTCGGCGCCCAAAGACTCGCCAACGCGAGGGCCAGCGCCAGTACCAGATGCCTCTTGAGTTCCATACGCTCCGTTACGGTACGCGATCCGCCGTTGGCAAGGGACGGCGACGACGGCGCGCGATTCAGAGCTCGAGCTCTTCCTTCAGGTACTTGGTGAGGCCCTGCAAGCCCTCTTTGTAAGGCCGCCCGTTGATGAACAGGCTGGGTGTGCCCTGCACTCCCAAATCGACGCCTTCCTTCTTGTCCTTCTCCACGCGCGCCTTCACGGCGTCGGACTCGCGCGCGGTGTCGAACTTGGCCACATCGACGCCAGCCTGCTTGGCCAGCTCCTCGATCTTCTCGGCGCTCAGCTCGCGCTGGTGCTCGAACAGCAGGTCCGCCAGCTCCCAGAACTTGCCCTGCTGCTGCGCTGCCACGGCCGCGCGCGCGGCGGGCGCCGCGTTCTTGTGCGAGTCGAGCGGGAACTGCTTGAAGACCAGGTTCACCTTGCCCGCGAACTGATCGAGCGTGCGCGCCAGCACCGGGTGCGCGGCGCCGCAGTGCGGACACTCGAAGTCGCTGAACTCGACGATCGAGACGGCGGCCATCGGCGCACCGCGCACGGGCGAGTCGGAGACGTCGATCTCGCGCTTCTTCTTGGGGTCGAAGCGCGCGCCGTACAGCTCGACGATCTCGGTCTTGGCGTAGCCCTCGCTGACCAGGCGCGACACGTAGCGCGCGCCGGGCACACAGGCGCCGCAGGCTCGCGCCTCCGCGACACACTGCGCCACGCTCACCGGCTCTCCACACGGCGAGAGCACCTCGTTCACGATCTCGAAGAAGGTGCGCTTCTCCGGAGCGGTGAGCACGCTGGTGTCGACCTTGTCGAGCGACTCGATCTTGGAGGCCTTGGGCGCGTCGCCCTTGGCCTCCGCCGCCGTCTCACCGGTCGGCGTTTCCTTGCCGTGGTTGCAGCTCGCGCCCAGGGAGAACAGGCCGAGCAGAGCCAAGGAAAGCATGGGCAACGAGTGCGAACGCATGGTGGGTGGCGGCGATGCTAGCAGTGGGCGGATCCAATCGCAAAAGCGGCCGCCGGACTCAACTTTCGCTGTACGTCATCAGCTGTTCGCGCACGACTTCCTCGCTCACGCCGACCTGGATGTACTCCTTCAGCACATCGGCCAGCGCGAGCAGCAGCTCGTCCACGCCCTTGTCCTCGATCAGCTTTGCCAGAAGAGCCCGAGACTCACGACTGTCGTCGTCGCGAAGGAATTGCCGCACTTGCTCCATGGCGATATCGCCGCCGAAATCGATGTAGGCGTGCTCCAAAAGATAGCGGACTAGTTCCCTCACGCGGGCCCTCCCAACGGACGTTGCAGCGCGCACGAAGGCGCGCGAGCGGATGAAACGAGTGTCAGTGCAGTTTTGTAGACCCCCCCGAACCACTGGTGCAAGAGGGAACCACAGTTTGCTACGCGCCGCTCCGCAACGCCCGTTTTTAACCGCAGGGTCCGACCGTTAGCCGCTTTGGCGGCGCTTTTTTCAAGGCTCTCATGCTCCACGAAACGCTGCTCGAGCGAGTGCTGTCCTGGCTGGTCGCGACACGCGGAGAGGCACATTTGCAAGCCGCACGCAGTGCTTTCGAGCGGGCTACCGGTGCCATCGTGGAGGGCCAAACGGA
>JBEVNG010000472.1:0-4080 GCA_040508235.1 Polyangiales bacterium | reverse complement strand
CGCGACCAGCTCGTCGACTTCCTCGCTGGCGATCGGGCGCCGGTAGGCCTTGCGGCCGAACATCCGCGTGAAGCTGCGCAGGCAGGCCGCCTCGTCCGCGGACTCGATGTTGACGGCGCAGGGGGCAATGCCGGCAGCAAGGGCGCGCTCGGCGATGCCGGCCGCCACGCTGCCGTACTGCTCCGCGAGCAGGCTGGAGACCGCGAGTGCATCGGCGTCGGTGCCGAAGCCGTTGCCGACCTCTTCGCTGGGCAGCGAGCTGGCGGGGTTGGTGGTGTCGCCCACCAGGTCGCGCACGGTGTTGCTGTACTCGAGCGCGGCGCGCCGCAGCGGGGCGCCCCGGGTGCACCTGCTCGCGTGCGCACAAGCTCGCGCTCCCCTCCCTCACGGGGCCCATGAGCGGCTCCACGACGACGGAGCCCGCATCGGCCCGTTGTGCCCTCGCCCGGTCCGAGGATCGCGTCCTCAGCGGGCCCGAACCCGTCCCCGAGCAGCCCACTGCACCCCGCGAGCGTGGCGACGGCCGCGCCGGGCTGCAGCGCCCTCCTGGACGACAAGGCCATCCCCCCAGCGCGCGGACTGCGTGCGCCGGCAGTAGTGGCGTGAGCTGTCGGAAAGCGATCACCAAAGCGCAGGCGTCCCGAAAACGCCACCGCCGGTAGGGTCGACGACGTAGCGCGCTCACTTCACGGGGAGCACCACGGGGGCGCCGCGCTTCTTCAGCAGCGTGACCAGGAACTTGGCGGGCTTGGTGGCGCTCGCGTTGCGGCCGACGGTGTGGATGTCGTTGGGGCCCTCGTAGAACACGTCGCCGGGGTTGAGCGTGACCTCCTTTTGGCCCTTGAGGCCCATCACGATGCTGCCCTCGAGCACGTAGACGAACGCGTGCGCGTCATGGCGGTGAATGGGGTCGACCGCGCCGGGTACGAACTCGACCAGGATCGTCTCGGCTTCCTTGCCGGGGTAGTCCTTGAGGTCCTTGGTCATCAGCTCGGTGACGGTGGCGTGCGGGAGCTTGTGGACCTTGGAGTGCGGGGCTTCTTCCTGCGCGCGTACGGCGATCGCGCCGACGATGAGGGCAAGCGTGAGCGCGCTTCCGACGAGTCTCGACTTCCAGAGCATGCTGTCTCTCCTTGCGCGCGGCCGCTGACCGCACGTCTAACGCAAGGACGAGCGGGCTCTCGCTTTCGTGACGCCCCTCGAGAAAAAACGCGCGCGCTGTCACGTCTCGCGCCGCTCGCTCGTCACTCCTGCGTGGAGGTCGAGCATGATGAGCATGACTTCGTTCTATGGCACCGCGGTCGGCCGCAAGGCGACCATGGCCGTGTCTGGCTTCGTGGTGGTGGGCTGGTTGTTCGCGCACATGCTCGGCAACGTCGCCATCTTCGCGGGCCGCGATTCCTACAACGCGTACGCCGCGTTCCTGGCCGACCGTCCGCCGCTGCTGTGGGGCCAGCGCATCGTGTTGCTCGGCGCGCTGGCGATCCACATCCACGCGGCGATCTCGCTGTGGGCCAAGAGTGAGCGTGCCCGCCCGGTCGGCTACGCCAAGCGCACCTGGCTGACCACGGACTACGGCGCGCGCTCGATGCGCTGGGGCGGCGTCACGCTGCTCGCGTTCACCGTCTACCACGTGCTGCAGACCACGGTCGGCACCACCGCGCACCTCGGCTACGCGTTCGTGCAGCGCGACGTGTACAACAACACCGTGCAGGGCTTCATGCACGGCTGGGTGTCCGCGTTCTACCTGCTCGCGATGGCGTCGCTCGGCCTGCACCTCTATCACGGCGTGTGGAGCATGACGCAGTCGCTGGGCGTGGAGCACCCGCGCTACGACAAGCTCCGCCACGGGCTCGCGTGGGGCCTGACGCTGGCGATCGTGGCCGGCTTCAGCACCTTGCCAATCGCAGTGTTGCTCGGCGTGCTGAAGCCCGACTTCTCGTGACGCTCAGGTGAGCGGAAGCGCGCCGCCGCAGTAGGCGGCGTTGCCGAACGTCGTGTCGGCGATGCCGAAGGCGTTCTGCATGCTGGTGTGCAGGTCGTTCACCGAGCGACCTCCGCAGTCGATCACGCGGCCCGTCTTGAAGTAACCGCCGGCGTTGCCGAACATCGTCCACATCAGCTTGTTGCACGAGTGCGACATCGAGTCGCTGAACTCCGAGACCCACAGCACGACCGTGTTGTCGAGCATGGTGCCGTCGCCTTCCGGGATCGCGCTGAGCTTGTCGAGCAGGTACTTGGTCTGCTCGGCGTACCACTTGAAGACCTTGGCCTTCTTGGCGCCGTCGGCGTCGCAGTTGTTGTTGTTGTGCGACATGTCGTGGCCGAGCGTGTTGACGCCGAGCCAGGAGTAGGTGCACTGGTCGTTCGAGTTGCCCCACTGCAGCGAGGCGACGCGCGTCATGCCGCACTGGAGCGATGCCACCAGCATGTCCATCTGCAGACGCCCGACGGTCGGGTAGTTGGGCTCGGCCTTGACGTCGATGGAGTTGCCGAGCGTGGGCTTGTTGCAGCCGGTCACGGCGTCGACCTGCATGCCACCGAGGCGGCGCTCGATGTCGCGCAGCGACTCCTGGTAGGTGTCGAGCATGTCGCGGTCGGTGGTGCCGAGGCGACCACGCAGCGCGGCGGTCTCCGCCAGCGCGTAGTCGAGCGCGCTCTTGCGCAGGTCGACCTTGGGCGCGCTCGGCGTGCTGGGCGTCATCTGCGCCGAGTTGGCGAAGATGCGCGTGTAGGCGTCGAACGGGCTCTGCATCGCCGGCACGACCTTGCCCGGCGCCGACCAGAGCGGGCGCGAGTTGGTGTCGCCGTAGATGATGCGCACCGCGAACTGCAGCGAGGCGAACGGCAGGCCGGCACCGATCTTCGACGCGATCTTCTGATCGATCGACATGCCACCCGCGTTGCTGTCGTCCTTCTGCTCGGTGCCGGTCAGCATGTGCACCACGCCGCGGTGGTGGCCGTCGCCGCCGGGACCCTTGTCACGCGACTTGATGTCCAGGTTCATCAGGACGTTCATCTTCGACTGGTACGACTGCAGCGGCGCGAACAGGGCGCCGAGGTTCGTGCTGCCAGGGGTCGGCTTCTGGGCCTGGGTCCACATGCCTTCCGGCACGTGCATGACGACGAAGCGCGTGGGAGCCGCTGCCGCACGTGCGATGCGCACGCCTCCGGGCAACATGGCTGCGCCCGCGACGCCGCCTAGACCAGCCAACAGAGCACGACGAGAGAAACGCTGACTCATGTACTTCTTTTTCCTCAACCTGGTGCGCGGTAGTTCGAGAAGGCGTCGCTGACGACCAAGTCAAGGAGCAGCTGGCGAAGGTCACCGCCGTTTTCGGCGAACGAGGTCTTGAGCGCCTGAAGCGAGCAAGCGTCCTCGCTTTCTTCGCGACGGCCCTGCGTGAAGCGGAACCACTGGGTCACCGCACAATCGCGCACCTGCGCGCTGTCCGAGAGAATCGAAGCCAGCTCGGGGCCACCGTCGTAGCTGCCATCGACATCCGTCTGAACCAGTGAGCCAGAGGAATCGACGGCGACACCGTGATCTTTAGTGCGGAAGGAGCCAATCCCGTCGTATGCCTCGAGGCCGAAGCCGAGGCCGTCGATCAGCTTGTGGCAGCCCGCACAAGCGGCGTTCGAGGTGTGCTGCGCGAAACGTTCGCGCGTCGAGACGCCTTCCTTGATGTCCGGCAGCACCGGCACGTTGGCGGGCGGCGCGGGCAGATCCTGGCAGAGCATGCGCTTGCGAACCCACAGGCCGCGCTTGACGGGCGAGCTCTCGTTGGAGCCCGCGAAGGCCGCCAGCACGCTGGCTTGCGTCAGCACGCCGCTGCGCTCTTCCGGGTTCAGCTCGGTCTGCGCGAAGGTCTGGTCGTTGGCGGTGCCGGGCACGCCGTAGAGCAGGCCGAGCGACTTGTTCACGAACGAGTAAGACGCGGTGAGCATGGTCGACAGCTTGGCGTCGTCTTCCCAGACCACGTGGTCCACGAAGCGGCGCGTCTCCTCGAGCATCGAGCTGCGCAGACCGTCGTTGAAGGTCGGATACACCGCGGTGTCCTTGCTCGCAGTCTGCAGGAG
>JBEVNG010000470.1:0-10137 GCA_040508235.1 Polyangiales bacterium | reverse complement strand
GGGATCGCCTGTTCGGCACGTTCGTGGCGGAGCGCGAGGACGAACCGTGCGTCTACGGCATCACCAAGAACATCGACACCTACAACCCGCTGCGCATCGCCTTCCACGAGTGGCGCGCGATGTTCCACGACGTATGGCACGCGCCGACGCTGGGCGCGAAGCTGCGCTACCTGTTCGCGCCGCCCGGCTACAGCCACGACGGCACCCGGCAGACCGCGCGGCAGATGCAGGCAAAGCTGCATCAATTGCCTGCGGAGTAGTGCTCTGGTTGTTGTGCGGCGTGGCGCAGGCGCTGGAGGTGCCGGTGCTGCTGCACGTGGCGCGCGAGCACGGCGCGGACGTGGCCTCCGAGGAGTTCATCGCGACGCAGCTGGAGCACGCCAACACCATCTATCGCCCGCTCGGCATCGAGCTGGTGATCGCCGGGCGACGCACGTTCCAGGCGGCGCGCATGAACACACGCGAGGATCGCGATGCGCTCGGGGCGCACCTGCGTGCGGGCGTGGTGAACTGGTTCGTGGTGGCGCAGCTGATGGACGTCGACGAGCCAGGCCGCGAGCGGCGCGGCGTGCATTGGCGGGTGCGCGCCACGCCCTCGCGTCGGTTCGTGATCGTCAGCGCGATCTCGGGGCCGTACGTGCTGGCGCACGAGCTGGGGCACTTCTTCGGCAACCCAAACCACAGCGACGTGGCCGGAAACCTGATGTGTTACACGCAGACGGATCAGGTTCCGTTCCTGGATCACCCACAGCAGGCCAACGTCGCGCGCACCCTGCGCGGCATGCGCACCCGGGGCGAGCTCTCCCCCTTGCGGAAGGCGCGGCGCCTCTTAGGCTCTCCTCCATGAAGCTGACCGTCGAAGTCTGGTCCGATATCGCATGCCCGTGGTGCTGGGTCGGCAAGCGCCGGCTGGAGGCCGCGCTCGCCAAGTTCGAGCACGCCAAGGACACGCAGGTGATCTGGCGCGCGTACGAGCTCGACCCGTCCGCACCCGCGCTGCGCAAGGAAGACTACGTGCAGCGGCTCGCCGACAAATACGGCCGCAGCCGCGCCGACGCGCAGAAGACGTTGATCGACCGCATGGTCGACACCGGCAAGACCGAGGGCCTGAAGTTCGACTTCGAGCAGATTCAGTCGGGCAACACGTTCCTCGGCCATCGCTTGCTGCACCTCGGCCACGAGCGCGGGCTGCAGGACGCGGTCAAGGAGCGCATGTTCCGCGGCTACTTCAGCGAGGGCGCCGCGGTCGGTGTGCCCGAGGTCGCGGCCAAGCTCGCCATCGACGCGGGGCTCGATCCCGACGAGGTCGCGGGCGTGATCCAGAGCGATCAGTTCGAGGACGCGGTGCGCAAGGACCTGCGCGAGGCGCGCGAGATCGGCGTCGATGGCGTGCCGTTCTTCCTGTTTGGCCGCAAGTACGCCGTCGGCGGTGCGCAGCCGCCGGAGCTGCTGCTCAAGGCCCTGCAGCAGACCTGGTCCGAGCTGCCGCAGCGCCTCGACGTCGAAGAGGGCGCCGTCTGCGGACCCGAGGGCTGCTAGCCCTTCGCCTTCTCGAAGTGCACCACGTCGATCAAAACCACGGCGGCGAACGCGAGCAGCTTCAGGCGTGAGTCGGTGACGTCGGTGAGCTCGATGCCGAAGTTGTCGGCGTCGGTGAAGAACTCCTTGCTCAGCCCGCTCCAGCGCTTCTGGATCACGCCGACCACACGCTCGCCGAGCCGGATCTCGAACGTCCATGGCTTGAAGATCGGGCCGAACAGCTCCGCGAGCGGGCGGCCTTCGTTCGACTCGATGTGGTAGATGCGGCGGAACCAGCTCCACTTCTTCTGCACCGCGCCCAGGAACTTGCCGTCGATGCTGAACACCTCCAGCCGGTGAAAGACGAAGCGGAACCGGCGCTCCAGCGCGAGCACGGTCAGCCCGCTCTCGACGTCATCGACGTGCACCCGGAACGGGCGGAGCGGGCCGAGGAACATGCGCTTGAGGAACGACAGCAAGCCACTGCCTTGCTCCTTCACCGCGAGCGAGGCCCTGCCCTGCTCGTCGTGGACGTCGTAGCTGTTCTTGAACTCGAAGCTGAGCAAGATCTCCAGCCAACGCTTCTTCTGGCGCACCGTCAGGCGCTGGTAGTTCGCGAACCTCAGGTCTGGCGTCACGTGCGCGATCTTACACGGGTCTCCGGACGGGACCGGTACCGTTCTGGCGCGCTGGCACGCGGTGGCACAACCGACGCTTGATTTTCGCGTGCAATTCCAAACAGCTGACTCGGCATGGCCGATGCTCTTGGGGCACGCATGAAGAGACTCTTGCTGGCGCTCGCCGTCGGCCTCTGCGGGTGCGACACCAGCTCCAAGTGTGCCCAGCGCGAGAGCGACAGCTGCCTTCGCGAGGCTCCGCCCGGCGTGTTGGTGGCGAAGTCGTCGCTGGCGCGCCAGCCGCAGCCGAGCACAGCGAACGTGGCACGGCTCGGCGCGGACAACGGCGAGCTCGCGACCCAGCTGTTCAAGCTAGCCGCGCAGGAGCCGGGCAACGTGCTGCTGTCGCCCTACAGCGTGTCGACCGCGCTGGCGATGACCTACGCCGGCGCGCGCGGCACGACCGAGAGCGAGATGAAGAAGGCGCTCGCCTTCAAGCTCGACCCGGCTGCCCTGCACGAGGCGTTCAACGCCACCGACCTCGCGCTCTCCTCGCGCGGCGCGAATCAGGCCGGCGCGGACGGCACGCCGTTCCGGCTCAACGTCGACAACTCGATCTGGGTGCAGCAGGACTACGACGTGGTGCCGGCGTTCCTGGACGCGCTGGCCGTGAACTACGGCGCGGCTGTGTATCAGGCCGACTTCGAGGGCGAGCCCGAGCAAGCGCGCACGGCGATCAACGGCTGGGTCGAGGACAAGACCGAGCAGCTGATCCCGGAGCTGCTGCAGCCCGGTGTGATCCACCCGCTGGTGCGCTTCGTGCTGACCAACACCGTGTACTTCAACGCCAGCTGGAAGGCGAAGTTCGAGCAGGAAGCCACGCGCCCGCAGGCGTTTCGCAAGCGCGATGGCTCGAGCGTGAACGTCGACATGATGCACGGCGGCTTCACGCTGCCGTACGCGGAGAACGACGTCTGGCAGGCGGTGTCGATCCCGTACGCGAGCGAAGAGCTGAGCCTGATCGCCGTGCTGCCGCGCGAGGGGCAGCTCAGTCGCGTGGAGAGCGGGTTCGACGTGTCGGCGATCGCGGGGGCGCTGGAGCCCGCGAGCGTGCAGCTGGGCTTCCCCAAGCTCGACTACCGCTTCCAGATCAAGCTCAAGGAAGCCTTGATGGCGCTGGGCATGAACGTGCCTTTCAGCCCGGCGGCGGACTTCTCGGGCATGACCAGCGGCGGCGTGTCGATCGACAACGTGATCCACGAGGCGGTCATCCGCGTGTTCGAGGGCGGCACGATCGCCGCCGCGGCGACGGCCGTGGTCGTCAAGGACGAGAGCGAAGAGTACTACGAGCACACGCTCACGCTCGACCGGCCGTTCCTGTACGCCATTTACGACCGACCCACGGGCACGGTGTTGTTCGTCGGCCGCGTGCAAGACCCCACGGAGAAGTGAGATGCGCAGAGCGTTCTTGTTGTTGGCCCTCGGCGCGTGCAGCGAGAGCGTCGCGGGCGGTGTGATGGAGGCGCGCTCCAACCTGGCGCGTGCGACCGAGCCGAGCCGCGACAACCTCGCCGCGCTCGGCGTGAGCAACCGCGAGTTTGCGTTCGACCTGTATCGACAGGCCGTGTCCGAAGCACCGGGCGAGGACGTGGTGGTCTCGCCGTACAGCGTGTCGACCGCGCTGGCGATGACGTACGCCGGGGCGCGCGGCACCACCGAGAGCGAGATGAAGCAGGCGCTGCGCTTCACGCTCGACCAGGCGCCGCTGCACGAGGCGTTCAACGCCAGCGATCTCTCGCTGTCCTCGCGCGGCCAGGCAGGGTTCAAGCTCAACGTGCACAACTCGCTGTGGGCGCAGGAGGGCTTCACGATCGCCGCGCCGTTCCTAGACACGCTCGCGCTCAACTACGGCGCGGGTGTGCACTTGACCGACTTCGTGAAGGACACGGAGGGCTCGCGTCGAGCGATCAACGGCTGGGTCGCGGAGAAGACCGAGCAGCTGATCCCCGAATTGCTCGCGTTCGACACGCTCGATTCCAACACCGTGCTGGTGCTGACCAACACGGTCTTCCTCGACGCCAAGTGGGCGACGAAGTTCGAGCATGCGAGCACTGTGGATGCTCCGTTCACGCGCCTCGATGGCTCCGTCATGCAAGTTCCGACCATGAACGCCACCCGGCTGATGCCGTACACCGAGGGCACGGACTTCCTCGCGGTCGCTCTGCCGTATGCGGGCGAGGGCTTGCGCATGATCGCGATCTTGCCGGCGGCCGGGAAGTTGGCGAGCGTGGAGCAGGCCTTGAACCGCGCCTGGTTCGACGCGCTGCAATGGGATGGCGGCCAGAGCGTGCGGCTCGCGCTGCCCAAATTCGAGGTGCGCTCGGCGCTCAGCCTGAAGCAGGCACTCACCACGCTGGGCATGCCGAGCGCGTTCGGGGCCGCCGACTTCTCGGCGCTGGCGCCGGGCGTGAGGATCGACGACGTGGTGCACGAAGCGGTGATCCGGGTCGACGAGGACGGCACGGTTGCCGCCGCCGCGACCGCGGTGATCGCCGGCAGGTCGTCGAAGCCGCAGGTCGAGCTCACCGCCCGCTTCGACCGGCCGTTCCTCTACCTGATCCATGACGAGGTCACCGGCTCGGTCTTGTTCGTCGGTCGCGTGCTCGACCCGCGCTAGCGGATCACGCCGCGCTGACGTAGCTCGGCGAGCCCCTCGATGCCCCACGCGGCCAGGGCCTCGTCCGTGTGCGCACCGGCCTCGGCGGGAGCTGCCCCGAGCACCGACGGCGTGCGGGAGAAGCGAGGCGCCGGCGCGGGCACCAGCGCACCCGCGTGCTCCACGAACACGCTGCGCTCCGCGTTGTGGGGATGCGTGGGCGCCTCCTCGGGGCTGAGCACCGGCGTGAAGCAGGCGCCGCCGCCCTCCAGCGAGGCCCACTCGTCGCGCGTCTTTTCGAGGAAGCGCGCGCTCAGCGCCGCACGCATCGCGGGCCAGCTGGCGCGATCCATCTGCGCGCCGAAGCGCGCGTCGCCCTCGAAGCCGAGCCGCAGCACGAGCTCGGCGAAGAACTGCGGCTCCAGCGCCCCCACGGCGACGTACTTGCCGTCGCGCGTGGCGTAGACGTCGTAGAACGGCGCGCCGCTGTCGAGCAGGTTCTCGCCGCGCGTGGCGGCCATCTCGCCCACCCGTCGGAACGCGCGCAGCATCGTGCACAGCAGCGCCGAGCCGTCGATCATCGCCGCATCGACCACCTGCCCACGCTGGCTGGACGCGCGCTCGACCAGCGCCGCCAACACGCCGGCGACCAGGAACATCGAGCCGCCTCCGAAGTCGCCCACCAGGTTGAGCGGCGGCGTGGGCGCGTTGCCCGCGCGGCCGAGCGGCTCGAGCGCCCCGGAGAGCGCGATGTAGTTGATGTCGTGGCCGGCCGCCTGCGCCAGCGGTCCGCTCTGTCCAAAGCCCGTCATGCGCCCGTAGACCAGCCGCTGGTTTCGCGCGAGGCAGGCGTCCGGGCCGAGCCCGAGGCGCTCCATCACGCCCGGCCGGAAGCCCTCGATCAAGACGTCCGCGCGCTCGACCAGCTGGAGCACGGTGGCGACGCCCGCGGGCTGCTTGAGGTCGATGCCGACGCTGCGCCGGCCGCGGTTAAGCAGGTCCCATGAGACGTGCTCCTTGAGCTCGGGCCGCACGAGCTGCGCACGCTCGACGCGCAGCACGTCGGCGCCCATGTCCGCGAGCAGCATGGCCGCGAACGGCGCGGGACCGAGGCCGGCCAGCTCGATCACCTTGATGCCCGCGAGCGGTCCGCGACCGGTCATCGGAACTTCGGCGCGCGCTTCTCGCGAAACGCGAGCACGCCCTCCGCGAAGCTCGGCCGCTCCACCAGCTCACCTTGGCGTAGGCGCTCGTAGTCGAGCTGCTCCGCGTAGGCATGCTCGTCCGCGTGGTCGAGCGCGGCGCGCACCTCCTGGGCCGCGTGCGGCGGCAACAGCGCGAGCCGCTGGATCAACAGCTCTGCCTCGCTCGCGAGCTCCGCATCGGCGCAGGCGCGCCAGATCAAGCCTTGCCGCTCCGCCTCGCGCGCAGGCAAGCGATCCCCGAGCAGCATCAAGCCGGCGGCGCGGGCACGCCCGAGCGCGCGCGGATAGCTCCATGAGGTGCCCATGTCCGGCGCGATGCCGAGCGACGGCACGAACGGCAGCGCGAAGTACGCCGACTCCGCCGCGAGCACGAGGTCCGCCGCGAGCGCGAGCCCAACGCCCGCGCCCACCGCCGGTCCTTGCACCACGCTCAACACGGGCGCCGGAAACGCCCGCAGCTCCAGCGCCACGCGGTTGGTCAGCTTCTCCATGCCGTCCGCGAGCCACGCGCCCGGCGAGCGCCCCCCGAAGTCCGTCTGCTCGAACGTGGACAGGTCCGCGCCCACGCAGAAGCCGCGGCCCTCCGCGGCGAGCACCAGCACGCGCACCTCCGCCGCGCGTGCCTGCTCGAGCCCCGCCAGCAGCTCCTCCTGGAGCTGCACGGTGAGCGGGTTGAGCTTCCTGGGATCGTCGAGCGTGAGCCGCGCGATGCCGGCGTCGACGGAAACCTTCACCAGCGCCATCGAGGACCTCCTCGATGGCACATACCACGCTTAGTTCTTGCTCATGTAGGGGGCGCACTGCGCGCCGGTGAAGCGCATCAGGCACAGCTGGTACGTTTGCGGCGCGAGCTCGGACGGCCGCATCTTCTCGCAGGTGCGGATGTCCTTGGTCTCGTGGTGGGTCAGGCAGCCGATGAACGCGATCTGCTTGAGCTCCAGGCGATGGCTCTCGTCGAGGTAGTCCGCGGTGAAGGCGTACGCGACCGCGAACAACACCATGATCAGGGCCGGCGGCCACCAGCGCTGCACGCGCGAGGGACGCTCGCTCCGCGCCGTGATCACCTGCCCGCCCAACATCCGCTGACTGGCCCCGCTCATGCCGCCTCCGAGGACATCGTGCGCCTTTTCGCGGGGGCCCGGGAAGCCGGGAATTCAGCCTGTTTTGCCGAGTGTTGTGCGCGGACGAACCAAATCGTTCGACGCCAGGGACGTCAACCTACGTTGCGCTCGTAGAGGATGCGCAGGCCCTCGAGCGTGAGGTCGACGTCGGTCTCCTCGATGGTCTCCGACTCGGGCGCGATCAACACCGACAGCCCGCCGGTGGCGATCACCTTGCACGGGTAGCCGAGCTCGCCCTTGAGCCGCGCGACCAGGCCGTCGACCAGGCCGACGTAGCCGAACACGATGCCCGACTGCATCGAGTGCACCGTGTTGCGACCGATGGCGCGCGGCGGCTTGGCGATCTCCGCGCGCGGCAGCTTGGCGGCGCGCGTGAACAGCGCCTCGGCGCTGATCTGCATGCCGGGTGCGATCACGCCGCCCAGGTACTCGCCGCGGTTCGACACGCAGTCGAACGTGGTGGCGGTCCCGAAGTCGACCACGATGCAGCCCGAGCCCTCCGGCACCTTCTCGAAGGCGGCGATCGCGTTGACGATGCGATCCGCCCCGACCTCGCGCGGGTTCTCGTACAGGATGGGCATGCCGGTCTTGATGCCGGGGCCCACGACCAGCGCCTTGTGGCTGAACGCGCGCTTGAGCGCGTTGCTGATCGGATCGCTCAGCGCGGGCACCACGGAGGCCACGATGCTCGCCGTGATCTTCTCGCGGTTCACGCCCGCGAGCTGGATCAGGCTGATGATCAGGACGTAGTACTCGTCGACCGTGCGTCCCTTGGAGGACTCGATGCGGAAGTTGTGGGCGAGCTCTTTTCCGTCGTAAAGCCCGAGCACGGTGTTGGTATTGCCGACGTCGACGACCAGCAGCATGCGCGGGGTTTAGCCTGTCTTGGGTCGTAGGGCGAGGGACAGCTCCAGCAGGTCGCCGAAGCTCTTGGCCGCCTCGATTCGGGGCGAGGAAGTGACCTTCACGGCCGAGTCGAACGGCAGCGCCGCGGACGCCGCGACGCGTACCCCGGCCGTGGGCGGGGGCTCGGCGGCGGGCAGCACCTCCGTGCGTGCGCGGCCGAGTGCGTGAGGCGCGTTCTCGCTGGGCGGGACCGTGGAGCTGGAGGGCTTGCGCTGCGCCGGCGGCGGGATCGACGAGGGCGCGGCGGGAGGCGGGATGGACGACGGCGCGGCGGGCGGCAGCGACGACGGCGACGCGGGCGCGATGGCTTCTTCGATCGAGAGCGCCGCCAGCTCCGGCTTGGCCAGTCCCAGCGCGGGCGCGGCGAGGTTGGTGTTGGCGCTCGGCGCGGTGACGCCGACCGAGACCAGGCGCGGCTCCTGCCGGCGCTGCTGGACGCGCGTGAGCAGCGCGTTGAGCTTCTGAACTTGGGTCGCGCTCATGCCGCTTGCTCCGGGGCCAGGCGCGCGATCACCGCGGCCAGGCCGGCACCTTCCTTGGTCCAGCTCCAGACCGACTCCGCGATGCTCGGGTGCACGATCACGTAGCGGCTTCCCTCGACGGGCACGCATGCGACGTCGCGACCGCCCAGGCTGGTGAGCACGCCTCCGAGCAGCGCGGCCAGGCCCAGCCGCTCGTTGTCCAGCGGCGGCGCGCCCTCCAGCGCGAGCACCAGCGCGTGGCCCCAGCGCTCCAGCCCGAGGCTGCCCCAGCCGAGCAGCGCGAGCATGCCGCTCGCGTGCGTGATCACGGCCTCGGGCGTGGCGGCCTTGACGTCGGCGCCGAGCGAGCGCGCGGCATCCTCGCCGATGCGCTTGCCGAACGTGCGCACGGCCGTGAGATCACCGCCGCGCACCGCCGACGAGACCAGCGGACCGAGCACGTCGCCCGCGAGCACCAGCACGCGCTCGCCATGGCGGGTGTGCACGGCGCCGCGCGCCAGGTCGAACGCGAAGTAGCCCCCGGGGTCGAAGCCCCGTGATTCGGACGCAGTCATCGTCATTCGATGTAGAAGCCTGCGCACGAAAATGTCAAATGCCGTGGGATGAAGGGACGAGGCTGATGTACGTGCGGCGCGCTCCCTCGTTGCTGTTCCTCCTACTGCTCATCGCGCCCGGGATTGCGCGGGCGCAGGCCATCGAGGGGCTCGACGCGTATTCGGATGCGGTGGTGGGGCTCGCGACCACCAAGTGGACCGGCCCGCGCGTGCCCGCGCCGGTGCCGGAGGCGCGCCCTGCCCTGGCCGAGCAGCTCGCCTCGTCGAGCTGGCCACTGCGCGTGCACGCGGACTCGCCCGAGCGGCTCACGGCCGTGCTGCGGGCCGCGGAGGAGGCGTTCGGGCTGCTGTTCGACAGCGGCTTCGTCAGCAGCTTCGGCGACGGCGCGGGCGCGCGCGACCTGTACCTGGTGCACGAGCCGGAGCAGGCGCGCGCGGCGGCGGACGCGAGCGGCAACTTCAGCGCGCTCGACGGCACGCGCGCCTTCGTGCGCATCGACGCGCGGCTCCCGGCGACGCGCCTGCGTGCGTGTGTCGCGCAGGCGCTGATGGACGCACAGCTGCTCGAGCTCGACCCGGCGGAGCACGCGTCCTTGCGCCGGGGCGTGGCCGCCTACTTCGGCTGGCTGCTCACGCGCGAGGCGTGCGAAGACGAGCCGCTGGCGACGCCGAGCGAGAGCCCGCTGCGCAGCGTGGCCAGCACGCGCGCCTGGCTGGAGCGGCTGGGCTCGCGCCAGGATCGCAACCGCGGCGTGTTCCTGTTCGACATGTGGCAGCTCGCCCGGCAGCGCACGTGGGAGGGCGTCGACCTGCGCGCCAGCCCGGACCTGCTCGAGGCCATCGCCAAGGCGCTCTCGCTCACGCACGAGAGCTTCGATCTGGTCGCGGGCGAGCTGGCCGAGGGGCTGAGTCGCGCGCACGGTCCCGCCCCGCGGTCGCTCTCGTTCGCGGCCCTGCCCGCGTTCCCGGACAAGCGCGCACCGCTGCTGGAGGTGCTCGGCAGCACGCAGCTGCGCGTGACCCTGGGCGAGCCGCGGCCCGGCACACGCCTTCGGGCCTGGTCGCGCGCGGAGTCGGG
>JBEVNG010000375.1:0-12525 GCA_040508235.1 Polyangiales bacterium | reverse complement strand
GCGCCCAGGCCGCCGTTGCCCTGGCCACCGCCACCACCGCCGTAGTAGCCGCGTCCACCGTCGTCGCCGCTGCTGGAGTTCGCGCCCGCGCCACCGCCGGAGACCACGCCGTCGGCACCGTTGGCGCCCGCGCCAGTGCCGCCGCTGCCGCCGTTGTAGTTCACCGAGCCCGCGTTGGTGCCGCCGTTGTTGCAGCCACTCGCGCCACCGCTGCCCACGGACAGGCTGATGGTGCCCGAGACCAGCGCCGTGGCGGTGGCGTAGCCGCCCGGTCCGCCGTCGCCGCCGCCACCGCTGATGCCCGCGTTCTGGCCGGACGCGCCCCCGCCGCCCCACAGGCGCACCGTGAGCGAGTGGCAGTTGCCGGGCACGGTTACGGTGTACTGACCGGCCTCGAACGTGCGGGCGCTGGTGTTGCACGCGGGCACGTCTTCATCGATGCGCCCGTCGCAGTCGTCGTCGACACCGTTGCCGGGTGCGAACGCGTCGTCCGTGCTGGTGCGCGGCGCGCGCGGCGTGCAGCTGTTGCGCGGCGCGCCGCTGACGCAGGTGTTTTGTCCGGTCGCGGCGCAGTAACCCACGCCGCAGCTGCTGCTGGTGACAACGAAGTCCTCGTCGATCTGTCGATCGCAGTCGTCGTCGAGGCCGTTGCAGGTGGTGTCGCGCGTCGCGGTCGGCGCGCCGGCGACGCAGCTGTTGACCACGCGTCCGTTCACGCACGTGTTCTGCCCCGCGCGCCGGCAGACGCCATCACCGCAGTTGGTCGCGGTCACCACGTAGTCTTCGTCGATGCGACCGTCGCAGTCGTCATCGATGCCGTTGCACACCGTCTCGGGCGTGCCGCTGCCGCTGAGCGGAACGCAGCCCGGCACCACGACGCCCTCGACGCACTGATCTTGTCCGCGCGTCGCGCACGAGCCGACGCCGCAGTCGCGCGTCACGCCGACGTAGTGCTCGTCGTTCTCGCCGTCGCAGTCGTCGTCCTTGCCGTCGCAGTCGTTGTCCACGCTCGGCATGCCGGCTGTGCAGCTCGACACCTCGCTGCCGTTCACGCACGTCCTGCTGCCCAGGACGCTGCACTCGCCGACGCCACAACGAAGCGTGCCGACGTAGTCCTCGTCGATCTGCCCGTCGCAGTCGTCATCGATGCCGTTGCAGGTCGCGTCGCTCGCCGTCAGCTGCGTGCCGGGCACGCACATCGTCTCGACACCCATCAAGCAGCTGGAGGGCGTGTTGTTCGTCCGGCAATAGCCGACGCCGCAGCTGCCGTCGGGCGTGTAGGACGCGTCGTTGCCGGAGCAGGTATCGATGCAGTCCGGCACGCCGTCGAGGTCGGTGTCCTGCTCGCTGATTCCACAACCGCACCGGCCCGCGCGCGACTTGTTGGCGTCCGTCGGGCATTCGTCGGCAGAATCAGGTGTGCCGTCGCCGTCGCCATCGGGCTCCGTGCAGCTCCCGCCGTCGCAGCCGCCGCCATGGGGAAGGCCTGCTTCGCCCGCGGCCGCGTCGGGTCGCACGCTGGCGTCGTCATCGATCGGCAGCCCGGCTTCGTCCGTCGTGATCGGCTTCGGGAGCAGCTCGTATCCAAAGCGACCACAACCTGCCACCAGCAGCGCGCCGAGCATGGTCAGGCTCGAGAGCTGCCATGAAGCCGCGCGTCTACCCACGCTGCAAAGTTTACCGGCCGGCTACCTCGGATTGGTAGCGCGAACGCGCATTCTTGCCTGCGAGCCCCCTCCGTGTTGAACACGCTCGCGGTCTGTTTGTTGTCGCCTGTCCTGTTGTTGGCGATGCGCAGGTACGTCACCGCGTTCCGCGAGCGCGGCGAGGAGCACGCGCGTTATGCGGTCCGTTGGGCCACCATCGCGCTGGGCCTCTCGCTGTGTGTCGCACTCGCAGAGCTGCTGTTCGTGTACGCCGACCACGCGCAGGCCGAGTCGCACGCGCGCGCACTCTGGGAGGGACTGCGCGCGGCCAAGAACCTGTGCGCACCTCCGATCGCCGTGAGTGTCGCGCTGCTCTACCTCAGCCGCTTGGCGCGCACGGCCGCACGCATGCGCGATCCGGAGCGCGTGTAGCCAACAGCGCGCTGGCGAGGCTCTTGCACAGACGAGGCGTTCGATGACCCAGCCCACGACTCCGAGCCACACCGCATTCCGCTACATGACGCGGTTTCACTGCATCGGAGGCGACTGCGAAGCCACGTGCTGCGCGGGTGGCTGGAACATCACGGTCGACAAGGACCACTACGAGTCCGCCAAGCGCGCGATGAGTACGCATCCGGCAACGCGTCAAGAGTTTGACGAGAAGTTCCGACGCGTCAAAGACCCGGCGCACAAGACGCGCAACTACGCGCTGATGGTCCTGCAGAACAACGGCGCCTGCACGTTCTTCGGCGAAGACCGGCTGTGCAACCTGCAGCAGCGCTACGGCGAGAGCGTCCTGCCCGACACCTGCGCGATCTACCCGCGCACGCTCGCGGTCTCGGGTGGACGTAAGGAGCAGACCGGTCTGACGTCCTGCCCCGAGGTCAGCAGACAGTTGCTGCTGTACGAGGATGCGATGGACCTGGTGGAGGTCTCGCCGGAGAGCCTGGGCCGCCACCACGTGCTGGTGCAGCTGGAGGCGCACCCCAAGCTGCCGTACGTCCGCTACCACGACGAGCTGCGCAACCTGATGATGGACCTGCTGTCGGATCAGCTCTACCCGCTGCGCACCCGGCTCGGCTTCCTCGCCTACTTCGGCTACCGCACGCAGTCGTTCCTCGGCCGCGACAACAAGCAGCCGCTCGACGAGGAGCGCCTGCTGTTGGAGGTCGAGCGCATTCAAGATCCGGCCCTGCGCGCGGAGCTGCACAAGCAGTTCGGCGCGCTGGAGATCGATCCGGTGTTCGCGACGCGCGTGGTCTACACACTGGTCAAGGCGCGCTCGCGCGTGTCGGCGTTCGGCAAGCTGCTGCAGGACGTGCTCGCGGGCTACAGCCCTCCCGGCACGGAGGCCGCCGCGCAGTCCGAGTCCGCGCCCGTGCAGGCGATGCTGCAGGGCTACCTCAAGCAGAAGGAGCACTGGGCGCCGTTCGCGAGCCGCATCGACCGCTACTTCGCCAACTACGCCAAGAACTACTGGGCGCGCGAGTGGTACGTCGGCTCGCCCGACCTGCTGACGCACACCATCCAGCTGCTCACGCGGCTGTGTGTGCTGCGCTTCATGCTGCTGGGTCACCCGCTGCTGATCGCGGCCGCGAACGCACCGGAGCCGGAGCGTGCGCTGGCGCTCGACAAGGCCGTGGTCGAGACGGTGTTCACGTTCTCGCGCAGCTTCGAGCACGACGGACAGTTCATCAAGCACCTGAAAGAACAGCTCGCGGCCTCCAACCTGATCACGCTCGCGCACGCGTCCTGCTTGATCTCGTTCTGAGCATGCGCGCGGGCGAGTGTGCGCGTATGTTCCGCTCGAATGTCCGCGAAGCCTCGCCTCTCCATGCAGCACGCCGCGTTGTTGCGCGACGCCGGACGTGCGATCGGCCGCGCCACCACGGCGCGCCTGCGCAGCGGTCCCACGCACCCCAGCTGGCCCTGGTTGTACGAGTTTACGGCCGCTTTCATGCGTGTCGCCGCGATCGACTACGAGCCGCTCGCGATCGCCTGGGCGCGTGGGCAAGTAAGCCCGACTCCGTTCACGCTGCGCCGTAAGGTACGCCTTGATATGTCCGAGCTGTCGGGCATCAAGGTCGACCGCTATCGCTCGCCGCGCCACGACGGCAGCGAGCCGACCGTGCTCTACGTGCACGGTGGCGGCTATGTCACCTGCTCGCCGGCCTCGCATCGCGACTCGATCCCGCGCATCGCGCACGTGACCGGGGCGCGGGTGATCGCACCTTACTATCGCCTCGCCCCCGAGCATCCGTATCCGGCGGCGCTGGAGGACGTGCTGAGTGTGTACCGCGCGATCCTGCGCCAGGGCACGCCGCCCGAGCGGCTGTTCGTCGGCGGGGACTCGGCGGGGGGAGGGCTCGCGCTGGCGCTCTTGCTGCGCCTGCGCGAAGAAGGCACGCCGCTGCCGCGTGCGGTGTTCCTGATCTCGCCCTGGGTCGACCTCACCCTGCCGCGCGAGGCGCTGGAGGGCGTCGCGCCGCGCGACTACCTGGGCCCGGAGATGCTGGTCGACAACGCGCGCGCGTACGCCGGCATGCACGCGCTCACGGACCCGTTCATCTCGCCGGGCCTGGCGGACCTCGGCGGCTTGCCGCCCATGCTCGTGCAGAGCGGCGAGTGGGAGCTGCTGCACGAGCAGCACCGCCGCTTCGTCGCGCGCGCTCGCGCGGCGGGAGTGTCGGTGCGCTTCGAGCAGGAGCCCGGCATGCTGCACGCGTTCCCGTGCTTCGCGGGCGTGCTGCCCAAGGGCAGGGCGGCGCTGGCCTCGATCGGCGAGTTCGTGCGCAGTCAGGCCGTGCTGCGCGCGCCGGGTCTGGTCGAGAGCGATCTCGAGTCTGCAGACGTCGCCTGACTCAGTTCGCGGGCTCGTCGATGGTGAACTCGCGGGCGACGATCTCCTCACCCTCCAGCGTGCGCAGGACCGCGCGGTACTTGCCGGGCTCGTGCATCAGCTTGGTCCAGGCCCAGGTGCGCCAGCGCGTCGCGGTCGGCACGTCGAGCTTCACGCCGTAGAGCGCGGCCGGCCCATCGACCGGCTCGAAGTGCACCGTGAACGCGTACGGCGCGTCCTTGTTGGCGAGCTGCACGAACGCGAAGATCTTCTCGTTGTCGCTCGTGAAGTGATCGCTCTCCTGCACCGGCTCGCGACCCGACACGTCCGAAGAGAGCACGAAGCGGTCCACCACCACGTCCTTGGCGTCGAGCGCGCGGTCGTAGAGCTCCGGCTCGTCGTGCGCGATCTCGAACACGATCGGCTCTTCACTCTTGGGCTTGTCTTCCTTCTTGTCGTCGCCCTTGAGGATCGACACCGGCTCCACGGGAGCGACGGCCGTCAGCTGTTCTTCCACCTTCTTGGGCGCCTCGAGCTTCTGCGTCGGCTCGAGCAGCGACTTCACCGGCTCCTTGGCTGCGTCCTGGCAACCCACGGCGAGACCGGCGACAGCGAGCAGAAGCGGCAACATCGTACGCTTGGTCATGGTGTATCTCCTTGCCGGGGCTCCATCGCAAGCCGCGCACCAGCCGCTGGCACGTGGAAATCGCGAGAGAATCGGGCACAGTGTCGAGCGTGGTGTGGACCCAGGGACACGCGCTGTGGACGCGGGGAGGACGCATGCAGGAGACGCTCGCGAGCAAGCTGGGAGTACGCATCCCGCTGATTCAGGCGCCGATGGCCGGGTCGCAAGATGGAACCCTTGCGGTCGCGGTGCGCGAGGCGGGCGCGCTCGGGTCGCTGGCCTGCGCCACGCTGAGCGCGGACACGCTGCGCGGCGAGCTGGCGCGCGTGGGCCCGGGCGTGAACCTCAACTTCTTCTGCCACACGCCACGTCAGGCGGACGACGCGTCCTGGCGCCGCCGGCTCGAGCCTTACTACCGTGAGCTCGGCCTCGACCCCGAGGCGCGGGTCGCCTCGCCCACGCGTGCGCCGTTCTCGGAGGAGGTCGCCGCGCTGCTCGAGCCCATGCGCCCGCGCGTGCTGAGCTTTCACTTCGGCCTGCCCGCACCGGCGTTGCTCGCGCGCGTGAAGGCATGGGGGGCGCTCGTGCTGTCGTCCGCCACCACCGTCGACGAGGCACGCTGGCTGGAGGCGAACGGCGCCGACATGATCATCGCGCAGGGCAGCGAGGCCGGTGGCCATCGCGGCATGTTCCTCACGGACGACCTGACGACGCAGCTCGGCACGTTCGCGCTGGTGCCGCGCATCGTCGCCACCGTGAAGCTGCCGGTGATCGCGGCGGGTGGCATCGCGGACGCGGCCGGCATCCGCGCGGCGCTGGCGCTCGGTGCACAGGGCGTGCAGGTGGGAAGCGCGTACCTGAGCTGTCCCGAGGCGACCACCAGCGCCGTGCATCGCGCCGCGCTGAAGCACGCCGACCACACCGCGATCACGAACCTGTTCAGCGGTCGCCCCGCGCGCGGCATCGTCAACCGACTGATGCGCGAGCTCGGCCCGGTCTCGAACGAGGCGCCGCCGTTTCCACTCGCCAGCGCGGCGTTGGCACCGCTGCGCGCCGCCGCCGAACGCTCGCACGACGGCTCCTTCTCGCCGCTGTGGGCCGGCCAGAACGCACGAAGCCACACGCTGACCGCTGCGGAGCTCACGCGCGAGCTGAGCGCGGCGTTCTCAGAGTAGCGGCGCGAGCTGCTCCAGCGACGGCAGGCCCTTGTAGGCACGCACCTCGCTCGGCATCACGCGCATGGCCTCGCGCACGGTCGCCCGCTGCGTCGAATCCAGCGTGAGGTACGGATAGAGATAGGTGCGGATCAGGAACACTGTCGCGCGCGCCTCGGGCAGCGGCACCGTGACCTGACGCTCGACGCGCACAAATAAGCGTCGCGCCTCGTGCCAGCGTCCGGCGTTGGGGCGATCCGGGTGATGGTCGAGCTCGTCGTCGTGGCACAGCGTCCACACGAAGCGCACGTACGGACCACGCTCGATCATCGCGCGCATCATGCTGCGCGCCGCCAGCGTGTGGTCCACGAAGCCGGGCACCGGCGCGTGGATGGCGTGAAAGCTCGCCTCCGCCAGCCGCTCGGGCCGCCAGCCGCCCGGCAAGCGCACCTCGAGCGCGACCGTGCGCCCGTCGTCGTGCTCGCCCGCGCACATCACCGCGAAGTCTTCCTGCACCGCACGCGCGAGCGCATCGAACGGATCGCGCGCCTCGTGGTCCGCGTCGGCCTCGGCCAGGGCCTCGGGATCTTCCATGGCCAGGCGCGCGCGCATCCACGTCAGCGCCGCGTCCCGCGCCTGCACGGCCTCGTCGTCGTCGCCCGCCAGCCAGGAACGCTCGGGCGCCGCGACGCGCTTGGCGGCCAGGTAGCGTGCGCGCTCGCCGTCGCGCTGAAAGTAGCGCTGGTCTCGCTCGCCTTGCCCGAGGTCCACACCGAACGCGCGCAGGCCCGCCACCATCTTCAGCGGCGTGCTCTGGAGCGGAAAGTAGAAGGCCTGTCGCATGAACTGCCTGCGCGCGGGGGACCGCAGGGTCTAGCAGCCCTCGCGTCCGTCACGCAACCGCGCCTCGGGGCGGGCTGGCCGGGACCTTGGCCAACCCGCTCGCGCGGGACGCTTTCGGTATCGGGGAGCACCATCGCGGGTCGCTGACGCGCTGTTCGCCGACGTCACTCGTCGCGAGCGCGGGAGGCGAAATAGGCGCGATCAATCCGTGCAACCACGGCTGCGCGCGTTAGCCTTCCGCCGTGAGCTCAGTGATCTCGGTCCGCGGACTTACCAAGACGTACGCCTCAGGATTCGCCGCGCTGAAGAAGGTGGACTTGGAGATCGAGCGCGGGGAGATCTTCGCCCTGCTCGGTCCCAACGGCGCGGGCAAGACCACGCTGATCAACATCATCTGTGGCATCGTCAACGCGAGCTCCGGCACGGTGATCGCCGACGGGCACGACATCGCGCACGACTTCCGCCCGGCGCGCCAGAAGATCGGCCTGGTGCCACAGGAGCTGGCCACCGACGCGTTCGAGAGCGTGATCGCCACGGTGACGTTCAGCCGCGGTCTGTTCGGCAAGCCCGCCAACCCGGCGTACCTGGAGAAGGTGCTGCGCGACCTGTCGCTGTGGGACAAGCGCAACGAGAAGATCATGGCGCTGTCGGGCGGCATGAAGCGCCGCGTGCTGATCGCCAAGGCGCTCTCGCACGAGCCACAGATCCTGTTCCTCGACGAGCCCACCGCGGGCGTCGACGTGGCGCTGCGTCGCGACATGTGGGCCATGGTTCGCAAGCTGCGCGAGAGCGGCGTCACCATCATCCTGACCACGCACTACATCGAGGAAGCCGAGATGATGGCGGACCGCATCGGCGTGATCGATCAGGGCGAGATCATCCTGGTCGAGGAGAAGCACAGGCTGATGCAGAAGCTCGGCAAGAAGGTGCTGACACTCAGGTTGCAGAAGCCGCTGCACGAGCTGCCACGCGGCATCGACGGCCAGCTGGCGCTGGAGGATGAGGGCCGCGCGCTGGTCTACACCTTCGACGCGCAGGCGACCGACACCGGCATCGCGAGCGTGCTGCGCCAGCTCTCGGAGCAGGGCATCGAGTTTACCGACCTGTCGACCAAGGAGAGCTCGCTGGAGGACATCTTCGTGAGCCTGGTGAAGGCATGAGCCTCAACGTCCACGCCATCCGCGCCATCTACAAGTTCGAGCTCAACCGAACGTTCCGCACGCTGGTGCAGAGCATCCTGTCGCCGGTGATCTCCACCTCGCTGTACTTCGTGGTGTTCGGCTCCGCGATCGGCTCGCGCATGGCCCCCATCGAGGGCGTCAGCTACGGCGCGTTCATCATCCCGGGTCTGATCATGCTCTCGCTGCTGACCGAGAGCATCTCCAACGCGTCGTTCGGCATCTACATGCCGCGCTTCACCGGCACCATCTACGAGCTGCTGTCCGCGCCCGTGTCGTACGTGGAGATCGTGATCGGCTACGTCGGCGCCGCCGCCAGCAAGTCCCTGATCATCGGCTGCATCATCCTGGGTACGGCGCGTATGTTCGTGCCGTTTCAGGTCGCGCACCCGGTCTGGATGGTCGCCTTTCTGTTGCTGACCTCCATCAGCTTCAGTCTGTTCGGCTTCATCCTCGGCCTGTGGGCCAACGGCTGGGAGAAGCTCCAGATCATCCCCATCCTGGTGATCACGCCGCTGACCTTCCTCGGCGGCAGCTTCTACTCCATCAGCATGCTGCCGCCGCTCTGGCAGAAGCTGACGCTCTTCAACCCGGTCGTCTACCTGATCAGCGGCTTCCGCTGGAGCTTCTTCGGACTGTCCGATGTGAGCGTCGGCCTGAGCCTCGGCATCACGCTGCTGTTCCTGGTCGTCTGTCTCGGGGCGGTCGCGTGGATCTTCAAGACCGGCTACCGCCTGAAGAACTGATCGGCACGCGCCCTGCAGTGTGTGAGCGCGATGGAGTCGCGTGGCGCAGCCTGGCACAATTCCGAACCGAGCAACCCAACCCAGACCGCACGCTGGGGCGTCTGGTTCCTGCTAACGTTGTTCGTCGTCCTCCAGATCACGCACGCGTGGGTGGTGGATGACGCGTACATCACGCTGCGCACCGTCGATAACTTCGTGAATGGCCTGGGACTGCGCTGGAACCCGGGCGAGCGCGTGCAGTCGTATACGCACCCGCTGTGGATGTTCGCGCTGTCCGCGGTCTACTTCGTCACGCGGGAAGCCTTCTACAGCACGGTCGTGCTCTCGGTGGGTGTGTCGTTGATCGCAATCCAGGTTGCGGCCCGCAGCGTGCGCGCGACCGCGTTCCAGGCGGTCCTGCTGCTCGCGCTGCTGCTCGGCTCCAAGGCCTTCCTCGACTACAGCACCTCGGGCCTGGAGAACCCGCTCACGCACCTGTTGCTGGCGCTGTTCTTCGTGCGCTGGCTCGGCGGTCGCGACGAACGGCGCGCGCTGTTCCTGATCGCGGCGCTCGGCTTCGTGAACCGGATGGACACGCTGCTTTTCTTCGCGCCTGCGATCCTGCTGCTGGCGTACGAGCAACGCGCGGACTTACGCTCGTTCGCGCGCGACTTCGTCACCGGCTTCTCGCCCGCGCTCGCGTGGTGCCTGTTCTCGCTGCTCTACTACGGCACGATCGTGCCCAACACCGCGATCGCCAAGCTGAGCGGCTCGCGCGTGACGGCGGAGGAGCGCCTGCAGGCAGGCCTCGCGTACTTTGCCGACAGCGCGATGTTCGACCCGCTGACGCTGGTCAGCATCACGATGGCGCTGATCGTCTCGTTTCAGTCCAGGCAACGTCGGATCGTCGCGGCGGCGGTGGGCCTGGTGCTGTACCTGCTCTACGTCCTGCTCGCAGGCGCGTTCGGCACCCACATGGGCTTTCGCTTCTTCTCGGCGGCGCTGTTCCTGTCCGCGCTGTTGCTCGCCTGCCAGGTGCACGAGCGCGCGGTCGCGTACGTGGCCTGTGCGGTGGTCGCGGTCTGGATGGTCGCGTCGCCGGTTTCGCCGCTGCGCGCCGGCTTCGACAACTACGCCCAGCCGAGCTCGGACCGCGGCCGCGGCGTCATCATCGACACGCGCCGCTTCGTGCTCGCCGAGGGCGGCGCGTTCATGAACGGCGTGCCGGGGCAGAGCATGCCGCGTCACGTCTGGTACCGCGCCGGGCGCGACTACCGCGACAATCCCGAGCGGGTGCACGTGGGCGGGCTGATGGAGTACCTCGCCATCGGCTACAGCGGCTTCGCGTCCGGGCCGACGCACCACTTCATCGACGTGCTCGGCCTCTCCGATCCGCTGATCGCACGCATCCCGCTGTCGAAGACGGATCCGTTCCGGCCCGGACATCCGTTCCGCGGCATGCCGGAGGGCTACGTGGAGTCGGTGACCGAGGGTCGCAACCTGATCAAGGATCCGGACCTCGCCAAGTACTGGGACGCGGTCCGCACCATCACGCAGGAGCCCGTGTTCTCGCCGGAGCGGCTGTTCACGCTGGTGCGCTTCAACCTGGGCGCCTACGAGCCGCACCTCGACGCCTACGCGGAGCGCGCCAACCTGCGCCCCCGCTAGTTGCCGTCGCCGGCGTCGCTGAAGCCGCTGTCGTTGCCGCTGTCGAGCGGCTGCCCGCAGTAGCGGCCCGTGGGCACCAGCTCGCAGTGCTTGGTCTCGCCGCAGCGCGTGTTGTAGGTGGGCCCGTCGAACTGCTGGCACATCGAGCTCTCCGCGCGCTTGCGCGCTGCGGCCTCGTGCTTGGTCGCGACAGCGTACATGCCCCAGCCGCTGCAGCCGCCGACGAACACGCAGTCGTTGTCTGTCTGGCAGCTGTCGTGCTCGCCGACCCACTTCGCGTCCGCCTCGCAGGCCTCGGCCTCGGACGGCTCGTCCTCCCCACACGCGACCACAAGCAGGCACGCCACCATGCAACGCTTGAACATCGAAGCTCCCTTCTCGCGTGCCGAATCGTGCCGGCATCGCTCGCAGGGAGCCACTTTGCAACGCGCGCTCCAGCGGTAGGTCGCGTGGATTACGGACCGAAATTGCCCGCGCTCTTGTTGTTCACGAGCTTGGTGAACCAGTCGACGAGGGAGGTGCCACCCGCCGTGACCGTGTAGAAGCCCGGCCACTCGAGGTACACGTGCTCGCCGCCCTGCGCGTAGAACGTGCTGGTGCTGGTGCCCTTCAGGGCGGTGCGGAACTTGAGCAGGCTGTTGGTGTACGCGGCACCGTCGACGGGCGTCTCGAACAACACACCGGTGCAGTTGTTCTGGCCGATGCCGAAGAAGCCGCGGATGACGCCGTCCTCCACCGTCGAGAGGAAGCCGTTCTGGCGGCCGGCGGAGTAGGTCCTGGCGATGTACTGCGCGTACTGCGTCATGAAGTCGCCCGTGCGGTACTTCTTCGCGTCGGGCCAGTCGGCGAGGAACGAGCCGTCCCAGCCGAACGTGTTGCGCCAGATCTGCTGCAGGCAAACCGGCAGCACGCCCTTGTCGAGGAACGCGCCCGAGTCGTTCACGAGCCGCACCTTGGGCGCCTTGGACTTGCCGAAGGCGTCGTCGAACGCCTTCTGCACCGGCGGCAGGCTCAACGTCGCGCCGAAGCCGCCCGCGCTCACGCCCACCAGCATGACCTCGCTCGGCGCCTTGCTGAGCTTGGTGATGGGACGGAGCATGCGCAGCAGGTTGTTGCGGCCCACGAACTGCTGCTTGCCCGGCACACCCGGGATGGTCACGTCCTTGCGCGTGCCGGCGTTGAGGTCGCTCGTGCAGTACGGCACGTACACGACGTTCCAGCTGCGCACCGGGTTGCGCGGGTTGTCGAGGTCGAGCAGGCCGTCCAGCGTCTGCCACTGCTCGTTGAGCTGGTAGTCGACGTTCGGATCGCTGATCGCGCAGGTGGCGGCGTCGAAGCAGATGCCGCCGCCTTCCATGAACAGCACCACCTTGTCGCTCTTCTTGTTGCGGTGGATGCGCACCTTTACGGGCGAGCCATCGCGGCACTGCGTGTTGTCGAACGTGACGTCCTTCCAGACGCCGTCCGGCGCGTCCAGGAGCGCCTTGTCGGCGGCGGTCAACGCGACCTCGGCGCTCTGCTCGATGGAGTCGAGCTCGAGGTCCTGGTCGTTGGCAGGCGGCATCGCACAAGACGAGACGGCCGCGATGAGTAGCGGCCAGGCAGCGAATTTCATAGGAGGGAGCCCCGCATCGGCGCGTCCCAGCGACGCGCGCACGCTGCTTATTCGCCGCGCGCCAGCAGCGGTCAAAACTACCGCGAGGTTCTACCGAACGGCCTGTGCGCGCGCGCTCGTTACTCGGCGGGAGGGGGCGGGCTCGACGCGTGAAACGCCTGGTTGTGCTTCACCAGCGGGGTAGGTCTCGGCACGTCGGGCGTAAACGTCTTGATCAGGTCGCCGTGGGAGA
>JBEVNG010000357.1:0-11323 GCA_040508235.1 Polyangiales bacterium | reverse complement strand
AGCCGCATGCGCAGCTGATCGCGCAGCACCTCCAGCTCGCGCACCAGGCTGTGGCAGACGTGCACGCGCAAGCTGTCGTCGCGCTCGGGGATCGGCCGCGGCCGCTCGACGTCGCCTCGCTTGCCGCGCGCGCGCAGCTCGACCATGTCGGCCTGCAGTGCGCGCAACATGGTGGTGGGCGCGGGCGCCTCGAAGCGGTCGTCCAGCTCGTGCTCCGCGATCAAGTCGGAGAAGTCGCGGCTGATCTTGCCGACCGCGGCCAGGAAGCCGTGCAGGTCGTGGCGCACGCTGACCGTCTTGTCGAGGTCGCCCCAGTACGCGTCCGAGGGCGCGAGCAGGAACATGTGCACCTCGCGCTGCTCGCCGATGCGCGACAGCAAGCTCACGAACGCCGGTGGCAGCGTGGAGATGCCGAACAGCGTGATGCGCTCGGGCAGCTCCTCACCGAGCTCGAAGCCGTTGCGCAGCGCGTTCTCGAACGCGAGCATGCGACGAGCGAGCGGCGTGACGTCGCGCAGGGCGCGGTACAGCTTGGCCTGGAAGTGGTCCTCGGCGCCGCCGTCCCAGCGCAACACCAGCTCGGGCCGGTAGATGGCGTACTGATCGAAGCAGTCGGCGAGCTTCTGTGCGAGATCGAGCAAGCGCTCGCCGTCGCGATCGCCATCGAGGTACGCGCGCACGCCGGCGAACGCGGGGTCATTCAGCATGGCGGGCAGCCGCTCGGCGATCAGCCAGACCAGGTGCGGTCCGTCGAAGCGCGCCGCGTCTTCCGGCAGGGGACCGAGCACGTGATCGAGGAACAGCTCCAGCAGGCCGCGCGGAAACGGGAAGTGCGGGTTCGCCCACACGCCGAGCCGCGACGACAGGAACGCCGACAGCCAGCGCTCCATGCCCGGACCCTGCACGACGATGCACTCGCGCGCGAACGGATCCGCGAGCGGCGTGCGCACCACGTCGGCGAGCTCCTCGGCGAGCAGCTCGAGCCGGTTGCTGCGATGAATCAGGAGCCCCACGCGGCGCAGGCTAACGCGCCCTTGCGCAGGGAGCTAGCCCATCAGTACACGTTCGGCGGGCAGCCTTCGTCGATCTCGAGATCGCAGTCGTTATCGACGCCGTCGCAGACCTCGTCGGCCTGCATCGGGCACTGCTGGCAGCCTTCGTCGACCATGCCGTCGCAGTCGTCGTCCTTGCCGTTGCAGATCTCCTTGAACGGCATGCAGCTCATGCAGTTCTCGTCGACCATGCCGTCGCAGTCGTTGTCCTTGCCGTCGCAGATCTCCGGACCGCACTTGGTGGGCGGCGGGCAACCTTCGTCGACCACGCCGTCGCAGTTGTCGTCCTTGCCGTTGCAGACCTCGGGACCGCACATGCCGGGCGGCGGGCAGCCCTCGTCGACGATGCCGTCGCAGTCGTCGTCCTTGCCGTTGCAGATCTCGCTGCTCGGCGTGCACGCGGGCGGGCAGTCTTCGTCGATGGTGCCGTCGCAGTCGTTGTCCTTACCGTCGCACAGCTCCAGCGTCGGCAGGCACGCCGGCGTGTCCGCGCACGGCACGCGCACGCGCACGGCCGCGCTGGGATCGGTGTTGCCGAGGCGCGTCAGCTCCTGGCAGGCGGCGGCGCCGAGCGTGATCGAGCCCGCGCCCAGCGTGTACTCGCCGCGCGCCAACACGCGCGACGCCATGCTCGACGACAGCACCACCTGCATGCGGTCGTAGTTCGGCGTGCCGTTCGGCAGGCTGTCGATCGCGAGCGTGCAGCTCACGGTGCTGGTCTGGATGGCGTTGAACGCCGCGACCAGGTCCGCGGTGCTCGACACGTCGTACCACGGCACGTTCGGCATGCCGGCCGTCCAGCCGGGCATGCCGCGGTTGGCCACGTCCTGCATGTGCGAGGCGGTGGCGCCGATCATGCCCACCGAGAACACGCGGATGCCGAGCGCCGACAGCGCGCTCACCTCGTTCAGCGCGCCGCCGAAGTCCGGATCGTCCGAGCACATCGAGGGTGCGTTGGCGCCGTTGGGCTCGCCGTCCGTCAGCAGCACGATCGCGGTCGGGCGGCTGGGGTAGGGGTCATTGTCGAGCCGGTACCAGCCCTGCTGACGGATCGTACGCAGCGCCAGCGCGGTGGGCGTGTCCGCTTCGTACTCCGGCACGGTGCGCGGCAGGCTCGCGCTGAACGCGGCCGCGTTGCCGGTCCAGTTGGCAAGGTCGAGCACCTCACCCGGCGGCTCGCACTTGGGCACGCGCGGGTACACCGCGACGCCCACGTTGAACTGCTCCACCAGCGTCGGCGCGACCGTGTCGAGCGCGGCGGCGACGCGATCCCAGCGGTTCTGCGGCAGCCCGTCGTCGTACATGAGCGAGCCCGAGCGATCGAGCACGAAGTACAGGTTCGCCGGCACGCGCGTGGTGCCGGAGGCGGCCTCGGCGCACAGCGGCTCGTTGCTCAGGTCGACGTCGCAGGCGTCGCCGAGCGCGTCCTTGTCGATGTTCTCCTGGCCCACGTTCGCGACCGCCGGGCAGTTGTCGCAAGCGTCCGGCACGCTGTCGCCATCGCTGTCCGTGTCCGGCTTGCCGGGGCACTTGTCGAGCGCGTTCGGCACGCCGTCGCCATCGTCGTCCTCGCAGACATCCCCCACGCCGTCGTTGTCGGCGTCGGTCTGCGCGCGGTTCGCGATCGTCGGGCAGCTGTCGCACGCGTCCGGCACGCCGTCGCCGTCGCCATCGGTGGTGGGGCCGTTGCAGGTGTCGAGCCCGTTGGGCACGCCATCGCCGTCGTCGTCCTCGCAGACGTCGCCCACGCCGTCGTTGTCCGCGTCGGCTTGCGAGCCATTGGCCAGCTGCACGCAGCTGTCGCAGGCGTCGCCCACGCCGTCGCCATCCGTGTCGAGCTGCGCCGGGTCGCTGACCAGCGGGCACACGTCCGTGCCATTGGGCGCGCCGTCGCCATCGTCGTCGAGCGTGGGATCCTGCTTGCCCGAGCAGGCGTCGCCGATGCCATCGCGATCGCTGTCCGCCTGGCTGAAGTTCGCGATGAACAGGCAGTTGTCGCAGACGTCGCCGATGCCATCGCCGTCGCGGTCTTGCTGGGTGGGGTTGCTCAGCGCGACGCAGTTGTCCGAGCCGTTGAGCACGCCGTCGCCGTCGCTGTCGCCGTTCGGGTCGAGCTGTCCCGCGCAAGCATCGCCGATGCCGTCCTTGTCGGCGTCCTCTTGCGACGCGTTGGCGGCGAACACGCAGTTGTCGCAGACATCACCGCGTCCATCACCGTCGCGGTCCGCTTGATCCGGGTTGGCGAGCTCGAAGCAGTTGTCGCTGCCGTTGGGCACGCCGTCGTTGTCGGAGTCGTCGTCGGGGGAGATGCCCTCGCACGCATCGCCGACGCCGTTGCCGTTCTGATCGAGCTGATCCCAGTTCGCGACGCTCGGACAGTTGTCACACGCGTCGCCGCGCGCATCTCCGTCGCTGTCTCTCTGATCCGGGTTCGCGATCGTCAGGCAATTGTCCGCGCGATCCTGCACGCGGTCGCCGTCGCCATCGGGTGGAGGCGGCGTCATGTTGACCGGATCGATGTTGGCGTCGACCTCGGCCATCATCATGCCGCCGTCGTCACCTGCTTCCAGAGCTGGGCGCCCATCGGCACCACATGCGGTAGCTCCCGCCGCGAACGCGGCGACGGCGAACAAGGACAGAGGAGGGCGAGCGAGACGCGAGCGGGCCATGGCTATCGGTTTTGCCCTCTCGCAACGGATTTCGCTACTTCGCGTCGCAGTCAGCCACCCGTAAGTCCGGTGCCACTGAATTGGCAATCCTACTTGCACTCGTCGGGCGCACGCTCGACACCTCTCCGTCGCCGCGTCATCGTCGCCGAGATGGGACCCCTCGCTCGCTTTGCCACGCCGCTCCTCTTGCTCGTCGCATGCGCGGACGACCCGCCTTTCCTCTCGCTCTCGACCCTGTGCGACGACCTGGCCGAGGACTACTGCGATGCGCGCGCCAACGGCTGTTGCCCGGGCGTCGACCCCGACCCGGGCACATGCCGGATGCCCGAGGTCGAGCGCTGCAAGACGCAGCTCCAGGCGCTGACCGCGGAGGCGGCCCTGGACTACGACTCGGTCGAGGCCGCGGACAAGCGCCGTGCCGCGCGCGTGGTGACCGATCGCTGCGGCGCCCCGCCCACGCTGGCCAGCTTCTTCACGGGTGGCCTCGCCGACGGTGCGCCCTGCGAGCGCGACGCCCAGTGCAGCGGCGGCCGATGCACCCCGGATACCCGTGTGTGCGCGCAGACGCCGCGCACGCTCTGCCCCACGCCGTAGCTTGCCCGCGCCCGTTGGGGAGGCCATAGATCGCGCCCCCGCGAACGTATGCATTTCGTCTGTCGCACGTGCAGTGCCGTTCAGAGCGTCGTCCCCGAGCGCGCGTCGATCTGCGCCAGCTGCGGCACGCGCCTGCTCTCGCACGAGCCCACGCTCTCGGAGCACGCCTGGTACACCCACGGCGACAAGGGGCAGGCCGGTCCGTTCGACGCGTCGCAGCTCGCGCGCCAGTTCGACCGCGGGGAGCTGACCTGGACCGACGAGGTCTGGCGCGATGGCCTGCGCGACTGGCGCGCGGCGCGCAAGGACGACGCGCTGGTGGTGGCGGTCGCCAGCGCGCGCGGCCTCGACACCGAGACCACCCGACTCGACTCGGTGTCGCGCTTGCTCAACAGCCACGACGAGAGCGGCGAGCAGCCGCTGATCCCACACGAGGACACGCTGGTCGAGGCCATCCCCGCCGGCCTCGCCAGCAGCTGGCCGGTGCGCCCGCGCCGACCGGGGCTGCCTCGCCGCAGCCGCACGCAGTCGGCCGCGCAGGTGCTGAAGCTGGCCACCATGGCGCTGATCGCGTTCGTCGGCGGGGGCCTGTTGGTGGGCTTGATGGGCCGCGTGTCCAGCATGCTGCGGCCGTCGGCAGTGTCCTCCGCGCCGGCGGAGCCCGCGCCCGGGCTGGCGAGCTCGAGCCTGATCACCACCGCGCCCGTGACCATCACGCGGCCCAGCTCCGGCGAGCTGGTCAAGCGCACCTTGCCCGCCTTCGACGAGGTGCGCGCGGAGCTCCATCGGCTGGAGTCGAGCGTGCATCGCTGCGTGCGCGAGCCACGGCACGGCGTCGAGGTGGAGCTCACCATCGTCGGCGAGAGCGGGCGCCCGCGCGCGATTGGCGTGCATGCCCCGCGGCTGACCCCCGGCATGATCGAGTGCGCTCGCTCCGCGCTGCAGGACCTTCAGGTCGCGCCATTCACCGCCGAGGCGCTGACCTACGAGCACCACTACGCGTGGTGATTACCCGTGCTGATTATCGCGCGTACTGCTCGAACAGCGTGAGCAGGCTGCGCGCGTTGGCGTCGGCATCGTGCATCTCGCGCACCCGCTCGTAGCCGCGCTGCCCCATCTCGCTGAGCTGCGCGGGCGTCGCGTCGAGCGCCGCGCGCATCGCCTCGGCCACGTGCTCGGGGGAGCCGGCGGGCACCAGCCAGCCGTTGCGGCCGTCCTGCACCAGCTCCGGGATGCCCGCGATATAGGTGGTGATCACCGGCCGTCCGCGGCCGAGCGCCTCCATCAACACCACCGGCAAACCCTCCGCGAACGAAGGCAGCACGAACGCGCGCGCGGCCTCGATCTGCTTGCGCACCTCGGCGCCCGACGCCCAGCCCGTGATCGTCACCGTGCCGTCCAGCCCCTCGCGCGCGATCAACGCCTCGATCTCGGCGCGCATCGGGCCATCGCCGACCAGCACCAGCTCGAACTTGCGGCCCTTGAGCATCGCCGCCGCCTGCACCAGCAGCAGCTGGCCTTTCTGCTCCGACAGCCGCCCGACGCTGCAGAAGCGCGGCACCTCCGGCACGGGCGAGGGCGCCTGCGCCACGTAGCCCGCATCGACGCCGCAGCGCACCACGTGCACCTTGCTCCACTGCGCGCCGTCGCAGTAGCGATAGAGCTGGCTACGCCCAAAGCTGCTCACGCCCACCACGAAGCGCGAGCGCGCGATCTTCTCGCGCAGCGCGATCAGGTCCGGCTTGTCGAATTCCTCCGGTCCGTGGACCGTGAAGGAGTAGCCCGGCCCACCCAGCTCGTGCGCCAACATGGCGACCGCCGCCGAGTTGGTGCCGAAGTGCGCATGCACGTGCTGCACCTTGCCCTTGTCGAGCAGCTCCACCAGCGCGCAGGCCTCCGCCAGGTAGGCGAAGTTGCGCAACAGCCCACGCTCGGAGCGACGACCGGTGCGCATGGTGAGCTGCTCGGCGCGGGCGAACGCCGCCGGCCGCAGCGACGCGATGCGCGCCACCGAGGGCAGGATCGCGCGCGCCCCCTTGCCGAGGATCGCGTGCGTGATGCCCAGCTCGCGCTGGTCGGCCGGGTCGGGCAGTGCCTTCTCGCCCATGGGCCGGATCGAGTAGCGGACGACCTCGCAGCCGAGCTTCTCCAGCGCCTCGATCTCGCGGCGCACGAAGGTATGGCTGATCGACGGATATTGGTTCACCAGGTAGGCGACGCGCATCGCGCGAGAACATAGCGCGCTTGCTTGTCGAGCGCGCCAATCGTACGCAGCGCGCGTGTGCTCCATGCCGCTCGTGACCGCCGCCCCCGGGCCGCTCGCCGTGCTCTACCAGGACGACGTGGTGGTCGTGGTCAACAAGCCCAGCGGGCTGTCCGCGCACCGTGGCCTGGCCAACGAGGGCGGCGACTACGTGCTCACCCGCGTGCGCGACATGCTGCGCCAGCCGGTCTACCTGGTGCACCGGCTCGATCGCGCCACCAGCGGTGCCATCTGCCTCGTGCGCGCGCCGGAGTTCGTCGAGCCCATGCAGCGCGCCTTCCAGGAGGAGCGCGTCGACAAGCGCTACCTGGCGCTGACTCGCGGCAAGATCCCGCCCGCGCTCACCGTCGACCACCCGATCCCGCGCGGCGAGAAGCTGGAGCGTGTGGACGCGCGCACCTCGTTTCGGTCGCTCGGGGTGTTCGAGGATCGCTATGCGCTGGTCGAGGCGCACCCTCACACCGGCCGCTTCCACCAGATCCGCCGCCACCTCAGCCACCTGCGCTGCCCGATCATCGGCGATACCAACTACGGCGACCGCAAGGAGAACCGGCTGTTCCGCGAGCGCTTCGGCCTGTTTCGGCTGGTCCTGCACGCCTGGCGGCTGGCGTTTCCGCACCCGGTCAGCGGCCAGCCCATCGTGCTGCACGCGCCGCTGCTGCCCGACCTCGCTGAGCCACTCGCGGCGATGGGCTTTCCCATCGACCCGAAATCGGGTGAACTCGGGATCTGATGCAAACCGGTGTCCTCTACCAGGCCTGGGAGAACTTCGGCGAGAGCGACCCGATCGCGTCGCTGGTCGAGACCAGTGCCGGGGTGTCCACCAACCGCGTGTACCACCTGCGCACGCAGAGCGGACGCAGCCTGTTCGCCAAGGTGTCCTCGTACGGCTCGTTCGTGCACTTCCGGCAGGACCACGCGCGCATCGTGCAGTGGTGCGCGCTGATGCAGGGCACGCGCTACCAAAATTTCCTGGCGCCCGTGCTGCTCAAGAACGGCGACGTGTACACGTTCTTCGACCGCGGCACCTGGGTGGTGTTCTACGAGGAAGCGCCACGCCGCGGCCTCTTGCCGCGCGTGCTGACCGAGCTCCAGATCGACAACCTCGGGCGCGAGGCGGCGCTGTTCCACCTCGCCTGTGCCGACATCGCCAGCCAGCTGGACCCCACCTGGCAGTCGCTCGGCTCCGACCTCGCCACCCTCTACGATCAGATGGACAGCCAGCTGATCGCCGCCACGCGCGGCTTCGACAGCGAGCACACCCGGCTCATCCGCCGCCACTGCGACCTGTTCTTCTCGCGCGCGGAGAAGCTCGGCTACCACCGGTTCCCCAAGCTGCCGGTGCTGCTCGACTGGAACCGCGGCAACTTCTCGGTGGCCTACGACGAAGACGGCTTTCAGCTCTACTCGCGCTGGGACTACGACTGGTTCCGCATCGAGCCGCGCACGATGGACTTCTACTTCTTCAGCCGCGTGGTGCGCGAGGACGGCGACCAGACCGTGTTCAGCTACACCGCCAACCCGCTGCTGGAGCCGCGCTTCATCCGCTTCGTGAAGGCGTACCACGCCGTGTTCCCGCTCAACGAGAACGAGCTGGCGTTCAGCCGCGAGGCGTACCGCTTCTTCCTGCTCAACTACGTGGTGCGCACGGGCGAGCACTTCTTCGTGAAGGACATCTGCGACCGCCTCACGCGCGAGACGCTCGGACGCTACTTGCCCGAGCTCGAAACGCTGGACTTCGCGCCGCTGCTCGGCTGTCTGTAGGCTCACCTTTGTCCGGCGCTTGGCCGGCCGGGTACACAACTTGGCTGCCGATGGCGAAAGCGGCGGTGCTAACGCAATTCGTAGATGCGTTGGCGTTGGCTTGGTTGTGGGTTGCTGTTGGCGTGTGGGACCGAGAGCGAGCCCGCGCCCGATGCGGGCTCGTCGCTCGATGCGCGTGTGGTCGAGGTCGATGGCTACGTCGCGCTGCCTTCGCCGGCGCGCGACGCGGCATCGTCCGACGCGCATAGCCCACGACCGGACCCGAGCGATCCCACCGGGCCAACCGCGATCACCGGCATGCGCGCGCTGACCCCCGCCTACGACACGGACCTCGCCGCCCTGGTCGCGTTCAAGCGCACCTCGCTCTGGAACTGCCCGGGCCTGCTGGAAGCGGCCAGCTGCGGGGATGGTCACTGCGATGCGTGGAGCGAGAACGCCACCAACTGCCGCGCCGACTGCGTGCCCCACCTGGTCGGCGCCTACAACGACCTTCCGATCTGCCCCGACTACCAGCGCCTGGTGCAGCCACACAGCGTCGACGAGGTGCAGGAGGCCGTGCGCCAGGCCGCCGCGATGGGACAGCACGTGCACCCGATCGGCCGCCGTCACTCCGCCAGCGACGCGCTGTGCGGCGATGGGCTCGCGCTCGACCTCAGCTCGATGGCGGACGTGGAGGCCACGCGCGTCGAGGGCGACGTGGCCTACGTGCAGCCCGGCGTCACCATGATCGCGCTCGGCGACTGGCTCGAAGCGCGCCAGCTCGGTATCGGCTACACGCACCTCGGCTTCCGCGGCGTCACCGTCGCTGGCGCCATCGGCACCTCCGCCCACGGCTCGTCGCCGTTCCACAACAACGCGATCGCGCAGCGCCTGGTGTCGCTGAAGATGGTGCTCGCGAACGGCGAGCTGCGCACGTTCACCTCGAGCGACGAGGAGTGGCGTGCGGTGATCACCTCGCTCGGCCTGCTCGGTGTGGTGGTGGAGGTCGGCGTGCGCGTCGAGCCCGCGCTGCGCCTGGCGGTCGAGTTCAGCACCCTCGACGAGAAGCAGCTGCTCGATGCAGCCAGTCCGCTCGATCTGCTCGCCGGCTGCGAGTGGGGCCAGTTCAACTGGTTCCCCAAGCACCGCAAGGTCTTCCGCTGGTGCGGCAAGCCGAGCACGCAGCCGGCCGACGGACATCCCGACAACGTGCTGCTCGACCCCGGTGTCTCGCCCGACATCGCGCCGCTGGCCAAGATCGCGTTCCACGCCGGCACCTGCGGCGATGCGCTCAACGAGCTGGTCGAGAGCGCACGCGTCGACGGCCTGACCAGCGCACCGCCCATCAAGATCGACGCGCCCGACGGCGGCCGCATCAACGTCGCCAAGGCCGTGGGCCCCGGCCATCGACTCACCTCCGCCGACCTGATCGAGCTCGGCGAGCACAAGTACTTCCAGATGGACTGGGAGGTCGCGGTGCCGCAGCAGTACATGCGCGACGCGCTGCAGGCCGCGCGCAAGATCTTCGACGCGCACAACGTCAGCCTGCCCGGCGTCGGCGCGTTCCTGCGCTTTGGCAAGATCGAGCGCGGCGGCTGGCTGTCGTACCACGGCGCGGGCAAGCAGTTCGCCGAGGGCCAGACCGCGATGTTCTTCGAGACGCCGGTCGCGGTGCCCGCCGGCTACAGCGACAGCGAGCTGCGCGACTATCTCTACGTCTACCAGACCATGATCGAGCTGTTCGTGCGCCACTACGGCGCGCGCGCCCACTGGGGCAAGAACCTCGACGGCATCTTCACGCTGCAGCAGCAGGTCGGCACCTACGAGGGCCGCCTCGAGAGGTTCAACGCCGCCGTCGCCAAGCTCGATCCCAAGGGCGTGTTCGCGAACGCGTTTGCTCAGCGCATCGGCGTGCGCTGGCCGTGATCAGGGCGGCGCGTCAGCCCTCCGGGAGCAGCACCAACAGCGCCACGCCCAGCACCACGCGGTAGAGCGCGAACCAGCGAAAGTCGTGCGACTGCACGTAGCGGATCAGCCACTTCACCACGATGAACGCCGTCACCGTCGAGACCAGGAACGCGATGCCCACGTCGGTCCAGTTCTCCTGCCCGAGCGTGCCCTGCTTGATCTCCTTGAGCAGCGCATAGCCGCTCGCGGCGTACATGGTCGGGATGCCGACCAGGAACGATAGCTCGGTCGCGCGCGGACGATCCGTGGTGCCCGCGAACATCGCCGCGAAGATGGTCGCCCCGGAGCGCGACGTGCCCGGGAACACGCCGGCCAGGATCTGCGACACGCCCACCGCGATCGCGCCGACCCAGCTCACGTGCGTGTTGGGCGGCTGACGCGCCGCCCACGCCTCGGCCGCCACGATCAGCACGCCGCCGACGATCAACGCCCAGGCCACCGGCCGCACCGTCTCCGGCAGCTCGAAGCCCAGCTTCTTCACCACCAACCCGAGCACGGCGGTGATCAGGAACGCGACCCCGATCTTGATCACGTAGTCGCGCTTGTCGCGCTCGCCGAGGCCGCTGGCCAGCTCCCACAGCCGGCTCCAGAAGATGAACGTGACCGCCAGGATCGCGCCCGCCTGGATCACGATGTTGAACAGCTCCGAGCGCTGTCCGAGCCCGAGCTTCTCGACGATCAGCAAGTGGCCGGTGCTGGAGATGGGCAGGAACTCGGTGACGCCCTCGATGACGCCGAGGGCGATGACCTGAAGCAAGTTGTTCACGGCTCAGCTTGTAGCGGAACCCTCCGTCCGACGCAGGCGACGGAAAAGCAAAACGCCGCCCCCTTGCGAGGAGCGGCGCTTCAGCGACCGAACGAGCTCAACCGCAGGTCGTCTCGAGGATCAGGCGCGTGACGGTGTAGGGATCCATGTTCGCGTTGGGGCGACGATCCTCGAGGTAGCCCTTGCCGTCGATCTTGGTCTGGAGCGGGATGCGGATCGACGCACCGCGGTCCGACACGCCGTACTTGAACTGCTTGTACGAGCAGGT
>JBEVNG010000342.1:0-5155 GCA_040508235.1 Polyangiales bacterium | reverse complement strand
GGCTAGGCGAGGCTCACGTCGATGGCTTCAGGGGCAGAGGCCGGCGCCTGCGTCCTCGGGCGCGGCATCGCGAGCTCGGATCAGCTCCGTGAGGGCGCCCTTGAGCGCCTGCACGCCCGCCGGAATCGGCGTGCAGCTGGGCGCGTCGTTGCAGCCGTTGCCGATGGTGATCTTCTTGCCGTCCTCACGCTCGATCACCAACACCGAGCCATCGACGATGCGCGGATCGTTGCCGAGCACTTCCTCGCTGTCCGAGTAGGCGGCCAGCACGTCCGCGTCGCGGAACGCGTCCGCGAGTCCAGGGCAGTCCGCGAGCAAGACGCTGCAGCTGCCGTTGCCCGCGTCGAAGCGCGCCGTGCTCTCGCGCGACTTGCGCAGGTAGCCCTGCGCGAGCTCGAAGCGATCCGTCCACGCGACCAGTCCACCCTGGTAGCCGAAGCTGTACGTCTGATCGAGCCTGCAGCCCGTCGCGGCGGCGTCCAGCGCCTCGACGCGCGCATCGACCTCCACGCGCGCATCCAGCGCCGAACCCGCGTCTGCCTTGCCGCCTCCGTCGTCGGCGATCGACGCATCGGCAGGCTCGGCCTCGTCGTCACAAGCCGAGAGGAGCAGACAGATCGAGAGAACGCGCGCGCGGGAGCTCATGCCCGAGAGTCTGCCCGCAATCGGCGCCGACGCCACCGCAGGGGCGGTCAGCCGTCCTTGGCCATCCACCACATGGTCGCGCTGCCTTCGCGCAACACGTAGGCGTAGACCTTGCCGCTGGGAGCCTGCAGCCGTGCCGTGTAGCCGTCCTCGTCGTCGATCAGCTCCCCGGGTGAGCCCATCGCGATCCGCTGCGTCGGCACGGCGCTGTTGTGAAACTGCACGGCCGAGTCGAGAATCGCGCGCCGGATGCTGTCCTCGTCGCCTGCACTCATCGGGGCGTACGGTACTACAGAGTGCCCGGGAGGACGAGCCGGTCCGAGGCGCGGCTGTTAGCGTGCCGACATTCGCGCGCGTAAGCGTTAGCGCAGCGGCTCCAGGTCAGCCCAGGTCTGGCCGACCTCGATGCCGACCACCAGCGGCACCTCCAGCGCGAAGGCTCGCGTCATCGCGTCGGCGCACAGCTTGGAAGCCTGCGCGACGTCGTGGCTATCGACCTCGAACAGGATCTCGTCGACGACCTCGACCAGCGGCACGGCGGAGGACCCGGCGTCGCGCAGCGCACGGTCCGCGTCGAGCAGCGCGCGGCGGGCGACGTCGGCCACGGAGCCCTCGTGCGTCCCGCGCCGCGCCAGCCGCTCTGCGTACGAACGTAGCTTGGAGTCGAGTGACTCCAGCCCACCGATGGGCCAGCGCCGACCCGCGATCGTGACGAGGTAGCCGCGCTCCTTCGCGAGCCGAAGTTGCTCGTCCTGAAACGCGCGCACGCCGGCGTAGCGGCGATCGAAGCGCTCGATGTAGAGCTTGGCCTCGGCCGCGGGGATGCCCAGCTGCAGCGCGAGCGCACTCGCACCCTGGCCCGCGAAGGTGGCGAAGTTGATCACCTTGCCGAGCTGGCGTTCCTCTTCCGTGACCAGCTCGGGCGGCTTCTCCAGCACGGCCGCGGCGGTGAGGCGATGCACGTCGGCGCGCGTGCGCAGCGGCTCGACCAGCGCGGGATCCTTGCTCAGGTGCGCCAGCACGTAGAGCCCGAGCTGACTGAAGTCGACCGACATCAGGGAGCGGCCCGGGGGCGCCACGAACGCGCGGCGGATCTCCGCCATCTCCGGCGTCTTGCCGGGCACCCGGCCGAGATCCGGGTTGGTGTTGACCAGCTCGCCGGAGAACGAGCGCGCGTGGTGGAAGCGCGAGTGCACGCGGCCGTCTTCGTGCACGCAGCGGCGGAGCGCGATCATCCAGCTGTCCCGCAAGCGTCGCAGTCGTCGCCAGCGCAGCACGTGCTCGATGATCGGGTGCGCGTGCTCGATGCGCTCCAGCGCCTCGTTCGCCGTGCTGAAGCCCGTCTTGGTGCGCAGCACCACCGGCAGCTTCAGCTCCTCGAACAGCACCTTCCCGAGCTGCGCGGAGGAGTTGATGTTGAACGCGCGGCCCGCCAGCGCCTCGATGTTCGCCTCCAGCTCGCGCTCGATGGCCGCGAACGTGACCTCGGTGCGATCGAGGTGCGCGAGATCGACGGTCATGCCCGTCCGCTCCATGCGCACCAGCGTCTCCGCCAGCGCGAGGTACTCGCGCAGCAGCTCTGCGTCGACCTCGTGCGCGAGTGCCTTGGTGATCAGCGCGGACGTGTCGGCACGCTCGCACGCAGTCGCCGCGGCACGCTCCAGCTTGCGCCAGGCCTTGCGGTCGCCGCCGGTCCCGCGCACCGCATCGTCGTCCGCGAGCGAGCGGCCCAGCACGTGGCGGGCGACCGTGGGCAAGTCGTGCGGCGCCCAGCCGCTTGGCTGCGTCAGGTGCGACGCGTACGCCGAGTCCGCGACCACACCCTGGACATGCACGCCCATGCGCTGCAGCACGACCCGGCTGGCGACCAGATCGTGGCCGCTCTTGGGCCGCGCCGGGTCTTGGAGCCATGCGGCAAGCGTGGGCCACGCGGCGCTCTTGGCCGGCACGTACCAGCCCTCGCCGCCGCCCGCGGACAGCGCGATGCCCTCCACCGTCTCGTGCCGTGCGTCGTCGTCCTCGATCAGCGCGCTGATCGCGACGGTCGCGCTCTGCAGCGCGCGCAGGGCCGCCTCCAGCTCGTGCGGCGACGCGCACACGTGCGTGCGAACTTCGGTCGACGTGCTCTGCAGCAGCTCCACGAAGCCGAGCGCATCCAGCGCTGCGTTGAGCTCGGAAGGCTCGGGCTCCGCATACGTGGCCAGGGGCGCAGGTAGCGCCTGGTCGCGGTCGAGGCGTGCACGCGCCAGGTGCGACGGCAGCTCCTCGCGCGCCGCCTCCAGCGCCTTGCGCGTGCGCGTGTCCAGCTCGGGCAGGGCGGCGAGCGCACTCTCGAGCGAGCCGTGTGCCAGCAGCAGCTGCGTGGCGCCCTTGGCACCGACGCCCTTCACGCCGGGCACCTGGTCGTCGTCACCCACCAGCGCCAACCAGTCGCCGACCTGCGCGGGTGCGACGCCGAAGCGCTTGCTGACGACCTCGGGCGTGTAGCGCGCGTCCTTGTTTGCGTCGTACCACCACACCGAGTCGCTCACGAGCTGCGCGTAGCGCTTGTCGGTGCCGATGATCACGACGTCGTCGCCCGCTGCGCGCGTGTAGCTCGCGACGAGCCCCGGCTCGTCCTGGCTCTCCACCACCGTGAGGCCGAGCGAACGCAACAGCCCCGGCAGCTGCTCCAGCTGCGGCAGCAACAACTCCGGCCACTCCCGCCCACTTCGATCCACGATCGCCACCGCCCGCGCGGGCTGCTTCCAGCGCACCACGTGCAGCACGGCCCGCGCGACCGCGAACAGGCCGTTGACGGGGGTGCCCGCGCGCGACATGCGGTCGGTCGGGACCACGAGGAACCCGCGCGCGAGCAGGTTGGTGGCCGAGACCACGAGGGTGCGCTCACTCATGACGGGAGCATGACCCATCTTGCGCGCGATGGCCGACGCAACCCCAGCTATGGTGACGAGATGGATGATCAGCAGCAGCAGGCGATCCACCAGGCCGTCGACGCCGCGCTCGACGAGCTCGCGGAGCGGCTCGGGGGCACGAGCGAGACGGGCGGACCGGTCGAGAATGCCACCCAGATCAAGGGCCGCGGTGATCTCGGTATCCTCCTCACCGACGCGTCCGATCGCGTGCTGGGTCGTGTGTGGGTTGCCTTTGGTGCGGGTCTGCAGACGTCGGACCCACTCGTCGGCGGCGCGGTGGAGATTCAGGCGGAGGTCTGCTCCGAGTTGATCGATCCACCCGTCTCGGTCGACGACTGGATGGCGTCGCTGCAGCTGGATGGCTGAGCGCGTCGTGGCGCGCTCGGCGGCGTGCTCTCACCGCGGGCAGCTCTCGGGGGTCGGGTCGGCCGTCGCTTCGAGGTCGACGCCGAACTGATAGAGGATCGCCTTGGTGGGACTCTGTGCGCCCGGGCGCGTGCGCCCGACGAACAAGCTCTTGGTGGGCAGGAACGTCTGACCATCGTCGAGCGAGACGCGCAGCGAGTGCAGTCCGACCTTGATGTTTCCGAAGTAGAACGTGCCGAGCCGACTCGTCTGATCCTGCGTCGCGAGCGGAACCGGAAGCAGTCCGCCGTAGCGCTGCACCTGGTCTTCATCCGGCTGCGTCGCGCCGTCGATGTAGACCTTGGCGCAACCCACCGTGCCGCGTCGCGTCCCATTCGTGGCCCAGTAGACGGTGCCTCGGAGGGAGGCTCGATCCGCGCGCGCCGTGAAGTCCGCACGCTGCAGCGCCAGGGCGAGCGTCCTGCGATCCGAGATCCGCAGCAGGGGATCGCCGGACTTCCAGTTGTTGCTGACGAGGACCGTGTCGTAGGTGGAGTTGTCGTCGTCGGTCGGCCCCACGCCGACGACGTAGACGCTGGCTGCCGCGGCCGGGAGTGGGAGGTTGACCTGACCCTCCGGCCCGCTGGTGGTCTCCACGGGTGGATTGAGCGGGTTGCCGAGCTCATCGAGCAGGCTGATGGTGTGCGGAACGGAGATATACGCACCGGCATCGTCCGCCGCGGCCGGAATCAGGGTCGCCTGGTACGAGCTGGGCCGATCCAGGCCCGCGTCGAGCTTGGAGCCTCGCGTCGAGGCATCGGCTTGGTCCGCGTCATCTCCGCACGCGTGGATCGCTACGGCCAGGAGCATCAGCGCCGCACAACGACGAACGCGCGAGCGGACCATTCGTTACCTCGCTTCCCCACCGGCGGACGCCGAGCGATAGGTTGTGGCCGTAGTATCTCGTCCTGTTCGCGGCGCGTCGACAACTCCGGCGCCCGGCGCGTCACCCACAGGACGGCCGTACCCATGTCGGGACCAGCCGCAGTTTCCCGGCTGCTCGCAGGAGCCCCTCGACACCGCGAGCGTTCAGTGGTCTGCTCGCTGAGCGCTCGCCGGTATCGGCGCCCGGCTGCAGTCCACGAGGAGGAACGATGTCGCACTTGAAGAGTGGTGGGCGCGGCGAAGCCGTCATGGCGCTGCAGCACGAGCTGGCGAAGCTTGGCTTCGACGTGCAGCCGGACGGACTG
>JBEVNG010000007.1:0-3426 GCA_040508235.1 Polyangiales bacterium | reverse complement strand
CCGAGCCGCTGTCGACCGCGGTAAAATTCTCGCAGCTGGTATTACGGGAGCTGTGCCGGCGCATTCGAGATGCCTGGCGACTCGCCGTTTGGAATCGACTCGAGCCGCGCTTCGACTTCTCCGACTCGTGAATCAACGGCGGGGGCTCCGCGTCCGCGCCCCGAGGAGCTTCGCCATGATCCGTATCGCGTGCGTGGGCTTGCTGTTGGGTCTCAGTGCGACGGCTCTCGCGGACGGCAAGCGCGCCCCCAAGCCTCCTCCTCCACCTGAAGACGCGCCCGTGCAGCAGGACCCCAACCAGTGCGCCAAGGCGGAGCCGCACGCGCAGTGGGTCGGCATCGGCTACACGCACTCGGTCACGCTGCGCAACGGCTGCGAGCGACCTGTCAGCTGTACGGTGTGGACCGACGTCGACCCGGAGCCCAAGCAGACGGTGCAGGCGCGACCGGCGGAGAGTGTCGAGGTCGTGACGCGGCGCGGTTCCCCGGCGCGCGAGCTGACGGCGTTCAAGAACTGCACGTTCAGGTGAACGATCTCTCGTTTCGAATCGCAGTGCTAAGGTAGGCCCGCACACTTCCATTGGAGGACGTTCATGCAGAAGATGCTCGCGCTCGCACTGTGTCTTGGTTTGCTCGGCGCGACCGGCTGCGCGCACAAGCCGAAGGCGGTTCGCGGCTCCGACACGCCCGGCCTCGACTACGCCGCCATGGGCACCGGCCTCGATCGGCGCGATCTCTCGCAGATGCTCAACGAGAACATGGCCGTGCTGAAGACCTCGCGCGCGTTCACCACCTGGCAGCAGGAAGGCAACCCGCCGGTCAGCATGCTGCCCATCCGTAACGAGACGAGCGAGCACATCGAGAGCGCGCTCGGCGCGCTGATCAGCGAGGTCGAGACCAAGCTGGTCAACGAAGCGCCGGTGCGCGTGGTCAGCCTGGAGCACCAGCCGCAGCTGATGCAGGAGATCCAGCGCCAGCAAAACAGCCAGGGCGCGTTCGACGCCAGCCAGGTCGCCAGCTGGGGCAAGCAGCTCGGCGCGCGCTACGTGATCACCGGCAAGGTGTTCACCACGGACGAGCGCTCGCCCAACGCGCATCGCGTGCAGTACTACCTGTTCATGCGCGTGATCTCGGTGGAGACCAGCGAGGTTCTGTTCCAGAACCAGGCCGCGGTCACCAAGGCGATCCTCTAAACCGCGAGGAACCACTTGCTTGCTTGTTCGCGCACGGCGCTGCTCGCGCTGGGCTTGCTCGCCGGCTGCGCTGGCCACTCCGCGCACACGGAGGAGGCGCGCCGCGCGCTCGATCGCAGAGATCCCAAGAGCGCGCTGGCGTCGCTCAACAAGGAGCTCGAGGTGTCGAGCGGCAAGGAGCTGCCCAAGAAGGTCAGCGGCGACAACGCGCTGTTCCTGCTCGACCGCTCCACCGTCTTGCAGTCGCTCCAGGACTACACCAACTCGAGTCGCGACCTCGAGACCGCGGACAAGCAAGTCGAGATGCTCGACTTCGAGCGCTCCACGTCGCACGAGATCGGCCGCTACCTGTTCTCGGACGACGTCGGTCCGTACAAGGCGCGGCCGTTCGAGAAGTTGTTCGTCAACACGATCAACATGATCAACTACCTGACGCTGGGGAACCTCTCCGGCGCCAAGATCGAGGCACGCCGCTTCGCGGTGATGCAGAAGTACCTGTCGCAGGTCGACAAGGACGACCCGACCGTGAAGTTGCTCGGACCAGGCAGCTACTTCGCTGGCTTCGCGTTCGAGAAGACCAACGACTTCGACGAGGCGATCCACTACTACGACGAGGCGCTGTCGTGCGCGCCCTGGACCACGCTCGACGAGCCGGTGCGGCGGCTGTCGCAGTACGCGGGCTATCAGTCGCCGCGGCTCACCAAGATCGTCAAGGCCGGCAAGGCCGAGGAGATCGATCCGGACTCGGGCGAGCTGCTGGTGATCGTGGCGTACGGCCGCGTGCCGGCGTTGATCGCCAACCGCGTGCCGATCGGCCTCGCGCTGACGGCGGCGGGCATGTACCTCGATCCGGTGCAGGTGCAGTCCGCGCGTCGCATGGCGGGTCAGGGCCTGGTGACGTGGGTGAACTACCCGGTGCTGGAGCCGGCCAAGCGCAGCTACGCGAACCCGAGCATCAGCGTCGACGGCAAGACCAGCGACCTCGACACCATCACGCTCGTCGATGAGCTGATGCGCGCCGCGTACAAGAAGGGCGAGGGCGCGATCATGGCGTCGGCGATCGTGCGCATGATCGCGCGCGGCGCGGTGGGCGCGGGCGTCGGCGTGGCCGCGGGCAAGGGCAGCAACTCGGGGCCGCTCGGCATGTTGTTGGCGCTGGGCACGCAGGCCGCACTGGCGGCGGCCGATACGCCGGACACGCGCTCGTGGGCTACGCTGCCCGCGCGCATCGCGATCTCGCGCGTGCGTGTGCCTGCCGGCAAGCACACCGTGAGCATTCGGGCGCAGGGCGTCTCGCGCGAGCAGCAGGTCGAGGTCGCTAAGGGTGGGTTTGCGGTGGTCAACCTGACCGAGCTATCCCAGTAAGAATCGGAGGCCGTGATGCGCTGGGCAATCGTGATGGGTTTGTTGTCAGTGGCCGGTGTCGCGAGCGCGCAAGCGCAGACGCCAGGCGAGGCGGTCACGGTGGTCGATCCGCTCGACATCCCGCCGGAGCACGACCCACTCGCGCACGCGTGGGATCTGCCGGATCAGCGCGGCGGGTTCTACCTGCGCTTCGGCACCACGCTTGGCGGGCAGAGCACACGCATCGGGCCGGCCAGCTGGCAGAGCGACTTCGATGGCTGGACCACGAGCGGCTTCAGCACCGGCTACAACCTCGACCTCGGCGGCTTCCTGCGTCCGTGGCTCGCGCTGCACGCGGACGCATACCTCGGTGTGTTGTGGAGCGGCGGCGTCAGCGATCTCGCGATCGCACGCTCCGACGCGGACCACGCGCGCGTGTTGTCGTACGCGGTCGCGCCCGCGGTCACGTTCTTCACGCCGCACGACTTCTTCTTCAAGCCCGCGTTCGGCGTCGGCTGGGCCACCGTGAAGCAGGGCAACCGCAGCGACACGAGCAATCCCGGCTTCTACATGCACTTGGTCGCAGGCAAGGACCTGTACAGCGATCGCAACTTCTCCTTCGGGATGCAGTTCGAGGTCGCGTACATGCTGCTCAACGGCGACAACAACTACGAAGACGTGCGCGTCCGCCAGTTCCAGTTCGGCGTGAGCTTCGGGTTCGACAGTATCTAAAGGTGAGGGCCCGCTCCGCTCGCTTGGGCGCTCTCGGGGCGCGAGCTCTGGGTTTGCGGTGAGGTTGCTGCGCGGGTGTGCGTCGTTCCGGGGGACGGAGAGTTCCGCGCTCGCCTCGTGGCTGCGATGCGTTGGCATCGGTGCAGCCAGGGAGGGTG
>JBEVNG010000289.1:0-7911 GCA_040508235.1 Polyangiales bacterium | reverse complement strand
TCATCTTGCCCCGGTGCTAGGTAGCCACCCCGCGCGAACCCTCTGACGCGCAGGGACTGGAGCACGCGAACGGCATGGGCTGGTTCACCAAAAACCGTCCCGAACAGGACGCCTCGGAGAAGCGCACGCTCGGTGCGGGCGTGTTCCGTCGTTGCAAGGAGTGCGGTCTGCAGCTGGTGGCGGAGGAGTTCACCTCGAACCTCGAGGTCTGCCCCGGCTGCCAGAAGCACTACGCGCTGAGCGGCGAAGCCTGGATGGAGCTGCTGTGTGATCCGGGCTCGTTCGACGAGCTCGACACCAACCTGCACCCCAAGGACTTCCTCGGCTTCACCGACGGCACCAAGTACGCGGACCGCATCAAGGGCGCGCAGAAGAAGAGCGGCCTGCGCGACGCGTTCCTCGCGGGCAGCGGGCAGATCTCCGCGCGTCCGGTGCAGCTCGGCACGTTCATGTTCCGCTTCATGGGCGGCAGCATGGGCTCGGTGGTCGGCGAGAAGATCACGCGCATGTTCGAGCGTGGCGCGGACCTCAAGCAGCCGGTGATCCTGCTCTCGGCCTCCGGCGGCGCGCGCATGCAAGAGGGCGTGACGTCGCTGATGCAGATGGGCAAGACGGTGTCCGCGCTGGGCCGCCTGCGCGAGCGTCGTACGCCGTTCATCAGCGTGTGCTTGAACCCGACCACCGGTGGCGTGGCGGCCAGCTTCGCGTTGCTGGGCGACATCAACATCGCCGAGCCCCGCGCGCTGATCGGCTTCGCCGGCCCGCGCGTGATCGAGAACACCATCCGCCAGAAGTTGCCGCCGGGCTTTCAGACGTCGGAGTACCTGCTCGAGCACGGCATGATCGACCTGATCAGCGAGCGCCGCGACATGCGCGCGAACATCGCCAAGATCCTGTCGCACCTGCTCGATTGAAGTACGCCGAGGCGCTGCAGTGGTTGTACGGGCTGCAGTCGCGGGGCATGCAGCCCGGGCTCACGCGCGTGCGCAAGGTGCTGGCGCTGCGTGGCCACCCGGAGCTGCGGGTGCCCAGCGTGTTGGTCGCGGGCACCAACGGCAAGGGCAGCGTGGCGACCATGATCGCCGCCGGCCTGCGTGGGCGCGTGGGGCTGTTCACGTCGCCGCACATGCATCGCTTCGTCGAGCGCTTTCGCATCGACGGCAAGCCCGTGGGGGAGGCGCGGCTCGCGCGCGCGGTGACCGACCTCAAGCGCACGCTCGACGCCAAGGGCACGCCGCCGCTGACGTTCTTCGAGATCTGCACGGTGCTCGCGTTCGAGCTGTTCGCGGACTGCGACGTGATGGTGCTGGAGGTGGGGCTCGGCGGACGGCTCGATGCCACCAACGTGGTGACGCCGTTGGTGAGCGTGATCTGCAGCATCGCGCTCGACCACACGGACTGGCTCGGGCCGACGCTCGCGCACATCGCGCGCGAAAAGGCGGGCATCATCAAGCACGGGGTGCCGGTGATCGTGGGCACGCGCTCGACGGAGGCGCTGCGCGTCATCCGAGCGCGCGCGCGTCGCCTGGCGTCATCGCTGCTGTGCATCGACCACGACTTCGCGCCGGCCCTCGACGCGCCGTTGCCGGGTGCGTTTCAGGCTGACAACTACGCCGTGGCGCAGGCGGCGCTGCGCGTGTTGCCGCCGCGCTTTCGGCGCCCGCGCATGCGAGCGGTGCAGTGGCCAGGGCGGCTGGAGCTGCTGCCCGGGTCCCCGGACGTTCTGTGCGACGCGGCCCACAACCCGCACGCTGCGGAGGCGCTGGGCGCGCATCTTTCGCAGCTACGGTACGGCCGGCGGGTGCTGCTGTTCGGCGCCATGCGCGACAAGGAGCACCAGGCGATGATCGCGCTGCTGCGACCGCATGTCGACGCCATGATCTTCGCGCGTGCGCACACTCCGCGCGCGGAGGAGGCGGCGGCGCTGGCGGAACGGTACGGCGGCGAGGCCTTCGACAGCGTGGCCACGGCGCTCACGCGCGCCCGGAAGCTCGCGGGAAAGCGCGGGCTGGTGATCGCGTGCGGCTCGATCTTCCTGATGACCGAGGTGCGCGCGCGGGTGCTGGGGCTGCGTACCGATCCGCTGATCGCGTTGTGACTGGCATCGCGCGCCGCGACTGGTCACGATTGGTGGATGGTGGCGTCGTCGGAGAGTCGGCTGAGCGGGATGCGCGTCGCGTTGTTCGAGTCGCGCTTCAAGGACGAATTCGCCAACCTGCTGCGCAAGCAGGGCGCGGAGCCGCTGGTCGGGCCGACGCTGGTGGAGGCGCCGCTCGAGCTCGGTGAGGAGCTGCGCGCGTTCGCCGCATCGCTGCGCGCAGGCACCGTGCACGCCCTGCTGGTGTTGACCGGCGTGGGCAACCGCAAGCTGGTCACGTTGCTCGAGCCGATCATGAGCAAGGACGAGCTGCGCGACTTACTCGGCAGCGTGCACGTCGCGGCGCGCGGGCCCAAGGCGGTGGGCGCGCTGCGTGAGCTGGGTGTGAAGCCCAAGGTGGTGGCGCCGGAGCCGCACACCTGGGAGACGCTGCTGGCCGCGCTCACGGAGTCGTTCGACGTCGCGGGCAAGCGGGTGGCGCTGCAGCAATACGGCGTGCCGCACGAGCGGCTGACGCGGGCGCTGGAGCAGCGCGGTGCGGAGGTGGTGCAGGTGCCGGTGTATCGCTGGCAGCTGCCCGAGGATCTGACGCCCCTGGAGCGCGTGATCGACGCGGTGTGCGCGGGCACGGTCGACGTGATCCTGTTCACCTCCGGGCCGCAGGCCGGGGTGCTGATCGACGTGGCCGGCAGGATGGGGCGCGAGGCCGAGCTACGGCAGGCGATCGGCAAGCTCGCGCTCGGCTCGGTGGGCCCCAGCTGCACCGAGGCGATGCGCAACCTGGAGCTGGAGCCCGACTTCGAGCCCGAGCACGGGAAGATGGGTCACCTGGTGCTCGAGGCGGCCAGGAAGGTCCCCGAGATCCTGGCTCGTAAGCGCGGGTGAGCCCGGCTATAACGGGGCGGCCATGAGCGCCTTCCTGCAAGCATGCCGCGGTGAACCCACCCCCTACACGCCGATCTGGTTGATGCGGCAAGCGGGGCGGTACCAGCCCGAGTACCGCGCGATCCGCGCCAAGGTCAGCTTCGTGGAGCTGTGCAAGCAGCCCGACCTCGCCACCGAGGTCACGCTGCTGCCCGTCCAGCAGCTGGGCGTCGACGCGGCGATCCTGTTCGCGGACATCCTGCTGATCTTGGAGCCGCTGGGCATCGGCTTCGAGTTCACCAAGAACGACGGGCCGCACATCGCCAAGCCCGTGCGCACCACGCAGGACATCGACGCCGTCAGCGCCGAGATCCACGCCAAGGACTCGCTCGGCTACGTGATGCAGACCGTGAAGCAGGTGCGCGCGGGGCTGCCCCGGGAGATCCCGCTGATCGGCTTCTCGGGTGCGCCGTTCACGCTCGCCTCGTACGCCATCGAGGGTGGCGGCTCGCGCGACTACAAGGAGACCAAGCAGCTGATGTACCAGGACGAAGGCGCCTGGAACACGCTGATGGCCAAGCTCACCCGCGCGGTGGTCGACTACCTCAACGCGCAGGTCGACGCGGGCGCGGACGCGCTGCAGGTGTTCGACAGCTGGATCGGCGCGCTGTCGCCGGCGGACTACCGTCGCTACGTCGCGCCGCACATGAAGACCTTGTTCGCGGGGCTGAACAAGAAGGTGCCCCACATCCACTTCGGCACCGGCACGGCGACCTTGCTCGACCAGCAGCTGGCCGCCGGTGGCGACGTGATCGGCTTCGACTGGCGCGTGGAGCTAGGGCCCACCTGGGACAAGCTCGGCGCCAAGGCCGTGCAGGGCAACCTCGATCCGTACTCGCTGATGGCCCCGCGCGAGGAGCTCAAGCGCCGCGCGGACGCGGTGCTGCAGAGCGCCAACGGACGCCCGGGCCACATCTTCAACCTCGGCCACGGCATCTTCCCGGAGGCGAGCGTCGACCAGGTGAGGGCGCTGGTGGACCACGTGCACGAGGCAAGCCGCCGATGAGCACGCGGGGCCTGTTGATCATCGCGTTCGGCGGGCCGCACAAGAACGAGGACGTGCGCCCGTTCTTGCGGGATGTGCTCGCGGGGCGGCCGGTCCCCGAGGCGCGCTTCGAGTCGGTGGTGCACCACTACGAGCTGCTGGGTGGGCGCTCGCCGATCACGCAGTACACGCAGGAGCAGGCCACCAAGCTGAGCGAGGAGCTGCAGCGTCGCGGGCACACGCTGCCCACGCGCGTGGGCATGCGCCACTGGTCGCCCTGGATTCGCTCCGCGCTCGAGGAGTTCGCGCGCGAGGGGGTCGAGGAGCTGCTCGGCGTGATCATGGCCGCCCAGGAAACCGAGGCCTCGCTCGCGCGCTACCAGGAAGCGGTCGAGAAGGCGCGCTCCGAGATCCCCAACGCGCCGCGCGTCCGTTACGTCACCGGCTGGGGATTGCAGGAGAGCTTGATCGAGGCGCACGCGTGCAACGTCGCGCGCACCTACGCGCGGCTGCCGCTCGACGCGCGCGCCGGTGCCTCGCTGCTGTTCACGGCCCACAGCATCCCGGTGCCGATGGCGAAGGCTTCGCCCTACGTGCAGCAGCTGGAGGAGACGGCGCGCCGGGTCGCGGAGAAGGTCGGCGTGCGCGAGCACAAGCTCGTGTACCAGTCGCGCAGCGGCAGCCCGCGCGATCCATGGCTGGAGCCGGACATCCTCGATGCACTCGACGCGGAGGCGCGTGCGGGATCGCGCGATGTGCTGGTGGCGCCGATCGGCTTCCTCTGTGATCATGTCGAGGTGCTCTACGACCTCGACATCGAGGCGCAGCAAAAGGCGCGCGAGCTCGGCATTCAGGTGCATCGCGTGCCCACGCTCGGCGCGCATCCCGCGTTCATCCGCACGCTCGCGGACGCCGTAGAGCGCGCGCTCGGAGACTGAACGATGCGTGTCTGCGTGATCGGCGGCGGCATCAGCGGGCTGACGGCGGCCTACCGGCTGCAGCAGCAAGGCGCCGAGGTCGAGCTGTTCGAGGGCTCGTCGCGCGTGGGTGGTCTGCTCGGCAGCGAGCACGTCGACGACACGGTGGTGGAGACCGGCCCGGACTCGATCCTGACCGAGAAGCCATGGGCGATCACGCTCGCGGAGGAGCTCGGGCTGCGCGATCAGATCATCGCCACGCGCAAGGGCCAGCGCGGCGCGTTCCTGGTGCATCGCGGCAAGCTGGAGCCCATCCCGGCGGGCTTCTCGCTGATCGCGCCATCCGACCTCAAGGCGCTGGCGCGCTCGAACGTGCTGTCGGCGGCCGGCAAGCTGCGCGCGGCGGCCGACCTGATGCTGCCGCGTGCGCACCTGGAGGACGAGTCGCTGGAGAGCTTCGTGGTGCGTCGGCTCGGGCGTGAGCTGTTCGACAACCTGGCCCAGCCGCTGGCGGGCGGCATCTACGGCGCGGACCCACGCAAGCTCTCGCTACGCGCGACGATGCCGCGCTTCCTCGACTTCGAGCGCGAGTACGGCTCGGTGATCCGCGGCGTGCGCGCCAAGCAGAACGCCCCCGTGCAGAGCGTGCTGCCCACCGGCGACACCCGCGCGACGAATGGTGCGCGATACGGCTTGTTCGCGGCGTTCAAGGGCGGCATGCAGGCGCTGATCGACGCGCTGGAGAAGCCGCTGCACCAGCGCATCCACACGCGCAGCGTGGTCACGGCGCTGGAGGGCGACGAGCACGGCTACCGCGTGGAGGTACGCGGCGCGCTCAAGCACTACGACGCGATCGTGGTGGCGCTGCCATCACACGTGGCGGCGCGCGTCTTGAGTGCGTTCGACCCCGCGCTGAGCAGCTCGCTGGCGGAGATCGAGTACGGCTCCGCCGCGACCGTGACGCTACTCTGGAAGCGCGCGTCGATTCCGCATCCGATGAACGCGTTCGGCTTCGTGGTGCCGGTGGTCGAGCACCGCGGCATCATCGCGTCGACCTGGGCCAGCGTGAAGTACGAGGGCCGCGCCCACGACGACACCGCCTTGATCCGCGTGTTCATCGGCGGCCACCGCGGGCAACACCTGGTCGAGTACGACGACAAGGAGCTGATCGCGCTCGCCCGCCGCGAGCTGGAGACGCTGATCGGCGTCACCGCCGCCCCCGAGTGGACGCTGGTGAAGCGCTACGTGAACGCCATGCCGCAATACCACCTCGGTCATCTGGCGCGGGTGGCGAAGATCGAGGCGCTGGTGGAGGCGCATCCGCGCTTCGCGCTGGCGGGCAATGCGTATCGCGGGGTGGGCATCCCGGATGCGGTCCGCAGCGGCGAGGAAGCGGCCAAGAGGATCTCGGCGTCTCTCTCCTAACCGTCAACGACGACGTCAACGGGGAACTGGCTCAGAACGCGCGCTCCAGGACCCGCAGTGCGTCTTCGTAGCGGACGTCGAGGGGGTTCATGATCAGGGCGCCGTCGTTGAGGGACTGGCGGGCGATCTCGGGTAGCTGCTCGCGGTGCACGCGGCCCGTCTCGCTGAGCGTGCGAGGGAGCTTGGCCTTGGCCCAGAGCTGATCGCGCAGTACGCGCAGCTTGGCGATGGCGGCGCGGCCGCGCTCGTTGGCGGGGATCTTGGCGTACGTCTCGGCGCCGGCGAGCGGGATCAACAGCTGCCCGATCACGTCGCCGCGCGCGGGCAGGTTGTACTCGAGCACGTACGGCAGGAGCACGCTCATGCACACGCCATGGGGCACATGCGTGATCGCGCCGACCGTGTGTCCGAGCGCGTGCACCAGGCCGACCATCGAGTTGGAGAACGCGATGCCCGCCATGGTGGCCGCGATCGAGAGCTCCAGCCGGCGCTCCTGGTCGCTGGGGTTGTCCAGCACCTGCAGCACGTTGTTGGCGACCTTGGTGATCGCGGAGGTCGCGTACGCATCGCTGAGCGGGTTCTTGCCCAGGCAGGTGAATGCCTCCGCGGCGTGCGTCATCGCGTCCATCGCGGTGGCCGCGGTGAAGAACGGGGGCAGGCCCAGGGTCATGCGCGGATCGAGCACCGCCACGTCGGGCAGCAGGTAGCCCGACACGAACGGGAACTTCACGCCGCTGTGCGCGTCCTTGATCACCGAGACGCTGGTGACCTCGGAGCCGGTGCCGCTGGTGGTGGGCAGCACGAACATCGGCTTGAGCGGGCGCTTGAGCACGTTGGTGCCCGCGTACTTGTGCAGGTCGTCGCCGCCCTCGGAGACCAGGATGTTCACCGCCTTGGCGGTGTCGATCACCGAGCCGCCGCCGATCGCGATCAGCGAGTCGCAGCCGTTGTCGCGGTAGAAGCGCGCGATCGCGGCGACCGCCACGGTCGACGAGTCCTGCGGCACATCGTCGAACACCAGCTCGGCGGGCACGCCACCGCTGGCGAGCGCGGCCTGCACGATGTCGACGAGCTTGGCCGCACGCACGCCCTGGTCGGTCACGATCAGCGGCTTGTTGGCGCCGCGCTGGCCCAGCTCGTACGGCATGTGCTCGAGCGCCATCGAGCCGGCGACGATTTTCACGGGACAGAAGAACTCGAAATAAGGCCCACTCATGGTGCGCTCCCGGGGATCAAGCCACGAAGGAAACCACCCACGGTCTTGGCCGTGGTGCTGACGCGCTCCGCCAGCGGAATGTTGGGGATCGACTTGAGCGCCATGCCGGAGATCGGCGGCGGCAGGATCATGGCGAGGTTGCGATCGAGGCAGCGCATGAAGCGCATCGAGAGCCCGATGTCGCCGTGCGAGACGAAGCGATCGTTGGCGTACGCGACGGCCGAGCTCTCCTGGAAGCTGAGCAGCGCGAACGCGTGCGCGATGTGCTTGAAGACCAGCTCCAGGTCCGCGCGACCCGAGCGATCCGCGAGCACGAACTGGTTGCCGCGCCTGGCCACGCGCATTC
>JBEVNG010000247.1:0-15600 GCA_040508235.1 Polyangiales bacterium | reverse complement strand
GGAGGGCAGGGCTACCTGACCGAGAACCGCATCGATGCGCTGCGCACGGACACCGAGGTCTTCACGACCTTCGAGGGTGACAACACCGTGATCGCGCAGCTGGTGGCCAACAACCTGCTGCGCGGGCTGCAGCGCTCGCTGAAGAAGGCGCCAGTCAGCACGGTGGTGAAGTCGCTGGTCGAGAGCGTCGCGGTGGCGGTCAGCGAGCGCAACCCGATCACGCGGCGCGACGACTCCAGCGAGTCGCTGCGCTCGCTCGACTTCCACCTGAGCGCGCTGCGCTTCCGCGAGAAGTCGTTGCTGCAGTCGCTGGCGCGGCGCATCACACGGCGCGTACGCGAGGGCGAAGACGCGCAGGATGCGTTCGACGCTTGCCAGGATCACGGGCGCGCGCTCGCGCCGGCCCACGCGCACGCGTGCGTGCTGGGGGGGGTCCAGCCGGAGGCGCGCGGTCACGCGGTGCTGGAGCCGCTGTGCGCGCTCTACGGTCTGTGGCGCATCGAGGCCGACCTGGCGTGGTTCCTCGAGAACGACTTCATCGCGCCCTCGCGCTCGCGCGCCGTGCGCAAGACCATCCGCGAATTGTCCGAGGAGCTGGCACCGCGTGCGCTCGATCTGGTCGGTGCATTCGGAATTTCTCCGACCAGCCTGGGACCGCTCGCGGACCGCGAATATCTGGTTGCGTCGGGGCTTGCCCGGCGCGGCTGAGTGCGTGTTGCCTTTCGCTACATGCCTGCATCACAACGCGAGCAAATTCAGCGCGTAGGGACGTTTCTACGCATTGCGTTTGTTGTCGAGGGAAGCGAGAACCAAAGCCCCCCTTAGCTCTTCGCGTGGTGTCGATGTTGCGGACGTGTGTGACGTGGATTGCGTTGACGGCTTTCTTGGGAGCCTGTCAGCCGAGTGATGAGATGCCGCTTCCTGGCGAGGAGATCCTCCCGCCGGACGAGCCGAGCGGCAGCGTCGCGCCCGGTGAGAACGACAAGCTGGCGGACAACGGCGAGCAGCTCGTGCGGGGCGGCGCGGGCTTCGAGCTGGTGACCGTCGCGGAAGGGCTCGACCAGGGCACCGGCTTCGCGTTCGCGCCGCCCAACCGCATCTACGTCGTCGAGAAGCGCGGCGTGGTGCGCGTGATCAAGGACGGGCGGCTCTTGCCCAGGCCGTTCCTCGACATCTCCGCCGAGGTCAACTCCGCGCAGGACCGCGGCATGCTCGGCATCGCGGTCGACCCCGCGTTTCCGGCGCGGCCGTACCTGTACATCGTGTACACGGTCGATCCGCCCGAGGTGTTCACGAGCACGCCAGGCCCGGAGAACCACGCCGCCGCGGATGGCAACGGCGCGCGCGCGTCGCGGCTGGTTCGTGTGGAAGCGGATCCGTCCACCGACTTCGACACCGTGCTGCCCGGCTCCACCACCATCCTGGTCGGCAGCAACAGCACGCTGGAGAACCTGAGCGGGCTCGACCTGCGCAACTCGTACGAGCGCCCCACCTGCGGTGATCACGGCGCGTACGTGCGCGACTGCCTGCCCGCCGACGAGAACTCGCACAGCATCGGCACCGTGCTGTTCGGGCCGGACGGCATGCTGTACATGGGCCACGGCGACGGCTGCGACTTCCTCAACTCGCGCCCGGCCTGTACGCGCGCGCTCGATGTCGACAGCCTCGCGGGCAAGATCCTGCGCGTCGATCCCGCCACCGGCAAGGGCCTGCCGGACAACCCGTTCTACGACGGCGATCCCGACAGCAATCGCTCCAAGGTCTACCAGCTCGGGCTGCGCAACCCGTTCCGCTTCTCGTTCGATCCCCCCACGGGCTCGCTCTACATCGGCGACGTGGGCTGGAACGTGTGGGAAGAGATCAACCGCGGTGGACCCGGCGCCAACTTCGGCTGGCCCTGCTTCGAAGGCGGCAACGGCAACAGCCTCGATCAGCCTGGCTACCAGGAGTTCCCGTACTGCGTCGACCTGCGCAACAGCGGCGCGGTGATCACGCCGTCGCTGTACGGCTACGCGCACGAGGGCATGCAGGGCAACGCGGTGCTGGTCGGCGATGTGTATCGCGGCAAGTCGTACCCGCCGCTGTACCAGGGCGCGCTGTTCTACACGGACTACAACAAGCGCGAGATTCGCTACGTCGCGTTCGATCGCCGTGGTGACGTGCGCATCTCGCAGCTGGTCGTGGGACCGGTCGGCTTCCTGACGCAGATCAGCAGCGACCCGGTCAGCCAGGACCTGTTCATGATGCGCATCGGTACCAGCCCGGAGAACCCCACCAGCACGCTGCTCAGGCTGGTGTTCCGCGGCTACGGCGCGGGCCCCGCGCCGGGGGTGTACACGTTGAAGTCCAAGGCCAAGGGCACCTGCGTCGAGGCGCTCGGCGACCGCGTGGAGACGCGCCCGTGCGAGGACAAGCCGTCGCAGCACTTCCGCATGCAGCTGCTCGCGGGCGACGCGTACCGGCTGATCCCGGAGAACGGCGAGCTCGCGCTGACCACCAGCCTGCGCTCGATGACGCGCGGCGACATGTCGCTCGACGTGCAGGCCGAGTACGCGGCCCAGCAGTTTCGCGCCTACCCGCTGCGCGAGGGCTTCCAGCTGATCGACGCGGCCAGCGAGCTCTGCCTCACCGCGCTCACGCTGGAGCCCAGCGATGCGCTGGCGGCGCTGCGCTGCGCGGACGTCGACCAGCAGGTGTTCGAGCTGACCTCGATCAACAACCAGCCGCCGGTGCTGGAGCCGATCGTGGACATGGAGGGCACGGTGGGTGACCCCGTGCTGATCACGCTCGCCGCGCGCGATCCGGAGGGCCTGGAGCTGACGTACTTCGCGACCGGGCTGCCGGAGAGCCTGTCGATCGATCCGCAGCGTGGTCTGGTGATGGGCACGCTGACGGTGCCGGGCACGTACCGCGTGCAGGTGCGCGTCAGCGACGGCCAGCTCGATGCGCTGCGCGAGTTCACCTGGAGCGTGCGCGACAACATGCTGCCCGACGTCGTGATCGACACGCCCGCGCCGGACTTCATGTTCCGCGTCGGCTCGCGCATCGGCTTCAGCGGTCACGCCACCGACAAGGCCGGCGTGCCGGTGCCCGCGTACAGCCTCTCGTGGGAGCTGTACATGCACCACAACCAGCACATCCACTTTGGCGGCTTGCCGGACACGCGCGGGCAGGAAGGCAGCTTCCTGGCCGAGGACCACGGCGACAACACCGCCTACGAGCTGTGCCTCAACGCGACCGACGGACAGAACCGCGTGGGGCGCGCCTGTCGCATCCTGCGTCCCGTGGAGGTCGAGTACGCCATCGACAGCGAGCCGAGTGGCCTGATGGTCACCTGGGAAGGCGTCGCACGCGAGACGCCGTTCACTGTACACACACACGTGGACGGTTCGCGCACGGTGGTGGCGGCGCCGCAGCAGAACGGCATGAGCTTCGTGTCGTGGAGCGACGGTGGCGCCAGCACGCACGACATCAAGATCGACGCCGTGCCGCGACGCCTCGTGGCTCGTTATCAAGCGGCCCAGTAAGCTCGCTCGACCATGCCGGTCGAAGCGATCCACATCTCGGCGTACCTCGACTCCCTGAGCGCCTCGCGTGCGTCCGCCGCGCTGCGCAGCGGGGAGCTGCTGGGGCTGGGGCGACTCGGCTCGCTGGTCATCGACTTTCCGTACTTCGAGCGCTTCCCACTCGGTGTGCTGCGCTACCTGCTGCACCAGCCGACCGCGCAGTCCAAGTGGGGCGAGCAGCTGCACATGGGCAACCCCGTGCAGGCCGCCGAGAGCATGCTGGAGCGCGCGCGCCAGACCGGCTCCAAGCGCTTGCTCGCGCTCGCGCTGGGCTTCGTGTCGCACCTCGCGGTCGATCGCTCGCTGCACCCGCTGGTCAACCGCATGGCGCGCGAGCGCGCGCGGCGGCTCGGGGGCGCACCGGCGCACCACCACACCGAGGTCGAGAAGTTCCACAGCGTGTTGTTCCACGAGGAGCGACTCGGCTTCGACTTCATGGGTGAGCCCGCCCTGCGCGCACACATCGAGGTCGACGCGGACGCGGTGCATCGCGACGCGGACTTGCTCGGCGCGCTCGACGCGGGCTTCGCGGCGGCCACCGGCAGCGCACCGGGACACGAGGCGTTCGCACGCTGGGCGCGCGGCTATCGGCAGTACGTGTGGCTGGTGTCGAGCCCGGTCGGCAAGCGCATCGTGCCGGAGGACGTGAAGAAGCGCGTGCACGGCGAGCTGTATCGCGGCGCGTGGGGCGCGTTTCCAGACGCCTACGGGCAGGCCGTCGCACGCTCGCGCGACACTCTTGACGCAGCGCTAGCGTGGGTGGAGGCGCCCGCCAGCGAGCTGAAGCGTGCGCGCGAGGCGTTCAGCCAGACTTTACCGGCCGGACCGATCGACCTCGGCTGAGTCTCACCTGGCGGTGAAGGGTGCGTGGATTGCGCGTGGTGTGAGGGCGAAGCGCTCGCGGATTTGGTAAGTAAGGTCTCTCCCCGGAGACCTATGACCGCGCCCGCCACCGAACAACAAGCCCTCGCCGCGATCATGGCTGCGGGCGGCAACGCCAACGATGCCCACTGGACGCTCGATGTGCTGCGCAACGCGGGCTTCAGCCTCGCGGACGAGCGTGCCGACGAGCTGGTGGTGCGCTGGGTCGACGCACAGGTGCGGCCGACACCTCCCGAGGCCGACACGATCATCCGCACCATCACGCGCACGATCGACGGCGTGTCCAACAGCACGACTCACTGGCTGGACGGCCTGGCCTCGCCGCGCGCGGCGCGCTGATCTCGCGGGCTTGTGGGCTGCGCAACCAGTTGGGCAGTGACGATTCGCGGACTTCGCAGGCGCGGGCGTACACTGTTCCCATGGTCCACGTCATCGCAGTCAAGTACGTGGGTGGCTTGAACCTCGACCTCGAGTTCGACGACGAGACGGTCGGGGTGGCGGACTTGCAGCAGCTGGTCGAGCGTGTGCCGTTGTTCGCGCAGCTCGCGGATCAGTCGCTGTTCGCGCGCGCGTTCGTCGAGGACGGGCGCGTGTGTTGGCCGGGTGATCTCGACATCTCGCCGGAGCGGCTCTACGCGCTGGCGCATCACCTGCCGATGCCGGACACGCTGGAGCAGGCCAAGGCGAACGAGCGCACGATGCGCCGACGCGAGAGCAAGCCCGGCCTGCCGCCCGTCTGAGCGCGCCGGCGCTCACGCGCGCAGCAGCGGCCTGACGGCGTCGGCGACGCTGCGCGCGTCCAGCCCCACATCGTTGTCGAGCTCCAGATCCCAGGGCAGCGACAGCCGGTCCGTGCGCTCGTACATGCGCGCGCGCCGCTCCGCCGACAGCTGCACCTGCTGGGGCTGATCGCGCGGGGCCAGGCGGGTCGCAGGTGGTGCGCTGCGCATGCACGCGCACGAACAGCGCCCGTCGACTCGATCACCACATGAAGCGCGCGCGTGCGCAGGCTAACGCGCGAGCGTGCTCTGCAACAAATCGCGCACGTCGGCGGCGAGGCGCGGAGTGAGCCGGGCCGCGCCGAGTTGGTTCAGGTGGTCCCCATCGAAGAACTCATCGTCCCCGAATGCGGGCTCGCGCGTGTAGTCGAGCACCGGGAGCGGCGCATCGGGCGAGGCCTCGCGCGCGCGTGCTTCGAGCGCGGCGAACGCCTGCGCGAACTCGGGCGGGCTGGCGTCGCGGTAGCTCGCGTGCACGGGGATGCGCACCAGGATCAGCGGCACACCCGCGGCCTTCACGCGCGCGATGATGCGCGCGAACGCAGCGAGGTTCCTGGGCATGTACTGCGTGTCGTACATCACTCGGTAGTGACCCTCGGCGCGCTCTGCGCCGTGGAAGCCGCCCTCGTGCATGCCCTGCAGCGCCTGGTGTCCGGGTGAGATCTTGCTCCAGTCCTCGCCGCGCAGTCTGTGCACCGTGTCGAAGTCCGCCTTCTCGTGCATGAACGCGCGACGGAACGGTAGGTCGTACATGAACAGGTGATCGCGCCCGAGCACGAGCTTGCGCGACAAGCTCTCGTCGAGCGCCGAGAACGAGGGCGCCAGATCGAGCAGGTGGCGGAAGTCGCCCTTGGCGCTGCCGTAGCTGTCCGTGAACGCCGGCAGCGGATCGAAGTCGAGCAGCACGGCGTGCAGGTTGGGCGCGCGCTCGAGGTGCGCGGCGATGACGGCGTCCATGAACACGTAGTTCATCAGGCCGGCGGACAGGTTGACCCACGGGCGTCCGGTCAGCGCGGGATCGATCGCGGTGTAGATGTGCGAGGAGCCGACCGCGAGGATCTCCGTGGACGGTGAGAGCTGCGCGACCGCGAGGCGACCCTGCTTGGGCGCCTCGGGCAGCCGATCGAGCAACGTGATGCCGACCAGCGCGCCGAGGAGGAGCGCGAGCGCGGTGATCAGCACGGGCTTCAGGCGGAGGGGGGCCGCTTCGACGCGTTCCATCGGGTTCGTTCGGGCTACCCGAGCGGCCGAGCGCTGTCAAGTCACACTGGACGGGTGCTGTGAGCCCGCGCGGCGTCAGGCGCGTGCGTCGAGGCGATCCACCTCGCGCAGCGCCGGAAACAGCACGGTCCACAGCGCGACGATCACGATCGTGCCGACGCCGCCCGCGATCACGGCGGGCGTGAGGCCGAGCCAGGCAGCGGTGAGGCCGGACTCGAACTCGCCGAGCTCGTTGGAGGCGCCGATGAAGACCGAGTTCACCGCCGACACGCGACCGCGCATGGCGTCGGGCGTGCGCAGCTGCACCAGGCTCTGGCGCACGAACACGCTCACCATGTCGGCGGCTCCGGTGATCGCCAGCGCGCACAGCGAGAGCGTGAAGTTGCGCGAGAGCCCGAACGCGACCGTGGCCAGGCCGAACAGCGCGACGCAGGCGTACATGGTGCGGCCCGCGTGCCGACGCAGCGGCCTGTTGGCGAGCACGAGCCCCACCGTGAGCGCGCCGACCGCGGGCGCGCTGCGCAAGAGGCCCATGCCCTCTGGACCCGTGTGCAGCACGTCGCGCGCGAACGCCGGCATCAGCGCGACCGCGCCGCCGAACAACACCGCGAACAGGTCGAGCGAGATCGCGCCCAGGATCACCGGCTGCGCGAACACGAAGCGCAGGCCCGCGACCAGGTCGCGCTTGGGCGGAGCTTGATCGCGCGCGCGTGGACGCACGGGCACCAGCATCGCGAGCGTGGTCAGGTGCGCGACCAGGGCGATGCCGTACACGCGCGTCGCGTCGCCCGCCGAGTAGAGCAGTCCCCCGAGCGCGGGGCCGACGATGATCGCGAGCTGGAACGTCGACGAGCCCCACGCGACGGCGCTGGGCAGCTGCTCGGCGGGGATCAGGTTGGGCATCAGCGCGCTGCCCGTGGGCTGCACGAACGCGCGCGCGGTGCCCACCAGCGCCAGCACGGCGTAGATGGCGAGCTTGGACGGCGCGCCGCTCAGCGTCATCGTCAGCAGCAGCGCGCTGCCGAGCGCGAGCGTGGCCTGCGCCAGCATCATGATGCGCTTGCGGTCGAAGCGGTCCGCGACATGGCCGGTGATCGGCGCGAGCAGGAGCGCGGGGAGGAACTGGACCAGGCCGACGTAGCCGAGGTCGAGCGCGCTGCCGGTCAGCGCGTAGACCTGCCAGCCCACCGCGACGCCCTGCATCTGCATCGCCAGCGTGGCCATCAGCCGGCCCAGCGTGAACAGCCGGAAATCACGGAACTGAAAGGCCGAAGTGCGAGCGAGCGCGGCGGGGGACAGCATGGACTCGCCGTCTATCATACGAGACTTCGCTGTCCAACGGCTGTGCTAGCTTTCCGGCCGGAGGTCGCTGATGAGCTTGCTGCTGGAGTTTGCGGAGCACGATGCTGCCGTGCCGCGAACGGTCGAGCGGAGCGAGGCCTGGATCGCGGGCAGGCTCGGCGAGCATGGCGTGCGCTTCGAGCGCTGGCCCACGCGCGCGGTGGCGGGCGACATCCTGACGGCCTACGCGCCGGAGCTCGAGCGGCTGTCGCGCGAGCGCGGCTACAAGAACGCCGACGTGGTGCAGCTGCGCGATCCGGCGCCCGACGTGGCCGCGGCCGCGCGCGCGAAGTTCCTGGAGGAGCACCGGCATGGCGAGGACGAGGTGCGCTTCTTCGTCGACGGCGCGGGCATGTTCGCGCTGCGCTTCGAGGAGCGTGTGCTGCTGCTGTGCTGCGAGCGTGATGACCTGCTGTCGGTGCCGGCGGGCACGCGGCACTGGTTCGACATGGGCACGTCGCCGCGCTTCTGCGCGATCCGCATGTTCGGGAGCGAGGCGGGCTGGGTGGCCGCGTTCACCGGCGATCCGATCGCGCAGCGTTTTCCCAGCTTCGACGCGGTACGGGAGCGCTGGCGATGATCCGCGCGATCGTCACCGACATCGAGGGCACCACCAGCGCGCTCAGCGTGCTGAAGGACGTGCTGGCGCCGTACGCGCGTGCGCACCTGGGACCGTACGTGCGACACGTGCAGTCGCTCGACGTGGAGCAAGCGCTGGCGGCGACGCGACAGCTGGCGCGCGTCGAGCTCGATCGCGAAGGCCTGATCGCGATCCTGGAGCGCTGGATCGACGAGGACCGCAAGGCGCCGCCGCTGAAGCTGCTGCAGGGGCTGGTCTGGGAGCGCGGCTTTCGCGAGGGCAGCCTGCGCGCGCACGTGTATCCGGACGTGGCGCCTGCACTGAGGGCGTGGAGCGCGGCGGGCTACGCGCTGTACGTGTACTCGTCGGGCTCGGTGCTGGCGCAGAAGTCCCTGTTCGCGCACACGACCGACGGCGACCTGAGCGGCTTCTTTCGCGGCTGGTTCGACACCCAGGTCGGCGCCAAGCAGGAGTCCACCTCGTACGTGAACATCGCGCATGCGATCGGGCTGCCGCCCACGCAGATCCTGTTCCTCTCGGACGTGACCGCGGAGCTGAACGCGGCGCGCCAGGCCGGCCTTCACGCGATCGGGCTCTCGCGTGCGGGCAACGCGCCCATCGAGGGGCCGCAGGTGGCGAGCTTCGCGGAGCTCGACGTGAGCGTGGTGGCCTCGCTGGTGGAGCTGACGCGCTCCTGCCATCGACGCGGCTGGATCGAGGCGACCAGCGGCAACCTCTCGCTGCGTCTGTCGGATGGGCTGGCGATCACGGCATCCGGTCGCGACAAGGGCTCGCTGCAGGCGAGCGACGTCGCGTTCGTCGGTGGCGATGCGCATCCGCGCGCGGGCAGCGAGAAGCCGTCGGCGGAGACGCCGCTGCATGCGTCACTCTATCGCGCGCGGCCGGACGTCAACGCGGTGGCGCACACGCACTCGGTGGCGTCGACCGTGCTGTCGCGTCGCTATGCAGCGGAGGGCGTGCTGACGTTCGCAGGCTTCGAGATGGCCAAGGCGCTGACCGGCATCAGCACGCACGACGTCGCGATCACGCTCCCGGTGCTGGCCAATGCGCAGGACATGGTGACGCTGGAGGCCGCGGTCGCGCAGGCGCTCGCGCGTTATCCGGAGGCGCCGGCGTACCTGGTCGCGGGGCATGGTCTGACCACTTGGGCGCGTGACGTGCCGACTCTGAAGCGTCACCTGGAGGCGCTGGAGTTCCTGCTGTCCTGCCGGCTGGCCGAAGATCGCTGAAACGCCGCGCCCGTGGCATACGTCGAAGCTCGGATGTCGAATCGTTTGGGTCCCTCGAGCCTGATGCTCGGAAACTTCGTGATCGGTACCAGCGTGATGGCGCCGACGGGCATGATGCGCGAGCTCTCCGAGGGCCTGGGCGTCAGCATCCGTCAGACCAGCTACCTGATGACGTTCGGCGCGATCGTGGTGTCGCTCGGCTCGCCGCTGCTGTCGTGGGCGACCAGCCGCTGGGACCGGCGTGCGCTGCTGTTCGGCTCGCTGGCGTGGATCGCGCTCGCGCAGGGACTGGCGGCGCTCGCGCCGAGCTTCGGGCTGCAGCTCGCGCTGCGCTTGCTGATGCTGTTCGCGGCGGCTCCGTTCACGCCGCAGGCGGCGAGCGTGGCCGGCATGCTGGTGGAGCCCGCGCGGCGCGCCTCGTCGATCGCGTACGTGTTCCTGGGCTGGTCGCTGGCGAGCGCGTTCGGCATGCCGCTGATCACGTTCGTGGCGCACCACCTCGGCTGGCAGTGGACGTACGGCGCGATCGGCATCGTGGCGGCCTTCAGCGCGCTGCTGCTGCGCTTCAGCCTGCCGCCGGCGTTGCACACGCCGCCGCTGCAGCTGTCGTCGTGGTTGGAGCTGGCGCGCAACCGCGAGGTGATGCTGCTGCTCTTGCTGACGTCGCTGCTGACCTCGGGGCAGTTCGCGGTCTTCACCTTCCTGGCGCCGCTGCTGAGCTTGGCGGGCGCGTCCGCCGATGCGGTGGGCCTGGTGTTCGCGCTGACGGGCACGATGGGCTTCGTGGGGAACGTGGTCGCGACGCGCATCGTGCGCGCGCGTGGGCCGTATCGCACCGAGCAGCTCTCGATCACGATGCTGGTGCTCGGCGCGGCCGTGTTCGCGTTCGGAGGGGGCGTGCTCGCGCCGATGGTCGTGGGCATCGGCATCTGGGGGCTCGGCTTCGCGTCGACCAACTCGATGCAGCAGGCGCGGCTGGTGGCGGCGGCTCCGGCGCTGGCGGGCGCGGCGGTGTCGCTGAACACCTCGTCGCTGTATGTGGGCCAGGCGGCGGGCTCGGCGGTAGGTGGCTGGTTGTACGAGGCGGGGCGCGTCGCGATCATCGGCTACGGCGCGCTGTTCTTCATCGCGGCGGGCGCCCTGGTGCTGCTGCTGACGCGCCCGCGCTTGCACGTGGACGACGCGCGCGGCACGAACGTGGCATGAGCGAGATCAACGAGCGAGTGCGCGTGGAGGTCGAGCGCGGTCGGGCGACCCTGGTGCTGACGCGGGCGGACAAGCACAACGGCGTCGACCCGCCGATGCTGCGCGGTGTGCTGGCGGCGCAGCGCATGCTCAAGAAGCGGCGCGACGTGCGCGTGGTGATCGTGCGTGGGGAGGGCCCGTCGTTCTGTGCGGGCATCGACGCCAAGCAGTTCTTCACGCCCTCGCTCGGCGCGGCCGCGTTCATGAGCCAGCTCTGGTGGCCGGTGCGCAACTGGTTCCAGTCGTGGAGCATGGGCTTTCGCGAGCTGGGTGTGCCGGTGATTGCAGCCATCCACGGCAACTGCTTCGGCGCCGGCATCCAGCTCGCGCTCGGCGCGGACATTCGCTTCGCGGCGCCCGATGCGCGCATCTCGATCATGGAGGCGCGGCTCGGCCTGGTGCCGGACATGGGCGGGCCGACGTTGCTGCGGGAGCTGGTGCCGCTCGACGTCGCCAAGGAGCTGACCTTCACCGGGCGCATCGTGAGTGGGCAACAAGCGCTGGCGCTCGGGCTGGTCACGCACGTGGCCGACGATCCTCACGCGGCCGCGCAGGCGCTCGCGGACGAGATCCTGATGCGCTCGCCGGACTCGGTGGCGGCAGGCAAGTTCTTGCTGCAGAACGCGTGGGGCGCGGCGGAGGGCCTGTCGCTCGCGCTGGAGCGGCGTTATCAGCGGCGGGTGATGGGGCGCGACAACCAGCGTCGAGCGCTCGCCAGCCAGCAGAAGCGTGACGCGACCCCGCCGCCGTTCCTCAAGCGCGTGATCGAGTCATGAGCAGCACCAAGTACCGCGCCGCCATCTTCGACATGGACGGCACCATCATCGACAACATGCGCTACCACGGCATCGCCTGGCTGACGGTGGCGCAGAAGCTCGGCGCCTCGCTCACGCTGGAGAGCTTCGAGCGCGACTTCGCCGGCAAGAAGAACGAAGAGCTGGTGCCGCTGCTGAGCAAGACGCCGCTCTCGGACGACGAGGTCGCGCGCATCGCGGAGGAGAAGGAGCAGCTCTACCGCGCGTCGTATGCGCCGCACCTCGCGCTGCTGCCGGGCTTCACGGAGCTGGTCACGAAGCTGCGCGGCCAGGGCATCAAGCTGCTGGTGGCCACCGCCGCGCCGCGCGCGAACCGCGACTTCATCTTCGACGGGCTCGCGCTGCACGACGTGTTCGATGCCGTGGTGGGCGCGGAGGATGCCGCGCGCGGCAAGCCGCATCCCGACATCTTCCTGCGTGCCGCGGAGCTGGCGGGTGTGCCGGCGAGCGAGTGCCTGGTGTTCGAGGACGCGGTGAACGGTGTGCTCGCCGCGCGCGCCGCGGGCATGGACGTGGTGGCCGTGTTGACCACCACGCCTGCGGAGGTGCTCGCCGCGGCCGGTGCACGCTGGACGATCGAGGACTACCGCACGGTTCCGAGCGAACTGTTCCGCTGAGCCGCTTTCGTTCTCCGCGCGCCTGCGATACGACCTCCGTGGGTGCGTGGAGGAAGCGAATGGATGCTTACGACTGGATCGTGATCGGCTCCGGCTTTGGCGGCAGCGTGTCGGCGCTGCGGCTGGCGGAGAAGGGCTACCGCGTCTTGGTGATCGAAAAGGGCCGGCGTTTTGGCCCCAAGGACTTCGCCAGGAACAACGGGGAGCTCGCCAAGTGGATGTGGATGCCGGGCGCGGGGCTGAAGGGCATCTACCAGATGACGTTCATGCAGCACGTCACCATCCTGCACGGCGTCGGCGTGGGCGGGGGGTCGCTCACGTACGCCAACACGCTGCCCAAGCCGAAGCGCCCGTTCTTCAGCGCGCAGAGCTGGTCGCACTTGTCTGACGACTGGGAGCGTGAGCTCGCCCCGCACTACGAGACGGCGCTGACCATGCTCGGGGCGACGCGCTACCCGAACGAGACCGCGGCCGACCGCGTGCTGAAGCAGATCGCGCAGGACATCGGGCGCCCCGAGCACCACCACGCCACCGACGTGGCGGTGTTCTTCGGCAAGCCCGGCGTCGAGGTCGACGATCCGTACTTCGGCGGCAAGGGGCCACGTCGTGTGGGCTGCACCGAGTGTGGCGCGTGCATGACCGGCTGCCGCGTCGGCGCCAAGAACACGCTCGACCGCAACTACCTGTACCTCGCGGAGGGCCTGGGCACGCAGATCCTGCCGGAGACGGAGGTGCTGGCGGTGCGGCCCGTCGACGGCGGCTACCGCGTGGAGACGCGTGGCTCGCTCGACCGGAAGCAGCTGCGGGACTTCCACGCGGACCGCGTGGTGTTCGCGGGCGGCGTGATGGGCACGCTGCCGCTGTTGCTGGCGATGAAGGATGACCCCAAGGGCTTGCCGTCGCTGTCGTCGCGGCTTGGCCGCTCGGTGCGCACCAACAGCGAGTCGCTGACGGCGGTGGGCAACCGCGATGCCGAGGTGGACTTCACGCGCGGCGTCGCGATCACCTCGATCTTGCACACCGACGAGGACAGCCACATCGAGCCCGTACGCTATGGCGCTGGCAGCAACTTCTTCCGCAAGCTGGTGTTCCCGCACTCGACGGCCACCACGTTGGGCGGCCGGCTGCGCGCGGTGGCCAAGGCCTATCGCAAGGATCCGGGGCAGTGGCTGTACAGCTTCTTCTTCGGCGACAACAGCAAGGCCGCCATCCTGCTCTACATGCGGTCGATCGAGGAGAGCCTGACCTTGAAGCTGAAGAAGCTGCCGCTCGGTGGGCGCATGCTGGCCACCGAGCTCGACGATCCGACGTCGGCGCCCAAGGCGAACCTGCCCGAGGCCGCCGAGCTGGCGGATCGCTTCGCCTCCAAGATCAACGGCGTGGTCAGCAGCATGTTCTCCGAGGCGCTGCTCGGGAAGCCGACCACCGCCCACATCCTCGGCGGCGCGTGCATGGGCAAGGACGTGAGCGAGGGTGTGATCGACGCGCGGCACCGCGTGTTCAACTACGACGGCCTGTACGTGATCGACGGTTCCGCGGTGTCCGCCAACCTGGGCGTGAACCCGTCGCTGACCATCACCGCACTCGCCGAGCGCGCGATGAGCTTCATCCCGGAGAAGGCGGAGGCCTAAGCCTGGAGCTTCGCGCGTAGCTCGTCGTGGAGCACGAGCGCGAACTGGATGGCCTCCGAGACGCTCGCTTCGTCCTGTAGAGGCAGCCGCGGGTAGGGTGGGTCGTGCCGGTACTCCGGCTCCCGGCGACGCGCGAGCTTGAGCGCAAGCACGTGCAGCGGACCGCCGATCACCTTGCCGTCGTGGCCGACTCCCAGGATCACCTCCAAACTCCCCAGCGAGAAGGCGAGGTGGAGCGAGAGGGGGCCGTGCGCCGTGTCGACACGATGCGCGAAGAACTTCTCCCGCGCGTCGTAGCGGAAGCCAAGCCCGGTCGCCTCGATGGCTCGCTTCTGCTCCGGGAGCGAGAGGGACAGCTTGGCTCGCGGTCTCGTGTCGCAGTACTGGTAGTAGCGCTCGCCGGTGTTCAGCTCTGCGAGGAGATCGAGCAGCTCGCTCTCGGTCATGGCGGACTCCAGTTCTCTTGCACGTACCGTACGGTGAAGTTGTGCTTGGCGGCCAGCGCCTCGAACTCCGCGGCGTTCGACGCGGTCTTGTTGCTCAGGGGCACTTCGATGACGTGCGCGCCTTGCAGCGCGAGCGGGTTTCCGTCTTCGTCGACGCCCGTCAACTGGCGATACTTTCGGGAGCGTATCTCTTGCCCCTCGGGATACTTGCGAGCGCTCTCCGTGAGGTAGTTCTCGAACGTCTTGCTGTCGATGGCATCGAAGTCGACGGCCTTTCGCTCGATGATCTCCCCGCGTACACCTGTCTCGGGGTTGACCACGTCGGGGTCGTACGAGTCGACACGATAGCGCTTGCCGTCCGCGCCGACGACCTCGACTTCGTCGTACGGATACGCCTGTTCGAAGCGTCGCTGCTCGTTGAACGCGTTGCCGCGGGCCGTGGGGCCGAGGTTCTGCATGTAGTCGCTGGCTTCTTTCCACTCCAGCGGCGGGCGGACGTTCTCGCCCTTCTTGCGCTTGATGTAGTCCTCGTAGCGCTGCTGCAGCGCCGGGTCCTTGAAGCCCTTGCCGTCTTCGGTGAGCTCGGGGCAGGTGTTGTGGACCCACGCTCCGTCCTTGCCGACGAAGTACGTGTGGTAGTTCTCGACCTCGAAGTTGTAGACGGTGACTCGCTCGGGCAGCGGCTCGTTCGCGAGCACCTGGGCCCATGCGTCAGGGAACAGCTCGACCCAGTCGCCCGCCTGCAGCGAGCCCGCTGGCGTCCAGCCGCGGCTGGTGAAGAACGGATGCTCCGCGGTGGAGTGCAGCTCTTCGCCCGCGAACACGAGCGCATGCACGGGCCGGTTGGGCGTGATGAACTTGTGGGCGACACGCTGCAGCGCGAGCTCGCCGCCGCGCTCTTCGCGCGACCAGACGAAGTCACCGACCTCGACGTCCTCGATCGCGCGCAGGCCGCGCTCGGTGTGCACGGGCGTTCCGGCCGCGAAGCAGTTCTTGCCGGGCTCATTGCAGCCACCCAGGGGGCACGCATCGGGGTCCTGCGCGGGCGGCGCATCGTTGGGTGAAGCATCGTCGTCCGGTCGCGCGTCTCGCGGTTTCGGCACGTCCGGTACGTCGGGGGCGGCCTTCTGGAGCTTGTTCAGCTTGCTCAGCCACTTCACCTGTCCGGCGCCGGGGATGAAGAAGGAGCCGACGTTCCAGACCGTGCGGCCGATCGCGCCGCCGTGG
>JBEVNG010000221.1:0-4072 GCA_040508235.1 Polyangiales bacterium | reverse complement strand
CAGAGCGGCGAGCTGGGCAAGCTGCAGGGCTTCGACCGGCTCGGCAACGAGAAGGCCGAGCTCGACGCGCTGAGCGAGAACGCCCGCCGCACCGGCGACAAGTGCGGCAAGCCGCTGTCGGTGAGCGTGAACTGGCCGAGCGTCAGCGAGACGCAGATGCTGCAGTGGAGCGTGTCCGGCTACTGCTCCAGCATCCTGTCCGGGCTCGACCGCTTGTGCGAGACCGACACCGGCAAGCAGTTCGTGCGCGCGAGCGTGCAGACCATCGAGTGCACGCTCGACGGCGACAACTCGCTGCGCGTCGAGGCCGGCAAGCTGCGCTGGCTGATCAACTTCGAGATCGTCAACGCCGACCAGCTCGCGTACGCGGCGCTGCTGCAGCTCAAGCAGGGCGAGCAGCCGCTCGGCCAGGCGATCGAGAACGAGCAGACCACGGTCTGCACGGACGAGGCGCACAAGCACGTGGTGCTGATCGGACCGCGCGAGGCGCCGCACCGCGGGCTCGCCTACGGCGACGGCAAGACGTTCGCGTACGTGCGCTCGCCCAACGCGCTCGGCGACGGCTGGTTCTTCGATCCGCGCCAGCGCAACGAGCAGAACAACGACAACTTCCGCGGGCTCGACCTGCGCCTGTTCAGCCACATCGAGCCCGAGAGCTGCAAGCTCACCTGTGGCGCGCGCGAGGTCGCGCTGCAGAAGCTGAGCGGGCAGCCCAAGAACACGCTGCTCGCCGCTGCCAAGTACGAGGAGAGCCCGATGCAGCGCGAGCCGTACGCGCTCGCCCGCGACAAGGCCGGCACCTACTACTACGTCGACCGCGGCGTCACCGACGCCACCGCGCGCGACTTCAAGCTCTACCGTGGCCCGCGCGGCAAGCTGAAGCCGCTGGCGATGAAGGACGTGGTGTCCGACTCCGAAGGCGAGATCTTCGCGAGCACCAGCGGCAAGCTGCGGCTCGTGCTCGGAAAGCAGTCCGCGCAGTGGATCTCGGGGGGCACCTCCGCGCTCACGCTGTTGCCGCTCAACGACAACTACCCGCTGATCTACAACGAGCTCGGCGTGTACCTCGGCGCGCGGCTCGGGGTGCCCTGCGACGACTTGTAGAACGATCCGCCACGGAATCGTAAACTGCGCGGAGATGTCGCCGCTCCGTAGCTCCCCCTACGTCACGATCGAGTATCTGGAGGAATTACGAGTCGTTCGCCTGGAGCGTTCGGCCCTGTCCTTCGGCGATGCGCGGTCGGCGCGCGAGGAGCTGGGCCGCTGGCTGCCGGCGCTCGATGGCATCGACACCACACAGTTCGGGGTGCTGCTCGACTTTCGCCGCACCCCGATGACGTCGGACCCGGACATCCTCGCGGCGGTGGTGAGCGAGGTCGAGCGCATCGCCAAGCTGTTCCCGCGCCGCGCCATCTTACTCACCGCCGCCCTGCTCGGGCCCCAGGCGGAGCGCGCCGAGCGTGCAGGCGCCACCATCGCGCCGTTCCTCGACGAGGATGAAGCCTGGTCACATGTTCGTAGCTAGCTTGTCCAGGTCGTACTTGCCCCGCGTCTTGGCGACCTGCTTGCGAAGGTTCTTGAGCGTGTCGAGCGGGATGTTCTTGGACGCCCACTTCACGGCCCAGTCGGGGTTGTTACCGCCAGGGTCGGCGCGCACGCGATAGTCCACGTACGTAGTAGTTTCGTCACGCCTGGACAGCACGAACTCGGTCTCGCAGTCCTCGATCCGGATCACGCCCTCGACCTTCGGCTTCTCGCCCGGGATGCACTCGAGGCGCACGCGGTAGGCTTCGCCTTCTCTCGCGACCGTACGCTTCATCACCAGGTCGCGGTCGCGCACCGGCCAGGTCTGGTGCGAGCGCGAGTAGACCACCTGCGTGTGCGCGTCGATGCGGCGCAGCACCTCGGCTTCGTCGGCGTCCTTGGCCCACTCCTTGGAGCGTGCGTCGTCGAGCACCACCGCCAGCACCTGCAGCAGCGGCGCCTTCACCTCGCCCTGCCCGCGGAAGCTCGGCAGCTGCTTGCCGGGCTGCTCGCGCGTGCTGACCACGATGCCGCGCTCCTCGCCGAGCTTCTTCCAGCCGTCGTCTTGCGCGGTCGCCACACCCGCGAACGAGAGCGCGATCAAGGCCTGCTTCCACATGGACGATAGGTGTGCACCGGCTACACCGGAGCGCATGATCCCGAACATCGTCTTCGTCACGGGTGCCAGTGCGGGCTTCGGAGAAGCGGTCGTGCGGCGTTTTGCCCAGGCTGGAGCCCGGGTGGTCGCGGCGGCGCGGCGGCTGGACCGCCTGCGGACGCTGCGCGCGGAGCTGGGGGAGCGCGTGTTGCCCATCGAGCTCGACGTTCGCTCGCGCGCGCAGGTGGAGCAGGCCGTCGCCACGCTGCCCACCGAGTTCGCCGACGTCGACTTGCTGGTCAACAACGCCGGCCTCGCGCTCGGCCTGGAGCCCGCGCAGCGCGCCAGCGTCGACGACTGGGACCGCATGATCGACACCAACTGCAAGGGCCTGGTCTACGTCACGCGCGCGCTCTTGCCCGGCATGGTCGAGCGCGCACGCGGCCACGTGATCAACATCGGCTCGGTGGCAGGCAGCTACCCGTACCCCGGCGGCAACGTCTACGGCGCGACCAAGGCGTTCGTGCATCAGCTGGGCCTCAACCTGCGCAGCGACCTGCACGGCACGCCGGTGCGCGTGACCACCATCGAGCCCGGCCTGTGCGGCGGCACCGAGTTCTCGCTGGTGCGCTTCGCCGGCGATCGGCAGCGCGCGGACGCGGTGTACGATCGCACCATGCCGCTGAGCGCCGAGGACGTGACCGAGTCGGTGTACTGGGCCGCCACGCTCCCGGCGCACGTGAACATCAACGTGATCGAGCTGATGCCCGTGGTGCAGGCCACCGGAGCCTTCGTGATCGACAAGCGCTGAGATGCCCTCCTCGCTGTACGGGAAGAGCACAGCCGTCGTCTGGACGTGGTTGATCGGAGCGACGTTGTTCGCGGCGGGCCTGCTCTCGCTCGCGCGCATCTCGGCCGCGATCCTGATCGGCGCGCTGATCGCGGCGATCGCGGTCTCCGCCAGCGACGGCAAGCTGGTGGTGCCCGCCTGGCCGTACCGCCTCGCGCAGGCGCTGATCGGCTGCCTGATCGCGCGCAGCCTGAACGTGCAGAACCTGCATACCATCCTGGCGCAGTGGCCGACGTTCCTGCTCTCCGTGGGCACGGTGATCGTGTTCAGCGCGCTGCTCGGTGGGCTGCTCGCGCGCTTCGACGTGCTGCCCGGCACCACCGCGGTGTGGGGCTCGGCGCCCGGTGCGGCCAGCGTGATGACGCTGATGTCCGAGGCCTATGGCGCGGACGTGCGCATGGTCGCGTTCATGCAGTTTCTGCGCGTCGCGGTGGTCGCGCTCTGCGCGTCGCTGGTGTCGGTGCTGTGGGCGCCGCACGGCCCGGCGCCCGCGCGCGACTGGTTCCCCGCGCTGGAAGGGATGCCGTTCGCGATCACGCTCGGCGTCGCCATGCTGGGCGCGCTCGCGAGCAAGCTCTGGGACAAGCCGGGCTCCGCGCTGCTGCTGCCGATGCTGATCATGGCGCTGCTGGCGGGCTTGGCGGACTTCCCCATCACGCTGCCGCCGTGGTTGCTCGCGCTCAGCTACGCGCTGCTCGGCTGGGCGATCGGCGCCCGCTTCACGCGCGAGATCGTGCTCTACACCGCCAGCGCGTTCGGCAAGGTGCTCGCCTCGATCCTGACGCTGGTCGCGCTGTGCGGCGGGCTCGCTTACGTGCTGCACCTCGCCACCGGCATGGACCCGCTGACGGCGTACCTCGCCACCAGCCCCGGCGGCGCGGACTCGGTGGCGATCATCGCGGCGTCATCGTCGCAGGTGGACCTGCCGTTCGTCACCGCCATGCAGACCACGCGCTTCCTCGTGGTGCTGGTGGTGGGCCCGGCCCTGGCGCGCTTCACCGCACGCTGGAGTCAGCGCGCGGGCTGAGCGCTCAGACGGACACTTCCTTGGCGACGTCCGCGTACTCTTCGATCTGGTCGAAGTTCATGTAGCGGTACAC
>JBEVNG010000202.1:0-10276 GCA_040508235.1 Polyangiales bacterium | reverse complement strand
GCCAACCCGGATCACCGCGTGACGCGAACCCCGGGCAAGACGCCCTTCGACGCGAGGTACAGCGCATGACCGTCGCCAACGTCAACGTGATGACCGTACCTCCGCCGCCCACCGAGCCGCACGACGCGCGCTTCTGCGCGCGCGATCCGTTCACGATCGTGATCTTCGGCGCCTCGGGCGACCTGTCCAAGCGCAAGCTGCTGCCGGCGCTGTTCCACCTCCAGCAAGACGGCTACCTGCCCGACGACTTCGCGGTGGTCGGCTTCTCGCGCAGCGAGGTCTCGGACGACGAGTTCCGCACCAACACGCGCAAGGACCTCGGCGACGCCGGCCTCAACAGCGGCGCGGAGTCGGACCTGCTCGGCCGCCTGCACTACGTCTCCGGCAACAACGACGACGCCGAGTCGTTCAAGAAGCTGGACGCGCGCCTGACCGAGATCGAGAAGGAGCGCGGGCTGCCCGGCAACCGGCTCTACTACCTGAGCGTGGCGCCGGAGTTCTTCGCAACGATCGTGAAGAACCTGTCCGAGGCCGGCATGATCCGGCCCAAGGCCGACCCGCAGTGGTCGCGCGTGATCATCGAGAAGCCGTTCGGCAAGGACCTGGAGAGCGCGCTCAAGCTCAACCAGGAAGTGCGCTCGTTCCTCGGCGAGAGCCAGGTCTATCGTATCGATCACTATCTGGGCAAAGAGACCGTCCAGAACCTGTTCAGCTTCCGCTTCGGCAACGCCATCTTCGAGCCGCTGTTCGATCGCAAGTACGTCGAGAACGTGCAGATCACGGTCGCCGAGACGCTGGGCATGGAGAACAAGCGCGGCGGCTACTACGACACCGCCGGTGCGCTGCGCGACATGGTGGAGAACCACCTGTTGCAGCTGCTGACCATCATCGCGATGGAGCCGCCGTCGACCATGGACGCCACCGCGCTGCGCGACGAGAAGGTGAAGGTGCTGCGCGCGCTGGAGCCGATGACCAAGAAGCAGGTCGCGGCCAACACGGTGCGCGGCCAGTACGGGCCCGGCGACAAGGGCGGCGATGCCGTGAAGGGCTACCGCCAGGAGATCGGCGTCGACCCCAAGTCGGTCACCGAGTCGTACGTGGCGCTGAAGGTGGAGATCGACAACTGGCGCTGGGCCGGCGTGCCGTTCTTCCTGCGCACGGGCAAGCGGCTCAAGCAGCGCGTCAGCGAGATCGCCATCACGTTCAAGCAGCCGCCGCTGCACATGTTCCGCGAGCTGCTCGACGCCGACGGCGAGCGCGTGCGTCCGCCCTCCAACGTGCTGCTCGTGCGCATCCAACCCAACGAGGGCATCGCGCTCACGTTCGCGGCCAAGCAGCCCGGCATGCAGGTGCACCTCGACGAAGTGAAGATGGACTTCGAGTACACCGACTTCAAGCGTCGCAGCCCGGAGGCATACGAGCGCTTGCTGCTCGACGCGCTGCGCGGCGACGCGTCGCTGTTCACGCGCTCGGACGAGGTCGAGCACGCGTGGCGCTTCGTGCAGTCGATCCTCGATGGCTGGAAGAGCCTGCCGCCGCCCAAGTTCCCCAACTACTTCCCGTTCAGCGATGGTCCGGACGAAGCCGACCGCCTGTTCGAGGGCTACCCCGGACAGGGCTGGCGCCCGATGTCGGAGGGCTGATGATCGAGGTCCTCGCCGACGCAGCCGCCGTCGCCGCCAAGGCGCGCGAGCTCGTGCACGCCGCGGCCATCGAGGCCGTGACCAAGCGCGGTCGCTTCACCCTTGCGCTGTCCGGAGGCTCGACGCCCAAGGCGCTCTACAAGCTGCTCGCCGAGCACCCGGAGCTGCCCTGGGCGAACATCGAGCTGTTCTTCGGCGACGAGCGCGCGGTGCCGCCCGATCACGCGGACAGCAACGCCCGCATGGCGCGCGAGACGCTGACCCGCATGTCGTTCGTACCCGAGGCGCGCGTGCACCGCATGCGCGCCGAGCTGCCAGCCAAGGAGGCGGCGGCCGACTACGAGCACACGCTGCGCCTCTTCTTCCCGCACACCCGCGTGCCGCACTTCGACCTGATCTTGCTCGGCATGGGTCCGGACGGGCACACGGCGTCGCTGTTCCCCCACACCGCGGCGCTGCAGGAGCAGAGCGCCTGGGTGGCCGCGAACTGGGTCGAGAAGCTGGCCAGCCACCGGCTCACGCTGACCTATCCGGTGCTCAACGCCGCCGCGCACGTGCTGTTTCTGATCGCGGGAGCCGACAAGGCCCCCGCCCTGCAGCAGGTGCTGGAGGGCGACGCGCCGATCGACGACTACCCCTCGCGCGGGGTCAAGCCAGCGGGCCAGCTCACGTTCCTGGTCGACCAGGCCGCCGCTGCCCAGCTGGGCTCACGGGCCAAATAGAGCACCGCCCTCAGCCCATGGCCCCGCCTGCGCGGATGGCCTAGGCTGGCGGCCATGACGTTTGGGAACCTGGCGCGGCGGCTCGCATTGCCGGCCGCGCTCGCAGCGATGACCGGCTGCATCACCACCAAGGAAGCGCGCGACGAGGAGTACGCGATCATCCGCAGCGGTGGCGCCGGCTACCTGCGCGTGAGCCTCGACCGCAACGAGTACGAGTCCAACAACGCGGCCATGACCGGCACGCAGCGCGGCTCGCTCAGCGCCGAAGACTGGGAGCGCCTCCAGGAGCTCACCAGCGACGACAGGATGGCGGTCTACGTCGAGACCAGCGCGGCCGATCGCGGCGCCTGCATCGACGACCCGGCCTCGATCGCGGTCTCGACGCGCAAGAGCCTGGGCGGCTGTTGGCTGCCGAGCGAGGTCAGCGACGCGGAGACCGAGGAGCTGCTCGAGTTCGTCGGCCCGCTGCTCGCCGCCAACGTGCCGGACGAGGACGGCACGCCCATGGAGATGGAGACGCCGCGCGACGCGGGCCGGCGCGATGGCGGAGCGGCGGCGGATGCCGGTCGCGACGCCGGACGAGACGCCGGACGCTGATCGGGTAGCGCTCGCGCGCGTCGCGCGACAAAGCCCCGTGATGAGGCGCCGACCGTTTGGACCGAAGTACGCCTTCGTCGTGGTCGGCGTGATCTTCCTGTGCCTGCTGGTGGCGGCCGGCGTACGCGGCACCCCCGGCGTGCTGATGCTGCCGCTCGAGCGCGAGTTCGGCTGGACGCGCAGCCAGGTCTCGGTCTCCGCCGCGACGGGCATCTTCCTGTACGGCTTGATGGGTCCGTTCGCGGCCGCGCTGATGCAGAGCTTCGGGCTCAAGCGCACGCTGCTGATCGCGCTGACGGCGATGGGCGCGGCCACCTTCGCCAGCAGCTTCATGGAGACGTACTGGCAGCTGATCGCCACCTGGGGCGTGCTGTCGGGGCTCGCCTCGGGCTGCATCACGGTGGTGCTCGGCGCGACGGTGGTGAACCGCTGGTTCGCGACCCAGCGTGGCCTGGTGATGGGCATCATGACGGCGGCCACCGCGACCGGCACGCTGCTGTTCATGCCCGCGCTGGCGGCGCTCGCGGAGCAGGGGGGCTTTCGCCCGGTGGTGACCGCGGTCGCGATGGCGTGCATCGCGCTGGTGCCGCCGGTGTTGTGGCTTCTGCCAGAGAGCCCCGCGTCGATCGGGCTCCGGCGCTACGGGGCGACCGAGGACGAGGAGGTCGTGCCCGCGCACGCGAACCCGCTGAAGCATGCGCTCGGCGCCCTCGCCAAGGCGACGCGCCACCGCGACTTCTGGCTGCTGTTCGCGACCTTCTTCGTGTGCGGCGCGACCACCAACGGCCTAGTGGGCTCGCACCTGATCGCGCTCTGCGGCGACAACGGCATCCCCGAGGTGCGCGCCGCGGGCCTGCTCGCGATGATGGGTGTGTTCGACCTGATCGGCACCACGCTGTCCGGCTGGCTCACCGACCGCTACGACGCGCGCAAGCTGCTGTTCGTGTACTACGGCCTGCGCGGGCTCTCGCTGATCTGGCTGCCGCACAGCGACTTCTCGCTCTACAGCCTGTCGGTGTTCGCGGTGTTCTACGGGCTCGACTGGATCGCGACCGTGCCGCCGACCCTCAAGCTCACCAACGCCGCCTTCGGCGACCGCGATGGGCCGATGATCTTCGGCTGGATCGTGGCTGGCCACCAGGTCGGTGCCGCCAGCGCGACCGTGTTCGCGGGCACGCTGCGCACGCTGCAGGGCAACTACATCCAGGCCTTCGCGCGCGCCGGCGGCGCGGGTGTGTTGGCCGCGTTCATCGCGCTGGCGGTGGGACGTCAGCTGACGAGCTTGAGCGCGCCGAGGTAGTCCTTCTTGCCGAGATCGACGCCGTTGTGGCGCAGCAGCGCATAGGTCGTGACGGCGTGGAAGTAGAAGGTCGGGATGGTGTGCTGGACCAGCTGATCCTGGCCCAGGATCTTGGTGCCGTCGGGGCGCGTCACCACGCGCGTCGCGGCGCCTTCGAAGTCCGCGGGCGTGATCGTGTCGAGGTACGCGATCGTCTTCTGGATGCGCTCGCGGAGCTGGCCGAGCGTGGTCTCGTCGTCCGCGAAGCTGGGCGCTTCCTTGCCGGTCACGCGCGCGACGCCGAGCTTGGCGGAGTCCGTGGCGATGTGGACCTGCTTCAAGAACGGGAGCTGATCGGGCGCGAGGCGCGCGGCCAGGTACACGCTGGTGTCGAACTTCTTGGCCTGCGCGTGGGCTTCCGCCTTGTCGAACCACTTGTCGAGGTTGCCGAGGATCTTGATGAACTGGGGGACGCTGAGCTCGTAGAGCGACATGGTTCGAATCTCCGTGAGTGGCCCGTAGGCTGCCATCATCGAGTGCGGCCGCTCAACTGCGCCGTTACGAAGTTCGCGCTGACTTCGATCGCCTCGCGCATGTTCTGCGCATGCGTGCGTCCACTCTGCTTGCGGGGCAGCAGCGAATGATCACCGTCCCCAAGCCAGTGCACCTGCAGCGTGGAGGGCAGGGCGTACGTCAGGACTTCGTCCGGAGTGCCGAACGGATCGCGCGTGCCCTGCAGCACCAGGCAGGGCGTGCTCATCGTGACCAGGTGCTCGACACGCAGCTGCGTGGGCTTCTTGGGCGGATGGAACGGATAGCCGTAGGCGAGCACCCCGCTCGCGCCGATGCGATCCGCCACGCGCGTGGCGACGCGGCCGCCCATCGACTTGCCTCCCACGAACAGCGGCAAACGCGCACGCGCGGCCTTTGCGGCCTCGACGAAGCGCTCCTCCAGCACGGGCATGCGCTCGGGTGGCTTGCGCGTGCCGGTGCGTCGCGCGGCCATGTACGCGAACTCGAAGCGCAGCACCTTGATGGCCTCGCGCGCGAGCCCCGCCGCCAGTTCCTCCATGAACGGTGTGTCCATGCCAGCGCCCGCGCCGTGCGCCAGCAACAGGACCGCGCGCGGCTTGCGCGGCGCATCGATACGAAACTCGATCACACGCGAGCGATATCAGCCCTGCGCACGCGCGAGCAAGCGGTGACCCTTGTCGGCGATCTTTCGCGCGGCCGCCTCGGTCTTGGGCACCGGCTCTCCCCAGGCCGCCGCGCTCAGCGCGAAGCGTGTGGGCTTGCCGTGCGCGTCCACCAGCGCGGGAAGCTTCTCGCGCCCATAGAAGCGCACCGCCCAGCTGCCCTTGCGCTTCATCTCGCTCGGGCTCATCTCGCTGAGCTTCTTCTTCACGCCCGGCTTGAGGTTCGAACCATCGCGCTCCTTGAACGCGCGTCGCCCGGCCGCGGTGAGCCCGCCGTGGGGATCCTTCTCGCGCGGCTTGCGCTTGGTCGCCTTCTTGGCGGTCTTCTTGCGCGTGGCCTTCTTGCGAGGGGTGGTGCGATTGGCCGCTTTCTTCTTGGTCGCCTTCTTGGCCGTGGTCTTCTTCTTGGCCGTGGTCTTCTTCCTGGTGCTCTTCTTCTTGGCGGCCTGCGCCTCGTGCATGTTGTCGACCATGTTCGGGTAGGACCGGCCGGCACGCTTGGCGCGCTGCGCCGCGTGCTTCTTTTGCGCCGCCGAGAGGTGCTTGGTAGCTCGCTTTTTCACCTTCCTCGGCGTCGGTCGTTCCCAGGGGGCGCTCTTGCTCTTCTTGGTGGCCATGCCCTCTTTTGTGCACACCGCATGCCCTGCTCACGTGCTGTTGATCACGTGTTGCTGTAGACAATCCTCCATTCGGGTAGACGTTGGGGTTGCACGCCTTGCGCTGGGCGAATACAACGCTGCCAAGCGGCACGGTCGAACCGTGTCGCTCGCGTTCTCAGGGCGGGGTGGAATCCCCCACCGGCGGTAAGTGCGAGCGATCGCATAAGCCCGCGAGCGCCCACGGATGTGAGTCCGTGGGGTCAGCAGATTCGGTGCAACTCCGAAGCCGACGGTCACAGTCCGGATGAGAGAGAACGGGTCTCCTCGATCGGCCAGTCACCCCACGAACTGGGGCGCGACTAGAGCCGCGCGAATGCCCGTGCGCCCAGAGCCGCCGTGAACCGGCGGGCGACTTAGCGCCCGACCTTCGTCAGAGGAGCAGCTCATGTCCACCGCACGTGCATCCACCGGCAAGCGTATCGCCTTCGTCCAGGCCACCTGGCACCGCGACATCGTCGACCAGGCGCGCCGATCGTTCCTGGACGAGATCGCCGCGCTCGGTCTGCCCGCGGACAGCATCGACGTGTTCGAGGTCCCGGGCGTGTTCGAGATCCCGCTGCACGCCAAGCTGCTCGCGGAGAGCGGCCAGTACCAGGCCATCGTCGCCGCGGGCTTCATCGTCGACGGCGGCATCTACCGCCACGAGTTCGTGTCGACCGCCGTGATCGACGGCCTGATGCGCGTGCAGCTCGACAGCGGCGTCGCCGTGTTCTCGGTCGTGCTCACGCCCCAGCGCTTCCACGAGCACGAGGAGCACCGCCGCTTCTTCGTCGAGCACTTCCTGCAGAAGGGCCGCGAGGCCGCCAACGCCGTGGTCAAGACGCTGGAGAGCCTCGCCAGGCTGCGCCGCTGAGGGCGCGCTCAGAGCAGGATGACGTCGTTGCAGGCGAAGCTCGCGCTCAGCTGCGACGACGGCTCGCTGCGGAGCGTCTTGCAGGCGTCGCCCAGCAGCTCGAGCGTCTGCTTGTCGTCGCCCACGCGGTAGTCGGTGTCGCAGCGCAGCACCTGCTCGTTGAGCTTCACGTCGCCCGAGCACTCCTTGCCGGACACGATCTTGCCCTCCACCGCGATCGAGCAGCTCTGCGTGCCGCCGAAGATCTCGGTCAGCGACTTCACCAGGTCGTCCTGGGTCGCGGGCGAGAACACGCTGGCGCCGGTGCCGCCGGCCTTGGCGATGTCGTTCAAGTGCGCGCCGAGGTCCGCGTCGTCGCCGGCCATCGACAGCGCGAACGTGCGCGTGCCCGCCTGCTCCAGCTGCGTGACGGTGTCGACCGCCTCTTGATCGGTCAGGAAGTTCGACGGGATGCCGTCGTGGAAGTCGCAGATGTTGGGCTTGCCGTCGGTCGCCAGCAGCACGAACGTCGGCTCGCTACGCATCGCGGCCACGATGCGCGCCTGCAGGTCGACCAGCGCGTAGTGCGTGGGCGTGCTCGCGCCCGTGGGCTCCATGGGATAGGCGGCCGCGATCGCCTGGTAGTTGTCGAGCGCGGGCTCCACCACGGTCACGCGCGGGCACAGCCCGGGGACGTAGATGCCGGGCGGCGACAGTCCCCCGTCGTAGATCATCAGGCCGAACTCGACCGCGCCCGCGAGCTTGGCGACCAGTCCGTTCGTGGGGTCGAGCAGCGCCTGGCGCAGCAGCGCGAAGCGTGATGGCCCGGTCAGCCCACCGAGCGGCGCGCTCATGCTGCCCGAGCCGTCGAGCAGCAGCCACACGCGCGGCACCACACGCTGGGTGGTGAGCTCGGCCTTGCCGCACGCGTTGGGGTTGGGATCGCTCGGCGTCGCATCGACGCGGGGGGGCGGGCGCGCATCGCGCGCGGCGTCGCGGCTCGCATCGGCCACGCTGCTGTCCACCCTGGATGGCGCCTCGCCCTCCGCGCGCGGTCCGGTCTCCGAGGAGCCACAGCCGAGCGCGAGCACCAGCGCCGCCAGGCTCTTCACGCGTGTCGACATCGCGACCTCCAAAGTAAGAATAAGCTCAGCGTTGCGGGGCGCGCGCGACGCGCATGCCCATACGATCACCACGCTGCTTGCGGCGATACCCCGCCGGCGTGTCGCCTGTCCAGCGCCGAAACGCGCGATGGAAGGGCGCCTTACCGGTAAAGCCCGTCAAGCGCGCCACCTGGGTGATCGACAGGTCGCTGTGCGCCAGGTGATGCAGCGCGGTGTTGCGGCGCAGGCTCTCCACCAGGTCCTGGTAGGTGGTGCCCTCGCGGATCAGGCTGCGGCTGAGCTTGCGCGGGTGCAGCTTCAGCTGGCGCGCGATCTCGGGCAGCGTCACGTCGCCGCTGCCGAGCTGCGCGCTGACCACGTGGCTGACGCGCTCGGTGAGCGATTCGCTGGACGGCAGCCCCGCGAGCGTGTCCTCCGCCGCGCGACGCAGCACCGAGTGCAGCCGCGCGTCGCGCTTGCGCAGCGGCGCATCGAGGTAGCGCGCCGGGAAGCCAAAGCCGACGCGCTCGGCGGCGAAGTGCAGGCGCACCGGGCCGAGCACGCTGTGGTACGGCGCGAGGTCGCTCGGCGCCTCGTGGCGGAACCACACGTCCATGTCCTCCAGCATGCCCTCGGGCCAGCCGAAGATGTGGTTGCGCAGCATGCTCGCGATCGCGAAGTCCTCGCCCGCGCGCGGGATGGCGACCCGGCTCTCCAGCCGTGCGACCGCGCGCTCGCCCACCAGCGACAGCGACAGATCATGCGCGTCGCTGATCAGCCGGATGTATCGGCTGCCCGCGTTGATCGCCATGCGCGGCGTGTCGGCGGAGGTCATCAGGAAGTCGAACATGCCGGCATCGCCGGTGGTCATCGCCTCGCTGGCCTTGAGCCCGAGCGCCGCCTCGCCGCTGATCTCCTCCGCGCACGCGAGCAGCGAGTGCACGTAGGTCACGTAGATGCGCTGCTCGGGATCGAGCTTCGCCAGCTGTTCCTTCACCGCGGCGGGCACGCGCTCGGAGCGCGCGATCACCGTCAGGAACGGCTGCAACAGGCGCGCGGAGTAGCAGGGCTGCGTGCGTGAAGCGGGAAGCGAGTCGGCAGCGAGCTCGGGTGTGGCGGAGCGAAGAGGAAGGTTGGACACGGCGTACCTACTCGGCCCAAAGAATTCCGGGACGGCCGGAGCTCCACTGACCGCAAAGACCAAGACAGCCCGGAGATTCGCCAGGAACGACCATGAACGCAAGTGTAAGTTGGCCTGCGCGCGCCCGGATGGAGCGGGAAAAGCAGCGGTCGGTCGCTCTGGCAAGTGGGTTGTCTGCAGACGCGACTCCGCGTCCGATCCAGGTCCGCTACAAACGGCGAGAGCCCGACCACACTGCGACGTGCGGCCGGGCTCTCGCGTGGTTCACGGCGTGATCAGATGGGGATCACGACGCAGCCGCCGTTCTGGCAGTACGAGCCGGACGGGCAGTTGCCGCAGTCGAGCAGGCCGCCACAACCGTCGCTGGCCTGACCGCAGCTCACGCCCTGGCCCCCGCAGCTGAGCTTGTTGCAGCCGCCGGTGCCGGTGCCGCACTTGTTGCTCATGCCCGCGCCGCCGCAGGTCTGCGGAGCGACGCACACGCCGCAGTCGAGCACCGCGCCGCAGCCGTCGCCGACCAGGCCGCACTCCGCGCCCGCCGCCGTGCAGGTGCGCGGCGTGCAGTTGTTGCCGGGGCCACAACGGTTGGGCGTGGTGGCGCCGCAGACCTGACCCGCCGGGCAGGTGCCGCAGTTGAGCAAGCTGCCGCAGTTGTCGGCGATGTTGCCGCAGTTCGCGTTGGCCGCGGTGCAGCTCGTCGGCTGGCAGGTGGCGCCGCACTTGTTTGGGCCGTCGCCGCCGCACACGCCGCCGTTGGGGCAGGTGCCGCAGTTGAGCGCGCCGCCGCAGCCATCGCTGACCCAGCCGCACTGGAGGCCCGGGCAGGCCGTCTGGATCGTCTTGGGCGTGCAGGTCGGCTGACCGCACACGTTCGGCGAGCCGCCACCGCCGCAGGTCGCGGGCGGCGCGCAGGTGCCGCACGTGTAGCTGCCGCCGCAGCCGTCCGCGACGATGCCGCAGTTCTTGTTCATGCAGGCGGTCGCCTGCGGGATCGGCGTGCAGGTGCCAGGGCCGCACTTGTTCGGTCCGCCGCCGCCGCAGGTGTTCGGCGCGACGCACACGCCGCAGTCGTAGGTGCCGCCGCAGCCGTCGCTGACGGTGCCG
>JBEVNG010000195.1:0-3639 GCA_040508235.1 Polyangiales bacterium | reverse complement strand
GGAATCACGGTCGGCATCGGCGCGACGGTGTTGTTTGGCGCGGACTCGATCAGTCCGCTGCGCAAGAAGATGCCGGACGTGCTGAAGATGGTCGTGATCGACGAGCCGCACGAGCTGCCGCCCAAGAACGAGGAGCCGCCGCCTCCGCCGCCGCCTCCGCCCAAGAACCTGCCCAAGCCCAAGCCCACGGACAAGGCGACGCCTCAGCCGCAGCCCGTCGCGCAGCCGATCAAGCAGAACGACAACCAGCCGGAGCCGGTGGGCATGGATGCCGACAGCTTCGGCTCGGGCACCGGTGGCCCCGCGTTCGCGGTGGGCACCACGCTGATGGGCACGCCCGGTGAAGCCGCGCGTGGCTTCGCGGCGCCGGAAGAAGAGAAGCCCAAGCCGAAGCTGGTCGAGGCGCGTCCCCGGGCCGGCAACCCGCAGCCTTCGTACACCGAGCGCGCGCGTCGCCTGGGTGTGCAGGGCCTGATGGTGGTCGAGACCGAGATCGACGAGCTCGGCAAGGTCACGCGCGCGGTCGTGCGCGGCAAGCTGGAGCCCATCCTCGACGCGGAGGCCGTCAAGACCATCCTCAACTGGCGCTTCGACCCGGCGTCCATCGACGGCCGCGCGATCGCCAGCACCAAGTGGCTGCGCGTGCGCTTCGCCCTCGAGTAACAGCGCCCTGAAGACGGAGCGAAGAACGCGGAGCCAGCACCAAGCCGGCTCCGCGTTTCTCGTTTCGCGCAGCTCGCTCAGCCGTTGGCGTTCTTGCCGCGGAAGCGGTAGCCGACGCCGCGGATGGTCTCCACGTAGGCGCCGGCGTCGCGCAGCTTCTCGCGCAGGCGCTTGACGTGCGTGTCGACGGTGCGCGTGGTGACCTCGGCGTGCACGCCCCAGACGTCTTCCAGCAGCTGCGAGCGCGTCTGCACGCGGCCACGGCGCGTCAGCAGCGTGTGCAGCAGGCGGAACTCCAGGGCGGTGAGGGCGACCTCGGCGTCGTCCACCCAGACCTGGTGGGCCTCGGGGTCGACGCGCAGCCGCTCGTAGTTCTGCTCGCCGCTCGGCGCCGTGGGCCGCGTGGCCTTGGCGCGCCGCAACAGCGCACGCGCGCGCAGCATCAGCTCGCGCACGCTGAACGGCTTGGCCACGTAGTCGTCCGCGCCCAGCTCGAAGGCGACCACGCGGTCGATCTCGTTGTCCTTGGCGGTGAGGAAGATGATCGGCGTCGAGCGCGTCGCTTCGGTGCGGCGCAGCTCGCGGCAGACCTCCGTGCCGGACATGTCCGGCAGCATCAGGTCGAGCAGGATCAAGTCCGGCGGCGGAGTCGCCACCGCGGCATCGAGCGCGCCGCGTCCGTTCTCGGCGTGGCGCGTGGCGAAGCCCTCCTGCTCGAACGAGTAGCTCACCGTGCGAGCGAGCTCGGCTTCGTCATCCACGATCAGGATCAGCGGCTTGTGTTCCATGACGTCCGTATCTCGCGCCGACAGGTTGCTCGCTGCGGCGCTCGTGGACGCGACGTCGTCGTGACGATCAAGTGACATGGCCTAGCTCCTCACTGAACCCACAGGTTCCAGCGCCAACTGCTATCGCGCGGCGCAGCGGCGGCCGACTTGTCGTCGTCGTCGCTGTGCCCCGGCGTGAAGACCAGGTACGCCACGCTGGCGTCCTGACCGAGGTTGCGCAGCGCGTACGGCGTCGCGCGGGGGATCTCCAGCACGTCGCCGCGGTCGAGCTTGAACGGTCGACCATCGACGGTGACCTCCAGCTCGCCGGCGACCACGAACAGCGAGAGGTCCGACTTCTGGTGGATACGCGCGTCGCGCTGGGTGCGGATGCGCAGCACGTGCGTGCTGACCTCGGGGCTGCTGCGCAGGTTGCGCATCACCAGCGGCGCCTCGCGCTCGTGCTCGTCCCAGGCGGACTCCGCGCTCTGGTTGGAGGGCGTGATCAACGTGCCGCGGCCCCCGGCCACCGGCGCCGAACCCATGCAGCCAGTCGCCAGCAGTAGCGCCATGCCCGGGAAGACGCGGACCAACGAACTCTTCATGACATCTCCTCTGGGCTTCATTTCAGTACGACCAGGCCAGGCTCGCCGCGACATCCACGCCGCGGCGGAAACGGCGCACGATGACGTCGCCCTGACGCCAAGTCTGCTCCGAGTTCAGCAAGTTCTGACCCTTGATGCCGAGCCGCAGGCCGTGCGGCAGCGCCTGGCTGAACACCAGGTCCACACGGTGGAACGGGTTCTCGTATTGGTCCGGCACCGAGAAGTTGGGATCGCCCACCGCGCGAATGCGGCGGCCGGAGACGTTGTAGAGCAGGGCCACCGCGGTGCCGGTGCCGCCGGGCGCGCTGTTGTCCCAGCCCAGCTGCGCGTTGATCACCCACGGGCTCTGGCTCTGCAGCGGGCGCTTGTAGGTGCCCATGTTGAGCGTCTCGATCTGCACCTCGGAGTCGATCCACGAGATGTTGCCCGCGAGGTACAGCGACTCCAGCTTCTCGTGGATGAAGCTGAAGCGCTTGCGCGCGTCGAGCTCCAGGCCGCGGATGCTCGCCTTGTCGGTGTTGATGAAGCTGTAGACCAGCTCCTGGCCCGGCTGCACCGTGGCCTCGATGGGGTCCTTGAACTGCTTGAAGAACGCGCCGACCGAGAACACCTCGTCGCTCGAGTAGTACCACTCGAGGCGCAGGTCGTAGCTGTCGATCAGGGCGCGCTTGAGGTTGGGCGAGCCGATCAAGCGCGCGTTGGCCTCGACGTCGTTGAACTGACCGCTCGACAGCTCGCGCAGGTCGGGGCGGTTGAGCGTGCGGCTGTAGCCGGCGCGCAGCTGGTAGTCGTCGATGAAGCGCCAGGTCGCGGTGGCCGCGGGCAGCGCATCGAGGTTGTCGAGGCGCGCCAGCTCCGGCGGCTTGTCGGGCGCGAACTGGTCGAACGTGCTGACCTCGATCACCGCGTGCTCGAGGCGCGCGCCGCCCATCAGGTCGAGCCGCTTGTACACCGGCAGCTCCATGCTCACGTAGCCGGCCTGCAGGTCCATCGACGCGTCGTAGGTGTCGTTGGCGAGCGAGACCTCGCGGAACTGCGCACCCATGCCGATGTTGGCCGGCGTGAAGATCTGATCGGGCGGCAAGGCGGCCACGTCGGCAGGCAGGCCGGCGACGTTGTACTCGAAGCGGCGCACCCAGGCGTCGCGCTGGCGACGGTACAGGTACGCGCCGAACTTCAGCTTCGCCTTCATGTCCTGCCAGATCGGGAACGGCTGCACGAAGTCGAGCTGACCCTCGTTGGTCTTGTCGTTCAGGTCGCCCCAGAGGCGCTGGTTGCTGGCGCCGGTGTCGAGCGCAAAGGCGTTGCCGCCGACGGGCGAGCTGTACTGGTAGTCGCGCCGGTCGGGCTCGTAGCGCGAGGCTTGCGCGTAGGAGTAGCGCCAGTCGATCTTCAGGTCGCGCAGCCGGTCGAAGGTGTGCGAGCCGTGCAGCTGCTGCAGGAACACCTGACGCTCGACCCAGCTCAGGCGTGTCACCTGCGTGTCGCGGCCGAGGTCGATGTCGAAGCCCCTGCGCAGCGTCGTGGTGTCCTCCGACTGACGCAGCAGCATGGTGGTGAACTTGAGCTTGTGGTCCTCGGAGAACTCCACACCCCAGTCGAGG
>JBEVNG010000194.1:0-5432 GCA_040508235.1 Polyangiales bacterium | reverse complement strand
CTCGGGCGCGGTGCTGGGTGCTAGCGCGGGCTCGGGGGGTTGAGTTTCGACGGTGGGGGCTTGGGTGGCGCGTTTGGGGCGCTTGAGGGCTGGCGGGGGTGGCACGGAGGCTTCGCCGCGCACGGGGGCTTCGCCGCGCGCGCGCTCTTCCAGCAGCAGGGCGGCCACGAACGCGAGCGCATCGACGGCCTCCTCGCACGAGGCGGCCTGCAGCGTGCGCTCGCCGATCAGCGTGGTTCCGTCGCGAAGCGTGAGCGTCGCGGTGGCCGCGATCCGCACCGTGATCGCCAGCGCGGTGCTGGGTACCGTCCGCACGCGCGAGGCCAGCCGGCGCTCGAACTCTGCGCGCGAAGGACAACCCTCCCGCGCCTGGTAGTCGAGCTCCTGCGCGCGCACGCCCGTTGACAACACCAGCCAGAGGATGGTGGTGATCGAAATCGCTCCCCCGCGCATCAATCGCCCATGACCAAGCTCTCCACAACTTGCTCGCGCGCTTCGGCCCTCACGCTCCGCGGCTCGCTGCTGCTGCTCGCCCTCGCAGGGTGCGGCGACGACACCGCTCCGGAAAAGCAAAATGACGAGTCCGAGCCGCCCGCCGAGCGCGAGGAGCGCGACGCACGCGTGGCCACTTTGGATGCCAGCCCACGCGACGCCTTCGTGGGCCGCGATGCGCGTGACGACGAGCGAGAGCCGGACCAGGACGCGTCCACCGCGACGCCCACGGAGGAAGACGCCAGCGCGGCGCTCGATGCCGCGACCGATGCGCGCGTGCAGGACGCGCGCGTCCCGGACGTGGAAGATGCGCGCGTACGCCAGGACGCGTCCTCCGCTGCGCTCGTGACCACGACCGTGCGCGAGACCATCGTGGTCGCCGCGGGCCAGACGTACGACGGCAGCGGCAAGCGCTTCGTCGCCGGTCCCGAGGTCGGCGACGGCAGCCAGGGCGAAGACCAGAAGCCGGTGTTCAAGCTGGAGAAGGGCGCCAAGCTCCGCAACGTCGTGATCGGCGCGCCCGCCGCGGACGGCATCCACTGCCATGGCGACGCGCAGCTGGAGAACATCGTGTGGGAAGACATCGGCGAGGACGCGCTGACCATCAAGGAGAGTGGCACCGTCGAGCTGCGAGGCGGCTCCGCGCGAATGGGCTCGGACAAGGTGTTCCAGATCAACGCCGCGAGCACGTTCCGTGTCTACGACTTTCGTGCCGACGACGCTGGCAAGTTCATCCGTCAGAACGGCGGCACCACCTTCAAGGTCGACGTGCAGATCGAGCGCTGCGACATCTCGAACATGAAGGAGTCGATCTTCCGAACCGACAGCGACACCAGCACGGTGACGATGAGCGATACCCGCTACAGCAAGATCGGCAAGGAGCTGTTCATGGGCGTGGCGGCGCGCAACGTCACGCAGCGAAACAACACCGAGTACTGACCCGAACCGGACACGCATCCGCTCGATGCGGGCATGGCGAGACGAAGTGCGCTGCTGTTGATCTGCATGCTTGGCTGCACGGACAATGCACCGAGCGAGCCCGACCCGATGGAGCCGACGACGGGCAAGCTCGACGCCGGCCGTCGCGACGCGGGCGTCGAGGCGCGCGATGCACGCACGAGCGTGCGCGACGCGAAGGTCGAGCCTGACGACGATCCCGAGCCGCAAGAAGGGCGCGACGCTTCGTCCGCGGACGCCACGGCCGAGGAAGACGCTTCGATCGATCCACCACGTGATGCCGCGCGTCCACCTGGCAACGGCACCGACGACGACATCTACGGCACGCGCGTGCCACGCGCCGAGTCGTGGTGGGTCGAGGACGGTCGCATCCATCGCGGTCGCGACGAGATCCGGCTGTACGGGCTCAACTGGTTTGGCCTGGAGACGGAGTCGCTCGCGCTGTTCGGGCCGAGCGAGTCCAAGCGCAGCGTCGCGGACTTCCTGGCGCAGGTGAAGTCGCTCGGCTTCAACGCGCTGCGCGTGCCGCTCTCTCCGGAGAGCATCCGTCCTGGCAACGCCTCCGCCAGCTGGGCCAATCGCGGCGACCTCGACACAGGCCGCGAGCACTTCGACGAGCTCGCCAAGGCGGCCAAGGACGCCGGACTCTACATGCTCTGGGACGTGCACACCTGCGCGGCCAAGGTCGGGTTCATGAAGAAGAGCCCGATCGATCCCGCGTGCACCAACTACGGCAAGCAAGGCTGGCTCGCGGATCTCGACACGCTCGCCAAGCACGCCGAGCAATACGCGCCGTACGTGCTCGGCATCGATCTCTTCAACGAGCCCTACGGCCTGACCTGGGGCGACTGGAAGGCGCTGGCGGAAGAGGGCGGCGAGCGCGTGCTGCGCGCGAACCCGCACCTGTTGCTGTTCGTCGAGGGCGTCGGCTCCGAGGGCTACTCGGGCGACGCCGTGTTCTGGGGCGAGAACCTCACCGAGGCCAAGAACCAGCCCCCGCGACTGCCCGCCTCGCGGCTGGTCTACAGCCCGCACGTCTACGGACCGAGCGTGTTCGCGCAGCCGTACTTCAGCGAGGCCGGCTACCCCGGCAACATGCCCGCGATCTGGACTCGCCACTGGGGCCACCTGTTCGAAGGCGAGGCGCCGGTGATCCTCGGCGAGTTCGGCGGCAAGTACGTCGATGCCGACAAGGTCTGGCAGGACGCGCTGGTGAAGTACCTGAACGAGCGCGGCGCCAACGGCTTCTTCTACTGGTGCCTCAACCCCAACTCCGGCGACACCGCGGGGCTGCTCCAAGACGACTGGAAGACCGTCAACCAGGGCAAGCTCTCGCTGCTCAAGATGTTGATGAAGTGACCCGAACGGCCGGGCGGCGGCCTCCCTGTCCGCATGCGTGCCTGGCCGTTGTCTTGGATCCTGATCGCCGCGTGTGCCGCGTCCGATGCTCCCGTCGTCAGCGAGCCCACACCCGGTGGCGAGGAGCTGCCTCCAATCGTGTCGTGTCCCGTCGGCGGTTGCGCCGACTCCCCACCGCACTGCGGCGACGGCAAGCTCACCGCGGACGAGGGCTGCGACGACGGCAACCTCCAGGGCGGGGACGGCTGCGCGGGCAACTGCCTGCGCGTCGAGCCCGGCTACAGCTGCACCGAGCCCGGCGTGCCCTGTCGTGTGGCCGCGCGCTGTGGCGACGGCAGCGCGGTCGCGAGCGAGCGCTGTGATGACGGCAACCTGAAGGACGGCGACGGCTGCTCCGCGCGCTGCCAGCTGGAGCTCGGCTACAAGTGCGAGGGCTCGCCATCGCGCTGCTCCAGCACGACCTGCGGCGACGGCAAGGTCGAGGGCGCCGAGGGCTGCGAGGACGGCAACTCCATGCCGTTCGACGGTTGCTCGTCGCTCTGCCAGAGCGAGCCGGACTGCACCGGCGGCCGCTGTCGCTCGCGCTGTGGCGACGGCCTCACGATCGACGAGGCGTGCGACGACGGCAACACGCGCAGCGGCGACGGCTGCTCCGACAAGTGCCAGATCGAGGCAGGCTTCACCTGCACCGACAGCTCGTCGTGCACCAAGCTGGGCGGGGAGTGCGTGCTGCGCGTGCCCGCCGTGTTCCGTGACTTCGCCGACTCCGACCCGGACTTCCACATCGGCTGCGGCAACCACGTGGCGGGCATCACGCGCAACGAGCTCGACAAGGACGGCAAGCCGGTGCTGGCGCAGGGCGACGCCGCCTGCATTCGCTCGAGCGACAGCTTCGCGCGCTGGTACCGCGATCAGAAGGCGCTGCACGTCGGCACGCTGACGTTGTTCCGCGACGCCGCCGGCGCGTTCGTGAATCGGCACGGCGCCAACGGCGAGCCGTGGCTCGGCAAGCGCACGTTCAACAACGTGCAGTACGGCGGACCCGGAGGCAGTGGCTGCGCGATGTGCAGCGGCACCTGCTTCGATCCGTGCGTGCCCTGGAACAACCAGAGCGCGTGCTGCGCCGAGGAGAGCCAGCAGACCTTCGACGGCACGCCGCTGTTCTTCCCGCTCGACGACGCGCCCAACGCGCTGAAGGACACGCGCTACCGCGCGAAGATCTCCGAGCAGTACGGCTACGACGGCTGGCCATGGGAAGACAGCCTGGTGCCCGGCGCGGGCACGCACGACTTCGGCTTCACTACCGAGGTGGTGCACTGGTTCGTGTTCGATCCGGCGCAGGCCGCGCGGCTCGACTTCACGGGTGACGACGACCTGTGGGTGTTCGTCAACGGCAAGCTCGCTGTCGACCTCGGCGGGCCGCACGTGCCGATGGACGGTAGCGTCGCGCTCGATGCCAGCGCCGCCGCGAGGTTCGGTCTCGAGGCGGGCGCGGTCTACCCGATCCATGTCTTCCACGCCGAGCGCAAGCCCGAGGGCTCGTCGTTCCGGCTCACGCTGGCTGGCTTCAACACCGCGCGCAGCGAGTGCACGCCGACCTGCGGCGACGGCATCGTGGCCGCGGGCGAGGAGTGCGACGACGGCATGAACGACGGCGGCTACGGCGAGTGCGAGCCCGGCTGCCGGCTCGGCCCCTCGTGCGGCGACGGCAAGGTCCAGGTCGGCGAGGACTGCGACGACGGCAACCGCAACGACGACGACGACTGCCCCTCGTCCTGCCGCTGGATCCTGCTCTGAGGGGAGACAGCCCGCTTCGACACCCCTGTAGCGCCGGCGTGAAACCGTGATATCTCGCGGCGGCCGATGCCGTCGTCCCCTCCGCCGTCCAGCCGGGCCTGGCCAGCCGCCCTCGAAGAGCGTGGATTGTCGCGGGTTTTCCCCTTCCTGACCACCCTGCGCGGCTACGGCGGCCGCCAGCTGCGGCCCGACCTGATCGCCGGCATCACGGTCGCCCTGTTCACGATTCCCCAGGCGATGGCCTACGCGCTGATCGCCGGCGTGCCCCCGGCCGCCGGCATCGCGACCGCGGTGGCCGCCTCGATCTTCGGCGCCGCCTTCGGCAGCTCCGAGTTCCTGATCAACGGCCCGACCAACGCCATCTCCGTGATGCTGGCGGCCAACGCCGCACTGTTCGTGGCCCAGGGCGACTCCGTCTCGGCGATCGTCACGCTCACGCTGCTGGTCGGCCTGGTGCAGGTCGGCGCCGCGCTGCTGCGTGTGGGCACGCTGACGCGCTTCGTCAGCGAGCCCGTGCTGACCGGCTTCACCGCCGGCGCCGGCGTGTACATCGTCGTGAACCAGCTGCCCGCGTTCCTGGGCATCGAGAAGAGCGCCATCACCAAGACGCTGTGGGGCTACACGCCGCCGCGCTGCGCGCTGACGGACCTGATGCGGCTCGCGAGCGCGCTCACGCAGACGCACGGGACCACGCTCGCGCTCTCGGTGCTGACGTTCATGGTCGTGCGCGTGGTGCAGAACAACCTGGAGCCGCGGCTCGGGCGCCGCTTGCCCGCGCCGTTCCTGGCCGTGGTGATCACCACGCTGGTGGTGTGGCAGCTCGGGCT
>JBEVNG010000189.1:0-7478 GCA_040508235.1 Polyangiales bacterium | reverse complement strand
ACATCGTCGGCGAGATCTCGGCGGCCTCGCAGGAGCAGAGCACCGCGATCGAGCAGGTGAACAACGCGGTCACCAAGATGGACGAGTCGACGCAGCAGAACTCCGCGCTGGTCGAGCAGACCGCGAGCGCGGCGGCCTCGCTGGCCAAGCAGGGCAGCGACCTGCTGGAGACGGTCGGCCAGTTCCAGACCGATGACGACGCGGCGCCGCGCCAGGAGACGCGCGCGAAGAAGCCCGCCCCCAAGCCCGCGGCCAAGGCGCGCCCGGCGCCGCCGCCTCCAGCGCGTGCGGCGGCCAAGAAGCCGCCACCCTCGGCGTCGGGTCGCGGTGAGGACGAAGACGGCTTCGTGGAGTTCTGAATGGGCGCGACAGCTGTCGACACGGAGGTGGTGGAGAGTGCGGGCTACACGCTGACCAGCGAGCAGTTCGAGCGCTTCCGCTCGCTCGTGCGGCAGAAGGCGGGGATCGCGCTGCGCGACGAGAAGAAGCAGCTGGTCTGCTCGCGTCTGGTGCGCAGGCTGCGCGCGCTGCAGCTGCAGACGTTCGACGAGTACTATACGCTGCTGGTGCGCGAGGGTGATCACGGCGGCGAGCTGGAGCAGCTGCTCAACGTGATGACCACCAACAAGACCAACTTCTACCGCGAGGCGCACCACTTCGAGGAGCTGGTGTCGCGCGTGCTGAGGCCCAAGCTGGCGGAGGGCGGCGGGTTCCAGCTGCGGCTGTGGAGCGCGGGCTGCTCGTCGGGTGAGGAGGTCTACACCGCGCTGATGACGGTGCTCGACGCGGTGCCGGGCTGGGAGCGCGGCGACATCCGTGCGCTCGCCAGCGATCTCGACACCGACATGCTCGCGGCCGGCGAGCGTGGCGTGTACGACGAAGCTTGCCTGAACGACATCCCGCGCGAGGTCGCCAGTCGCTGGTTGATCCGCGGCACCGGCGCCAAGTCCGGGCTGATGCGCGTCAAGCGGGCGCTGCGCGAGCGCGTCGCGTTTCGGCGCATCAACTTCATCGACGCCAAGTGGCCCGTGAACGCGCGCTTCGACGCCGTGTTCTGCCGCAACGCGCTGATCTACTTCGACCTCGATGTGCAGAAGCAGATCGTGTCGCGCCTGCTCTCGTACCTGAAGCACGGAGGCTTCTTGTTCCTCGGTCACTCGGAGTCGATGGCAGGCGGGCGGCCGGACCTGAAGAGCTACGGCAAGACGGTCTACGAGCACCTCGGAGGCACCCCGTGACGGCGATCGACGTCACCATCCGCATCGGTGGCGTGTTCGCATCGGACCGCGCGGCCGTGGTGCGCACCGTGCTCGGGTCGTGCATCGCAGTCTGCCTGTACGATCCCGTGTCGCGCGTGGGCGGCATGAACCATTACATGCTTCCCTCCGGCGACGACGTGCTGCATCAGGAAGACCCCGCGCGCTACGGCCTGCAGGCGATGGAGGTGCTGCTCGGCAGCATGCAGAAGCTCGGCGCGCGGCGCGACCGACTGGTGGCCAAGTTGTTCGGCGGGGGGCACGTGCTCGCCACCGCCAGCTCGGACGGCACGGTGCCGATCCGCAACATCGAGTTCATCCGCAGCTACGTGCGCGAGGAAAAGCTCAAGGTGGTCAGCCAAGATCTAGGGGGCAACTCCCCGCGCGCCGTCCACTTCTACACGCACACCGGCAAGGCGCTGGTGAAGCTGCTGAGCAAGAACGCGACGCCCGAGATCGCGCAGGTAGAGCGCAAGGTCGTGCAACGCGGCTCCATCCCCATGGAGTCCGCCATCACCCTGTTCGATGACCTATGAGCAAGATACGCGTCCTGATCGTCGATGACTCCGCGTTGGTGCGCAGGCTCCTGAGCGAGGCGCTCTCGCGCGACCCCGGCATCGAGGTCGTGGGCACCGCGCAGGATCCGTACGTCGCCAAGGACAAGATCAACCAGCTCAAGCCGGACGTGCTGACGCTCGACGTCGAGATGCCGCGCATGCACGGGCTGACGTTCTTGAAGCTGCTGCTCGAGCAGCGTCCGATGCCGGTGGTGATGGTGTCGTCGCTGACCGAGCAGGGGGCCGACACCACGCTGCAGGCGCTCGACCTCGGGGCGATCGACTTCGTGACCAAGCCCAAGCTCGACGTCACGCAGGGCTTGAGCGAGCTGATGCCGGAGCTGGTGGCCAAGGTGAAGGCCGCCGCGCGCGTGAAGGTTCGCAAGCGCGCCGCTGCGCAAGAAGGTCCACGCCCGCCGGTGCCCAAGCTCGGCAAGACCACGTACAAGATCATCGCGCTCGGTGCGTCGACCGGAGGCACGGAGGCACTGCGCGACGTGCTGGCCGCGTTCCCCGCGGACTGCCCCGGCACCGTGATCGTGCAGCACATGCCCGAGCACTTCACGAGCGCGTTCGCGCGCCGCTGCAACGACGCCGCCGCGCTGGAGGTGCTGGAGGCGAAGGACGGCGACCGCGTGATCCCGGGTCGCGCGCTGATCGCGCCGGGCAATCGCCACATGCGGCTGGTGCGGCTCGGCGCCGAGTACATCGTGCGCATCGACCAGAGCGAGCACGTCAACCGCCATCGGCCCTCGGTCGATGTGCTGTTCGACTCGGTGTCGGAGGCTGCCGGCGCCAATGCCGTGGGCGCGCTGCTGACGGGCATGGGCGACGACGGGGCGCGCGGACTCTTGCGCATGCGCGAGGCCGGGGCGCACACGATCGCGCAGGATCAAGAGACAAGCGTGGTGTTCGGCATGCCGCGGGAGGCGATCGAACGCGGGGCGGCGATCCAGGTGTTGCCGCTGGGCGCGATCGCGGCGGCTGCGATCGCGCACGCTGTGTAGGCGCGGTCACGTTCGTACGTGCGGCGTTCTGTCGCAGCGGCGAGGCGCCGCGTGCAGCGCTAAGGTCCGTCGAATGCGGCGGAGCTTCCTTGGCGTGAGTGTGGCGTTGGTCCTCGGGATCGGCTGTGGCGACGATGCGGACGACAGCGACGCCGCCGCGCCCATCGACGCGAGCACGCCAGACGCCCTGGTCGCGCCTCTCGACGCGCGCCTGCCGAACGACGCGAGCGATGCCGCGCAGGACGCGAGCGTGCCGTTCGTGTGCGACGTGGTGGCGCCTACCTCGTGCCCCGACCCGGCGCCCAAGTTCGCCGACGTGCAGCCCATCTTCGTGAACCAGTGCGGCGCGTGTCACGGCCAGGACTGGACCGGCGAGTGGCCGCTCAACTCGTACAGCCACATTGCCGACTGGCAGGACGAGATCCGCGCCGACGTGACCAGCTGCCGCATGCCTCCGCCGGAGAGTGGCGTGAAGATCCCGCTCGCCGACCGCATGAAGATCCTGCACTGGATTCGCTGCGGATTGCCGCGCTAAACGCCTTTACAGCGCGCGCGTATGGTCGTAGGTGCAGGACGACCGCACCCGCTCCAAAGGAGAAGCTCATGCGTGTGAAGCGCTTGATGAGTGCCTCGGTGTACGCTTGCACGCCCGACCAGTCGCTGGCGGATGCCGCGAGCGCGATGTGGGAACGAGACGTCGGCTGCGTGCCGGTGGTCGACACGGACTGGCGACCGATCGCGATGCTGACCGACCGCGACATCAGCATGGCGGCGTACCTGCGCGGCGTGGCGATCGGCGAGATCAGCATCGAGTCCGCGATGTCCGCGGGCGTGTTCACCTGCCACGTGCATGACGACGTGCGCGACGCGGAGCGCACCATGATGGAGCGGCAGGTGCGTCGCTTGCCCGTGGTGAACGACGCCGGCGTGCTGCTCGGCGTGCTCTCGCTGAACGACCTCGTGCTCGCGCGCACGCGCAGCAGGCTGCACGCGATGCGCGAGCGGCTGCGCGGTCACGTCATCGAGACGCTCGCCGCGATCTCACGCCACCGCCTCGCCACGCCGGCCGAATAGGCGCCGGACAGCTCGGCTACGCCAGTGACCGCTTCGGTCATACGTGACAGCATCGTCGGAAAGATGCGCCATTCGTGCGCATTGCCGGCCAATAAGTTCATCGAAAACGTCAAGCCGGTAACAGTGCTGAGCTTGTTGGGCAAAGCCGGTCAGGTCTATACCCCTCCACCCGCGCTGGAGTTTTTGCGGGTCTCGGGAGGCGTGTATGGCTTGGATGGAACGGATTCGCGCGGCCGGGGCCGTGGGCCTGGTGCTGCTCAGCGTTGCCTGTAGCGAGGACAAGCCCGGCGACGGCAACAACGCTGGCGATGGCGACGAGACCGGCGGCATCGACGTGGGTGAGGGCGATGAAGCCCCTGCCGATGCCGGCAGCCGCATGGACGCGCGCATCGACGCGACCATCGAGACGCCGCCCGCCGTCGACGCAGGCGACGCCGGCACGTTGCCCCCCGTGGTGCTGCCCGACGGCAGCCTGCCTCCAGTCGTGCTGCCCGACGCCGCGGTGATCACCACGCCGCTGGCGCCGCTGCCGCACGACGGCCAGCGCGGCTCGATCTGCTACGGGAACGGCGACTGCAAGGGCGACGATCTCAAGTGCATGCTCCCGGCGGGCTCGGCGATCCCGGGCTTCTGCGTGGACGACTGCAGCACCGACGCCGACTGCGCCGCGATCGATGGCGTGAAGGGCGTCTGCAACGCGATCATCGGCGAGGGTCTCTGCCAGTACCCGTGCGGCGGTGCGCAGAACGACGGCAAGGGCGCGTGCCCCGACGACATGGTCTGCGAGAACTTCGCGGTCGGCGTGCAGGGCGCGCTGTTCCCCGAGTGGCGCTGCCGCTATCCGGCGGGCGGCGGGAAGAAGACCGAGCAGCCCTGGTCGCAGTGCGATCCGCTGCACTGGAACGGCGACTGCGAGGGCTTGAACATCTGCCACCAGCCGGCGCTCAGCCTGGCGAGTGCCGCGCTGCCCCACGGCTACTGCGGCAGCACCTGCACCCAGGACACCGATTGCAAGGGCCCCGAGGGCAACACCTCGCAGGCGGTCTGCTGGTTCGGCTCGTGCGAGCTCAACTGCGGCGTGCCCGGCGGCAACTGCCCCACCGGCATGAACTGCATGGACATCGACCCGACCATCGCGGTCGCCACGATGCGCTGCATCTACATCGACTGAGTCACGCCTTGGGCGCCACCTTCTCCTCCGCCCATGCGTCGCGATGACGCGCGGTGGGAAGGTGGCTGTCCCAGCACTCGACCGAGCAGAAGAACAGCCCCGTGCGCACGCGGTTGCAGGTCGATACGCTGCATGCGTAGTACTTCTGCCCGTGCTTGATGGGCTTGCGGCAGATGCTGCAGACTTTCCACGCTCCCGGCTCGGTCATGGGGCGAGGATACGTGCGGCGGACAGGCGCGGCCAGGCGCGCTACGTAAGCAGCCATGAGCTTCGGCAAGAACCCACACGTGGCCAAGGCGGAGGCCGCCGAGCAGAAGGCGGAAGAAGCTGGCGATACGCATGCGCGCGAGCTGGCGCTGCGGGAGGCGGCCCATCAATGGGACCGCGCGGCGGCCAAGGAGAAGCCCGGCAAGAAGCGCACGGAGTACGAGCAGAACGCCGAGCGCAACCGCACGCTCGCGGACGGAGGCGAGGTCGCGGAGTCCGACGATGCGCCGCCCCCACCGTCGCGCCTGCTCAACTAGTCTTGATCGTGGTCTCCAGCGCCTCGGCCCAGATCTTCTGCACGGTCTCGATGTTCTGGGCCACGCGGATCTGGCCGCCGCCCACGAAGTACACGTCCGTGAACTGGTTGAAGTCGACCAGCGCGGTGATGTGGTGCGCCGCCAGGCAGACGGCATTCTTGTTGTTGTCTTCGAAGCGGAGCAGCTTGGCCATGCCTCGATGCTCTCGCTTACCGGCCGTCAGCGCAAACGCTGATCACTCGCAGAGCTTGACGGGACCTTCCGCGCCGGGGGCGGTGCCGGTGCACTTCTGCGCGGCGCCGCAGTCGGCGTTGCAGTAACAGGTCTTGCGGCATGCACCATCGACGCAGGTGCTGCCGACCTCGCAGGTGGTGCTCAGGGCATTTGCCGTGCACTCGCCGCCCAGAGAGAGACCCGTGAACAAGCAGCGTCCGGCAGGCGTGCTGGCCGCGGGATCGAGGTCACAGCGCAGGAACAGCGAGCAGCCGGTGTTCTTGACCGGATCGCAGACCGCGGGCGCCGTCACCGGCGTGCACATGTTGCCGCCCGCATCCGCCCGCCCCGCGTCGCGCCTGCCGCCATCGGCGACGGTCGCATCACTCGGGATCACGGTCGCGTCCGACCACATCGACGCGTCGAGCCGCGACATCGGCTCCTCGTCATCCCCCGCGCCATCATCGCCGTCGTCGTCATCCGCGGTGCTCGGCTCGCCGGCATCGAGCGTGCCGGTCATCGCGGAGAGGCCGTTGGTGGGGTCTTCCTCGGAGCCGCCGAACGTGCAGCTGGCGAGGAGCAAGCTCGCGATCGCGACGCGCATGTTCACAGCAGCACCGTGAGATAGAGGGATGCGGAGCTGACCCAGCCCACGCTCGAGAAGCCCGGGAAGCCAGGATTGTTCGTCTGCAGGCCCTCACGGCCGGCGAGCGGCAGTCCACCCTGCACGGTGTCGTCGGGGACTTCGTCGGCCACCAGCTGCGGAGTGCGGTTGACGCCGTCCGCGAAGGTGGGCGTCTTGAGCTTGGTCTGGTTGCGCTCGATCAGGCGGTAGCCCTGCAGCATCACGCCGAGCTTCATCTTCTGCTTCATCAGCTCGAAGGCGTAGTTGACCGCCAGCGCGAGCCCGACGCGATCGTTGTCGACGTAGTTGTAGCGGCCCGTCTGCAGCGGCACCGGGGTCGGCTTGTACTGGCCGTCGAGCGTGATGCCCAGCGGTCCCTTCTCCATGCGCAGGCCTCCCTGCGCGGAGATCGTGTCGTTCCACTCGTACGCGCCCTCCGGGCGAATCGACTGCCGGTTGATGTACTGCGACCAGCGGCCGTAGAGCATCGACGCGGTGGCCGTCAGCACGAGGTTCTTCTCCTGGATCAGGTCGAAGCTGGCGCCGGCGCCTGCTTGCCAGGGCAGGAAGTCGTACGTGAAGCCGAGCAGCGAGCCCTCCTCGGCGAAGTTGGCGAGCACGAACTTGAAGCCCGCCTCGATGTCGAGCTTCTGCGGCGCGTGCAGCGTGCCGGTGAGGTGCAGCCTCTTGATCGGCCTCCACGACAGGCCGAACTGCGGCACCAGCTCCACCTTCGCGACCGCGTCGATGTTCAGGTCGATGTCGGTCAGGCGGCCGGCGTCCGCGACGAACGCGTGCGCTTGCGCGACCGCGCGCAGGCCCATGGTGATGCCGATGCCGAGCGAGAGGCTATCGGTCACGCGCACGCCCGCGCCGACCGCGATCGACACGGCCTTCAGGCGGTCGCCGTAGAGCTCCGGGTGCAGGCTGTTGCTGAAGTACTGCTCCTTCTCGTTCGAGAAGTGGGTCGAGAACTGGGTGAAGTTGACGTTCGGCAGCATGGCGTACATGCCGAGCGCGAGGCGCTTCTCGAACAGGCTGACCACGAGGC
>JBEVNG010000049.1:0-3793 GCA_040508235.1 Polyangiales bacterium | reverse complement strand
CGCTCGCGGTACAGCGCCATCTCGTCGATGCGCTGCACACCCTCCATCAGCAGGCCCTGGATGGACAGGTGGAAGGTGGTCGGCGGCGCGGGCGCGTTCTCCGGCGGCACCACGAACCAGTACAGCCCGGTCTCGACCAGCATGGCGGCGTAGAAGATGGTCTCGGTCTGCGCCTGCAGCTGCTTGAACAGCTGCTCCTCGTCGAGCAGCCCGCGCTGCACGAGCAGCTGGCCGAAGCGTTGATCGGCGGGCTTCTTGGGCAGCAGCTGCTCCAGCTGCACGCGCTCCAGCAAGCCGGCGCGCACGAGCAGCTCGCCGATGCGCTCGCGTCCGATCTCGGTGCGCGCGTGCTTGAGTGCACCCTGCGCGATGGTCAGCACGCGCGTGCCCTCCGGACTCGCGATGTGCAGCTCCCCATTCCAGGACGTCGAGGTCACCAGGTTGATGATCTCGACGACGGTCATGCGGTTGACCAGCTCGCCCATCATCAGCACACGGCCGCGCGCGCGCGGGTCGTCCGTGTGGCGCATCATCAGGTAGCTCTGGAGCGGGCCGGGGAAGACGCGGTAGTCGCCGGGTTCCTTGAGCAGCTTGGGCGCGCTCTCCGGCGTGCTCGATACAAGTCGGCCGTCCTGGCCGAGTTTTACCCGCAGTTCCCCCATCTCCCGATGGTATCGCACTTCACGGCCCGGATGCGATGCGCGCCAAGAAACGTTTCGAGCACGCCAACTCGTGGCTCGCGGGCCGGGTTCGGGGTAAGCGGAGGAGCAGGGAGAGCGCATGGGCAAAGTGGCATTCGTGTTTCCGGGGCAGGGCTCGCAGGCGGTCGGCATGGGCAAGGCCGCGTTCGAGCAGGAGCCGCTCGCGAGGGAGACGTTCGAGGCCGCGGACGCCGCACTCGGTGAGTCGCTGTCGGGCATGTGCTTCGACGGACCCGAAGACGCACTCAAGCTCACCGCCAACACGCAGCCCGCGCTGCTGACCGTCTCGGTCGCGCTGTTTCGCGCGCTCGGCGAGAAGCCGGACGTCGTGGCGGGGCACAGCCTCGGCGAGTACTCGGCCAACGTCGCCGCGGGCAAGCTCGCGTTCGAGCGCGCGGTGCGCATCGTGCGTCAGCGCGGCACGTACATGCAGGAAGCGGTGCCGGTGGGCGAAGGCGCGATGGCGGCCGTGCTCGGCGGCGACCTGGTCGCGATCGAGGCGCTGCTGGCTGCGACGCCGGGCATCGTGGAGCCGGTCAACTACAACTCGCCCGGGCAGCTGGTGATCGCCGGCCAGGCGAGCGCGGTCGAGGTCGCCAAGCCGGCGCTGCTGGCGCTCGGCTGCAAGGTGATCCCGCTGCCGGTCAGCGCGCCGTTCCACTCGCGGCTGATGAAGCCCGCCGAGCAGCGACTGGAGCCCCAGCTGCGCGACACGCCGTTCCTCGACACGGACACGCCGCTCTACATCAACGTGCGCGCCGAGCCGATCACGCGCGGTGACGACGCGCGCGAGGCGCTGATCGAGCAAGTGGCGGCGCCGGTGCGCTGGCAGCAGAGCATCGAGCGCATGCGCGCGGACGGCGTCACGCTGTGTGTCGAGATCGGCGCGGGCAAGGTGCTCGCGGGCCTGATCAAGCGCATCGACAAGACGTTGCCGTGCATCAGCGTGCAGTCCCCGGCGGACTTCGCGGCGGCGCGCGCCGCGATCGCGAACGCGCGCGGCTGAGCTCAGCCCTTCTTTTCTTCGAGCTCGGCCCAGCGGTTCATCTTGGCCTCCAGCTCGGCGCGCAGCTTGTCGAGCTCGGCGGACTTGGCCGGCAGCTCGGCGGCGCGCGTCTGGTAGAAGGCGGGATCCGCCAGCTCGCCGTCGAGCGTGCTGATCTTCTCCTCCAGGCCCGCGATCACGCCCTCGATCGCATCGAGCTCCTTCTGCTCCTTGTACGAGAGGCTGGCCTTCTTCTTGGGCGCCTCCGCGGGAGGCGGCGCCGACACCTTCTTGGGCGCCTCCACCTGACGGTGGCGCTCGCGGAACTCGCGCACGGTGCTGAAGTTGCCGGCCAGGCGCGTGACCCGCCCGTCGCCCTCGAACCACAGGATCGAGCTCGCGATGCGGTCGAGGAACCAGCGATCGTGGGTGACCACGATGGCGGTGATGTCGTGCTCCAGCAGCAAGCCCTCCAGCGCGGCGAGCGTGTCGAGATCGAGATCGTTGGTGGGCTCGTCGAGCAGCAACAGCGACGTCTCTTGTCGCAACAGCTTGGCAAGTGCCACGCGCGTGCGTTCGCCACCGCTGAGCGCCTTGACGGGCTTGCGCAGGTCGCTGCTCGTGAACAGGAAGTTCTCGAGGTAGCTGATGGCGTGGATGTCCTTGTCGCCGACGCGCACGTGCGAGCGACCCTCGGCGACGTTTTCGAGGATGGTCTTGTCCTCGTCGAGGCCGCTGCGATGCTGGCTCAGGTAGGCGATGCGCGAGTTCTTGCCGACCGTGATGCGGCCCGCCGCCAGCGGGTGCTCGCCCAGGATCGCCTTGAGCAGCGTGCTCTTGCCGGTGCCGTTCTTGCCCAGCACGCCGACGCGCTCGCCCTGCGTGAGGTGGAACGTGAAGTCGCTGACCAGGCGGCGGCCGTTGTCCGGGGCGTCGAGCGCGACCTTGTCGAGATCGAGCACGCTCTTGCCCGAGCGTGTGGTCGCGAGCTGGAGATCGAGCTCCTTCTTCACGGGCGGCGGACGGTTGGCCTTGGCGGCCTCCGCGCGATCGATACGCGCCTGCTGCTTGGTGGTGCGCGCGGGCGGACCGCGGCTCAGCCAGTCGAGCTCCTTGCGCAGGAAGTTCTGGCGGTTCTGCTCGGTGCGCTCGGCCAGCGCCATGCGCTCCGCCTTGCCGGCCAGGTAGTCGCCAAAGCCGCCGTCGTAGCCGAACGACTTGCCGCGCTCGATCTCGATGGTGCGGTCGACGACGCCGTCGAGGAAGTAGCGATCGTGCGTGATCAGCAGCACCGCGCCGCGGAAGCTGTCCGCGAGGTGCAGCTCCAGCCACTCGATGGCGTCGATGTCGAGGTGGTTGGTCGGCTCGTCCAGGATCGCCAGCTCGGGCTCCGCGACCAGCAAGCGTGCGAGCGCGACGCGGCGCTTCTCCCCGCCGCTGAGGGCCTCGACCGAGCCGTGGGGATCGCGCACGCCGAGCGCGCTCAAGATCGCCAGCGCACGGTGCGACTGATCGAAGCCGCCCAGGCGCTCCAGCTCGGCGTGGGCGTCGGTCTGCGTGGCCAGCGCCTTCTCGAGGTTGGTGCCGCGCTCCAGCTCCGCGCTCGCGCGATCGTAGCGCTCCTTGGCGGCCCACCAGCCGGTCATGCCGCGCAGCACCGTCTCCAGCACGTCGTGCGCCGGGTCGAGCTTGGGCTCCTGCTGCAGGTACATCACGCGCGCCTCGCGACGCACCGCGATCTCGCCGGTGTCGGCGACGTCCTCGCCCGCCAGGATCTTCGCCAACGTGCTCTTGCCCGAGCCGTTGGCCCCCACGAGTCCCACGCGCTCGCCTTCACTGATGCTGAGGTCGAGCCCGTGGAGCACGGTGTGTGGGCCGTAGCTCTTGGTAAGTCCGCTGGCGGTCAGGATCGTCACGGCGCGCTTATAGCGCGCGAGCCGTCAGCTGACCCGCTGCTGGCACTCGGGACAGATGCCGTAGAGCTCGTGCTTGTGGCTCTTGAGCTGGAAGCCGTGGCGGTCGGCGATGCGGCCCTGGAGCAGCTCGATGGCGTCGTCCTCGAACTCGATGATCTTCTTGCACGAGGTGCAGATCAGGTGGTCGTGGT
>JBEVNG010000137.1:0-3296 GCA_040508235.1 Polyangiales bacterium | reverse complement strand
AAGTCGACGCGCACGAACACGATGCGGCCACCGACGTCTACGTCGTTGAGGGTGCGGATGCCGGCCATGATGCTTCAGCCCTTCTTCGCGGCGAGGCGCGTGATGTCGACCATGCGCGAGGAGAAGCCCCACTCGTTGTCGTACCAGGCCTGAACCTCGACCAGGTCGCCACCGATGACGGACGTCTGCGCGGCATCGACGATCGAGGAGCGCGAGTCGCCGATGAAGTCGCTCGACACGAGCTCGCGGGCCTCGAAGCCGAGGATGCCCTTGAGCGGGCCTTCGGCGGCCGCCTTGAGCGCCGCGTTGACCTCATCGCGGGTGGTGTTCTTCTTGACCTGCGCCGTGAGGCAGGTGAGCGAGACGTCCGGCGTGGGCACGCGGATGGACGTGCCGTCGAGCTTGCCCTTGAGCGCCGGCAGCACGAGGCCGATCGCCTTGGCGGCGCCGGTGGTGCTGGGGATCATCGAGCGCGCGGCCGCGCGGGCGCGACGCAGATCCTTGTGCGGCAGGTCGAGCAGCTGCTGGTCGTTGGTGTAGCTGTGCACCGTGACCATGTGGCCCTTGACGATCTCGAACGAGTCGTTGAGCACCTTGGCCAGCGGCGCGAGGCAGTTGGTGGTGCAGCTGGCGTTCGAGAACACCGTGTGCTCGGCCTTCAGCTCGTTGCTGTTGATGCCGACGCAGAAGGTGCCGTCGATGTCGTTCTCGCCGGGGGCCGAGATGATGACGCGCTTGGCGCCCGCCTGGATGTGCAGGCCGGCCTTGGCCTTGCTGCGGAAGATGCCCGTGCACTCGAGCACGATCTCGACGCCCAGGTCCTTCCAGGGCAGCTTGCTCGGGTCGCGCTCGGCGAAGATCGGGATCTTCTTGCCGCCGACGGTGATGCCGCCGTCGACCGCCTTCACGTCTTCCTTGAAGGTGCGGTGGACCGAGTCGAACTGCAGCAGGTGAGCCAGCGTGGGCGCGTCGGTCAGATCGTTGATGGCGACGAGCTCGAGGTCGCTGTTGTTGCCGTCGAACAACACGCGCGCCACACAGCGGCCGATGCGGCCGAACCCATTGATCGCGATCTTGGTACCCATGTGCTCTCCTGTTTGCGTCGGCGCTTACGATGCGCGCGCCCCATGTGCGAGCGGCCCGGCGCGATTGACGCGTTGGCCGAGCCACCGATAGGTCGTTCGTTCACGAGGCTTCCGCCTCGCTCTGTGCCATCTCCACGAGCCTGGCCGTGACCCTGCCGCGGAAGCCCGGGGTGCTTACCCCCGGCCCCCCTACGGGTCAAGCTATGGCTTGCGACTTCGCCAGCTTAGCCGCGCCGTGTCGGGCGGCTTTCGCGCTGGTTCGAAGGCTCTCAAACAGCCTGCAGGCTGCCTTCGGCGGACACCGTCTCCAGCGCCGCGGTCTGCTGCTTGGCCTCGTCCGTGAGGTGGCCGAGGATGTTGCTGGCAAACGCGACGATATCGGCCCGTCCGTAACCGGCCTGCTTCAGGTCCCGGTAGACGGTCTTGGAGAGGATGTCGATCCCGCGGGTGGCGTCCTGTTTCGTCATGGCCCGGTACTTGTAGCATTGTAAAGAGGCCAGGGGCTCGTTCCCGGCGTGCGAATTTTGCAGATAACGCGCGGTTATCTGGCTGTTAAGCGGAATGCAATAGGCTTTGCTCAGTCCGCGGTTTGCGTTGCGGCGTAGCGCCGCATGTCCCGAACTGCTTTGTCGTAGTTACGTGCGTTGTAAAGAGCGCGCGCCAGGAAGTAGAACAGCTCCGGGTGAGCGGCCGTGTAGGTCTCGTCGCGGCGGATCAGCTCCTCCAGCTCCGCGGCGGCCTGTTTGTGACGCGCGATGTCCCGCGCGGATCGCTCCAGCGCGAGCGCGTAGCGGAAGCGCAGGCCGGGGCCGCTGAGCGTGCGGTACGGCTCGGGCAGGCGCTCCAGCGCGGCGGCGGCCAGCTTGTAGTCGCCACTGTCGAACGCGCGCGCGCCCTCCGCGTAGAAGCGCTCGAACTTGCCGCGTAGCTCCGGGTCGAGCGGCAGGCTGGGGATCGGCGGCTCCAGCTCGGGCACCGGGTCGGGACCGTCGTGGAGCAAGAGCGCGATCGTGCGCGCCTCGATGCGCGCCTCGCGGTCGCTCGGCTCGACCTGCACGCGCTCCGCGAAGCGGGCCGCGCCGCGCTTTCTGCCGTGCGCCAGCAGCGACAGCGCCATGCGTCGCTTGTCGGCCTCGCCGTCGACGTGCGCCAGGTGCGTGGCGAGGTCGCCGTACGGCCAGCTCTCCGCATAGAACGTCGACAGGTAGCCGTCGTAGCGCGCGAAGCCGATCAGGTCGGACGGCGCGCGCAGCTCGATCAGCATGTTGTCGTCCGTGTTGAGCGGCACCGGTGCGCGCTTGCAACTCGGCGGCGTGCACGCTTCGCCGCCGGTGGCGCGCATCTGCTCCTCGAACACGCCATCCTGCCCGCGTCGCCACTCGGTCTGCGTGAAGCGCATCAGCTCGTCGCGCGACGCGAACAGGATGCGGCTCCACACGTCCGCCGGTGCGTGCACGTACGCGCGCTCCAGCTCGCGGGCGACGCGTGGGTCCTCCATCGCGCGCGCGATGTGCGCGAGGTCGAGCGGCAGCGGACGGTCGGAGCCGACCAGGATGGTGTCGCTCGACAGCTCCTCGGCCGCGAACGCGACCACGTGCTGAAACTGCGACGCGAACGTGCGGTACACGGTCTTGATGTTCTCGGGGCTGAGCTCGTAGAGCTGCACCCACTGGCAGTACACGCCGCCCGGCTTGAGCTTCTTCTTGGTGACCTGGAAGTGATCGACCGTGAACAGGTCGGAGACGCCGGTGATCCACGGATTCGACGGCTCCGACACGATCACGTCGTAGGTCTTGTCGACGGCGGCGAGGAAGTTGCGGCCGTCGTCCTTGAACAGCGTGAGCCGCGGATGGCGCACGTAGGGGAAGCGCTCCCGCGCGCGCTCCAGGTGGCTGACGTTGGAGAAGAAGCGCAGGCCCGCGTCCACCACCGCGTCTTCCAGCTCCATGTTGTCGATGTGCCGCACCGGAAACTCCAGGGCGGCACCCACGGTGACCCCGGAGCCGAAGCCGACGATGGCGACCTCCAGATCCTTGGGCCCCTTGGGGTGGAGCAGCAGCGGGTAGGCCGAGACCATGATCTGCGTCGGCATGTCGTCGCCGTTCGACGCATCGACCTTGCCGTTGTTCTTCAGCGCCAGGTGCCGCCCCCAGCGCTCCACGCTCACCGTCGTCGAGATGCCATCGCGGTAGTAAACGAGATCCGGCTGCC
>JBEVNG010000129.1:0-9126 GCA_040508235.1 Polyangiales bacterium | reverse complement strand
CGCGACCGCGCGCAGCAGCCACTCGCGCCAGTCCGCGGCCTCGTCCTTGTAGCCGGCCACCAGCAGCGCGTAGAGCGTGATGCTGGCGTCGCGGATCCAGCAGAAGCGGTAGTCCCAGTTGCGCGCGCCGCCGCGCTGCTCCGGCAGCGAGGTGGTCGGCGCGGCGACGATGCCGCCGGTGGGTCGGTAGGTGAGCGCCTTGAGCGTCAGCAACGAGCGCTGCACCTCGCTCTTGTAGTCGCCCTGGTACGTCGAGCGCGCGGACCACGCGTGCCAGCACTCGACGGTGGTGGTCAGCGCGCGCTCGGCCTCGACCGGCGGCTGCTCCTTCAGGTGCGATGGCGAGTGTGTGAGCGTGAACGGGATGCGCTGCCCCGCGCGCAGCTCGAACTCGGCGACCGTGCGCAGGTTCTTGCCCACGAACGGCACCGGCGTATACAGCCGCACGCGCTCGGCCCCCGCGATCGCGCTGAGCACACCTGCTCGTCCCGCCTCGCGCGTCACCCAGGGCACGCGGCTGCCGTAGTCGAAGCGCAGCACCAGCTCCATGCGCATCGCCACCGTGCCGGACAGCCCCTCGACGATGCGCGTCAGCTGCGGCGCGTGGTCGTCGTGCTCGCTGTAGTTCATGAACTCGATCAAGCGCAGCGTGCCGGCGTCGGTCTCGAGCTCGGTCTCGAGCACCATCGAGTCACCGCGATAACGTCGGGTGGAGTTGCGCACCTCGGCCACGGGCGCGATCGTCCAGTGGCCGTGCTCGCGGTTGCCCAGCAGCGCGGCCATGCAGGCGGGCGAGTCGAAGGCCGGCGCACACCACCAGTCGATGCCGCCGTGCTTGCCCACCAGGGCGGCCCCGCGACAGTCCCCGAGCAGCGCATAGTCTTCCAGCGGTGCGGACATACCCACCTGAGTGGAGCACCAGCGTTCACGTCGAAAGGGCCGTGCACGCAGGGAAAAGGACCTCGAACCCTTGCGCACGTGCCGACTCCGTGAGTGACTACGCAGGCGAATGATCCAGCGCCTCCTCGACTTCGCGCTCCGCCAGCGACTGGTCGTGCTCGCCGCCACCCTCGCGCTGGTCGTCATCGGCGTGAACTCGTACCTGTCCGTCCCGATCGAGGCGTACCCCGACGTCGGGGACACTCAGGTCCAGGTCATCACGCAGTGGGTCGGCCACGCCGCCGAGGAGGTCGAGCGCCAGATCACGCTGCCGATCGAGCGCGCCATGAACAGCGCGCCGCACCAGAGCTCGGTGCGCTCCGTATCGATCGCCGGTCTCTCGGTCGTCACCGTCACCTTCGCCGACGGCACGGACGACTACTTCGCGCGCGCGCAGGCGCTGGAGCGCATCTCCCAGGTCGACCTGCCCCGATGACGTCAGCGCGGGCCTCGGCCCGCTGGCCAGCCCGATCGCGGAGATCATGCGCTACCAGCTGCTCAGCTGCCGGGAGCGGCGCGTGAGCGAGTGCAGCGACGAGGACATGCAGGTCGAGCCGCGCTCGCTGACCGAGCTGAAGGACCCGGAGGAGTGGGTGGTCGAGCGCGAGCTGCTGCGCGTTGGTGCTGCGCTATCAGGAAGAAGCGCGCGATCACCTCGACGCGATCGCGCGCATTCCGGTGCCCACCAGCGCGGGCCACGCGGTGCCGCTCTCGGAGATCGCCACGATCCGCATTCAAGGCGGCGCATCACGCATCTACCGCGAGGACGGCCGGCGCTACCTGGCGCTCAAGTTCAGCGTGCGCGGGCGCGATCTCGGCTCGACCGTGAGCGAGGCGCGCGCGAAGGTGGCCAAGGTGCTGCGCGTGCCCCCGGGCTACTCGGTCGAGTGGGACGGCGAGCTCGAGAGCGCGCAGCGGGCGGCCAAGCGGCTGTCGATCGTGATCCCGTTGACGGTGGCGTTCATCTTCGTGCTGCTGTTCGCGATGTTCCGGCGCACGCACGAGGCGGCGCTGATCCTCGGCGAGCAAGCCACCGACCTGCGTCGTCGCTGACGCTGTCGCTGTTCACGCTGCCGCTGCTCTACAAGGTCTTCGCGACGCCCGCGCCCCGGAAGAAGTTGGAGCAGGCCGAGGACCCAACCGAATGCTGGAGGGCAGCACCTGCTAACTTGCGATCTACTGCTCAAAGGTATAGACCTGGTCTTCCGTTCAACCACGGGAGCCCATCATGCCCAACGTCAACCTTTCCGGTGCCTTGACGCCGTTCTCGCGCGAGGTGCTCGAGCTCTACGCCAGCGAGCTGGCCAGCGTTCGCTTCCCTGACCTCGACCTGCCCGCGCTGCAGGCGCTCGCGGCCGAGGTGGGCGACGCGCAGGGAGAGGTCGACGACCTCGAGGCCCAGCTGCTCGAAGCCCGCCAGCGCGTCGCCGAACGCAACGCCACCTTGAAGGCACGCGCCGAGCGCGCCCTGGCGTACGCCCGCATCTACGCCGAGGGCAACACCACGCTCAGCGAGCGCATCGACGCCATCCGCAAGCCCGCCAATCCCAGCGAAGCCGCCCCCAAGAAGCGCGGCCGCCCGCCCAAGCAGCAGACACAGCTCGACGTCCTCGACAACGCCGCCGAGTGATCGCGCCCTCAGCCGATGTAGACGTCGTCCTGTTCGATCTTGCTGAGCACCCAGTCGAACTCGCCGGCGGTGACGTGCACGTCGCAGTACTTGCACGTGCCGGTCGCGGTGGCGGCCAGGGGCGCGCCGCAGTTGGGGCACGTGGCTTCGCTGCGTGGGGTGCCGCGCGTGCCGGTGCCGCGGATCAGCGTCCAGTACTCGCTGTACTCGCGCTCGACGCGCTTGCTGCCGCGCACCACGTCGCCCTTCGCGTTCAGCACGTAGTCGAGCCCGGTCGCGAACAGCCTCACCGTCACCGCGTCGAAGTAGCGGTCGCGCGTGACCTTCACCAGCTCGCTGTGCGTGATGCGCACCTGCTCCGTGAGGTTGCGTAGCCCCTGCGCGCGGTAGGCCTCCAGCCAGTAGCCCAAGTAGTCGACCATGCCGGGCGAGATCAGCGCGCGCACGCGCTCCAGCTCGCCGCTGCTCCAGGCCGCGTTCAGCTCGCCGTGGATCAAGGCCGTGCGCGCCAGCAGCGACTCCGCACTGAGTGCCGCATCCTTGTCGCGCAGCGCCGACCACTGCCCCTGAAAGTCCATCGCGACCACCGTCGGGTGCTCGGTGCCCTGCTCGGCGACCTCCCGCGTGAGCAACGGCGGCTGCGTGCGCTCGTCGATTACCGTGCGCGCGAACAGCTGCCAGTCGAAGCGAGCGTCGGAGACCACCTGGCCGCAGTGCTCGCAGCGCCGATGATCCGTGGAGCGAAACGGCGCGCCGCAGTTGGGGCAGCCGAGGCGCTCGTTGGGCTTGGGCGGCTTGGTGCGCGCCTTGGCGCTGCGACGCAGCCGCCAGCGCTCGCGCACGTAGAACGCCTGCGCCGCGCCGACGTTCGCCTCCAGCTCCAGCTCCACCTGGGTCGAGTCACCCAGCAGCTGGCAACCGCGTACGCGCAGCGCGCCGACCGCCACGCTCGACACCGCGCCCCAGTCCGGGCGCAGCAGCTCCGCACGCACGCTGTCCTCCAGGTACGGCGCGAGCGTGGCCAGCGCGTCCGCACTCGGTCGCGCGCGCTGCACCGTCGCATAGAGCCGGTACGCGAAGTCCTCGAACAACACCTGCGAGAAGTCCGGGTCCACCGTCTTCAGCGACGCCAGGTCCGGTCGAACCACCGGGGCATGCTGGTGCGACGAGGTCCAACTCTGCGGCCGATTGCGCGCCGTCCACCAGAGCAGGAGCACGACCCCCAGCAGCACCGGGATCATGATCTTCGGGTAGTAGTACGTCAGCCGCAGCAGCAGCCAGAGCAGCTCGAAGACCAGCTTACCGTCGCCATCGCTGCTACCTCCGCCCCCGGAGCTGGGTGCCGAGAAGACCTCGCCGCCGCCGGGACGCGCGAGCGCGAGCACCGGCACGCACGAGACCAGCAAGATCCAGAGCGCCCTCATCCGCGCACCTGATCACCGAGCTCGTTCACGTCGTCGTGCGCACGCGGCAAGCACGCGGAGAGCGGCTGCGCGATCGCGCTGACCACGGCGGCGAGCTTCAGGCCATCACGCTCGTCGCGCACCACGCGCTTCAGCTCGCCCACCCACGCGTCCCACGTCGCGACATCGACCGCGCGCCGCACGCCGCTGTCGGCCAGCACCTCCACACGCCGCTCGGTCTGCGACACGAACACCAGGATGCCCGTGCGCCCGCTGGTGTCCGCGATGCCCCCATCGAAGAACTCCGCGCGCGCCGCCAGACGCACGTTCGCGTCGGCCACGCGGCGCGGCAACAGCAGGTGGCGCATTCCCGCCGAGCGACTGCACGCGAACGCGCCGAGCAGCCCGCACACGAAGGTATCGAACAGGATCGACGACAGCGAGAACGGGTACGGACTGAACAACATGAACGCGAGCGTGCCCAGCGCCGCGAGCACGCCCCCGAGCAAGTCCGCGACCAGACTGCCGCTGTGCGCGCGCACCGCGATCACCAGCTCGGCCGAGCTGCCTCGCTCGACCTGCTCCACCGCCGCGGTCAACGCCGCCTTCGAGGCTTCGGTCAGGTACGCCATGCGAGGCGCAAAGGTGGCACGCCTCGAGCGCGCGGTCACTCACCGCGCGAGGTGGTCAGGGCAGGCGCACACCCACCGCCTGGGCAAGATCGATCTCGCTCTGCCGCGCCGCCGCCGCGAGCTCGACCGCGCGCAGGCGGGCATCGCGCCAGGCGCCATACGCATCGGCCAGCTCCAGCACGCTGAAGCGACCGGCCAGGTAGGCCGCGAGCGCGAGCAGTGCCAGCCAGGTCGTACGCATGCGCGCAGCCTGCCACGTGCCCACCACCCGCGGCTACTGCAGCCCGGACAGATCCTCGACGAACGGCGGCGGACAGACCTCGTCCGTCCGGTGCTTGGTGTCGTCGGTGAGGAGGTCGTCGTGCTCCTGGAAGAACAGCAGCGAGGGGCCGTTCTCCGCACCGGAGGCCTGGCGGCGGAACACGAAGTCGAGCGCGCTCCAGTCGTTGTTGTCGGCCAGCAGGTCGAGCGCGCCGTCGCCGTTGAGGTCGCGCGAGTAGGCGCTGCTGTCCGTCTGCTTGTTGCAGTTGAAGTCGACGGCGCTGCTGCCGGTGCGGCCGAGGCCCTGGCTCTCGCGCAGCGCGCTCTCGTCGAGGTTGCCGCTGCCGCCGGCCGAGAAGTCGAGCACGAACTTGCCGGGGTCGCCGGTGGGCGCGTTGCTCAGCTGCGTGACGCTGGTCAGCGAGCAGCGGCGGTAGAAGTCGTAGCGGTCGCCCTCGGCCGAGCCGATGGTGGGCAGCCCGAGCGGGCTGTACAGGTAGTTCATCACCGACACGTAGTTCGGCTTGCGGTTGATCGAGTCGCCGCCGCCGTGGCGCAGGCCGAAGTTGTGCCCGAGCTCGTGCATCATGGTGGCGGCCTGGTAGTTGGCCACCAGGTTGCGCTGCGCGGCGTTGCTGGTGGCCAGGCCGAAGCCGCCCAGCGTCACGACGCTGTCGTTGCCGGGCATCTCGCCCACGCCGGACGAGCCGCCGCTGCCGTCCTTCTGCTGCGACCAGCCGAACAGCTGGTAGTAAAAGACCATGCGTCGGTTGCCGGCCATGTTGGCGGCCTTGATGTCGTACAGGTTCGTGATCGTGCTGTCGCTCGGCGCCAGGCCGACCGCCGTCGCGAACGGAACTTCGTTGCCGCCGCCCAGGTTGTAGAGCGCCGGGTTGAACGCCGGTGAATACAGAGAGCCGACGTCGAAGTGCACGGCGATGTTGCGACGCTGGAACGCGTCCACCACGCGGTCGAGCGCCTCCTTGCGCGGCAAGGTCGCCGGGTCCGCGCCCGACATCCAGTCGATCTCCACGAACACGTCGCGCTGGTTCTGACGCGCGCCCATGCCGTACAGGTTGATGCTGGAGAATGTGGCGCCCTCCAGCTCTGCCGCGTCGGGGATGCCGTCGTTGTCGTTGTCGGTGTCGCTCTCGATGTCGTTGCTGCCGCCGTAGGTCGCGAACGCGCGCTGCGTGAACTCGTTGGCGAAGCGAGGCGTGCCGCCGCCGCCCTGGATGTGCTGCAGCGAGCGACCGAACGCACCGGCGCCGCGAGGCAGCGCGGGACAGGCGCCGCCGGCCCAGATACCGCCGGTGGTCGGCTCCACGGTGTTGGAGCCCCAGCGCACGAAGTCCGCGGTCGCACCGGCCGGGTTGAGCAGCTCGATGAAGCCATCGGAGCCCCACCACGGCACGGTGTCGCCATCCCCCACGTGGTAGACGCCCTGGCCATCCGGCATCGAGCCCAACGTCTTGCCCTGCACCACCACGCGCCCGTAGGCGGGGATCGCGAACGTCGGCAGCGCGAACATGCGCGAAGGCACGAACGCCGACGGCGAGATCGCCGAGGTGCGCAGCTTGTAGAACGCCAGGTTCTCCGGCTCCGCGCCGACGTTGTAGATCTCGAACCAGCACGCCGAGCTGGAGAACGGACAGGCGCCGATCTCCGACACGCGCACGTTGTTGTCGGCGTCGCACACGATCGTGTACGTGACGTTGGCGCCGTCGATCACGCCCTCGCCGCCCTCGATGTAGCAGAGCTGCTCGGGGTTCTTGGGCTGCGTCGCGATCTCGATCTTGTAGTGGAAGCCGTCGGGGAACGGGTTCTCCGAGTAGGTCGTCGAGCCAGGATTGTCGATCGGGAACGTGCCGACACCCGTGGAGATAGTCAGGCCGCGACCTTGCAGACCGGTGATCACCGAGGTGAACACGTACTTCTTGGTCGTGCAGGTAACCTTCACGTCGGTGATGTCGCTGCCGTCGGCGAAGCCCTCGCCGTGCTCGACCACGCAGTCCTGGCGCGGCTCGGTCGGCTGCGTGATCACGCGCACCTCGTAGTTCACGTCGTCGGCCAGGGGGCGCGCGAACGTGAACTCGCCGGAGGTCGCGGCATTGAACAAGCTGTGCGGAACCCCGTCGACCTCGTCCCCCGCGTCGTCGAACAGCCCGAGCTGCAGCCCCTTGCCTTCGTATCCGACCAGGGTGCCGCTGACGGCCCACAGCTGGTCGTCGCAGATCACAGTGAACACGTTCTCGTCGAGCTTGGTGAGCTCACAGCGCTGGTGCGGATGCATCGGCTGCTGCGTGACCGCCATGGTCACCGTCGTAACGGGCTCGCTCAGCGGCACCTTCCAGATGCCGTCGCTTGGCACGTCGAGCTGCTGCACGCCGTCGATCTGCAGCTGCAGGCCCTGTCCCCGGTAACCGGCGACGTGGATGGTGGCCTGCGTGTAGGAGAGGATGTTGCCCGCGTCGTCGCGGACGACGCCGCTGCCCAGGTCGGCGTCAGGGTCCTCGGACGCGGCGATGGGTGAGCACGCCGTGAGCCCCATCAGGGCCAGCGTGCCTACACGGAACCGACTGGAAACGAACCGATGAACGAGTCCTCTGCCCATGCGCGCAAAAGATCTTCGTCTCAAATAGCCACGACTTGAAGGAACGCTTTAGGGCAACGCAATTTCGGTACGCGGTGCGCTTCCGTGTGGGATCCCCGCGCACGCAGGCGCGGGTACCAAACGGCGAGCGTCGGGCAGCACACGACAAGCACGCGTCCACTTTGCCACGGCGGTGAATGTCCGAAGCGGGTACACTCGCACTACATGTCACTCAAGATCGACCAGGATCACGGTCGATTTCGCCACATTGTCCGCGGTAAGATCCGCCAGAACCTGCGCAAGTACATCTCGCAAGGCGAGCTGCTGGGACGACAAGGTAAGGACGTCGTCTCGATCCCGATTCCTCAGATCGATATCCCGCGCTTCCGCTACGGCGACAAGCAGCAGGGTGGTGTCGGTCAGGGCGACGGCGACCAGGGCGACCCGCTCGGCCAGGGACAACCTCAGCCTGGACAGGGCAAGCAAGCAGGCGAGACCCCCGGCGAGCACGCGCTCGAGGTCGAGGTCTCCCTCGACGAGCTGGCGGACATCCTCGGCGAGGAGCTCGCGCTCCCCAACATCGAGGACAAGGGCAAGAGCCGCATCGTCAACCAGCGCGATCGCTACGTCGGGGTACGCCGCGTCGGTCCCAACTCGCTGCGCCACTTCCGGCGCACCTACCGCGAGGCGCTGAAGCGTCAGATCTCGATGGGCACCTACAACGGGCAGCGCCCCGTGGTGGTCCCGGTGCGCGACGACATGCGCTTCCGCTCGTGGAAGACCGAGACCGAGCCGGTCGCCAACGCGGTGATCATCTACATGATGGACGTCTCAGGCTCGATGGGCGACGAGCAGAAGGAGATCGTTCGCATCGAGAGCTTCTGGATCGACGCCTGGCTGAGCCGCCAATACAAGGGCATCGAGACGCGCTTCATCATCCATGACGCGGTCGCCCGGGAGGTCGACCGGGATACGTTCTTCCGCACGCGCGAGAGCGGCGGCACGATGATCAGCTCGGCCTACAAGCTGTGCACGGACATCATCGACGCCGACTACCCGGCCAGCGAGTGGAACATCTATCCCTTCCATTTCTCCGACGGCGACAACTGGAGCGTCGACGACACGCTGAGCTGCGTGCAGCTCTTGAAGACCAAGCTGCTGCCGGTCTCCAACGTGTTTTGCTACGGGCAGGTCGAGAGCCCGTACGGCTCGGGGCAGTTCATCAAGGACCTGCGCGAGCACCTCAAGGCCGACGAGCGGATCATCACCAGCGAGATCCGTGATCGCGACGGCATCGTGGGCTCCATTCGCGACTTCCTGGGGAAGGGAAAGTAATGCCCAAGTTCGTCCAGAACACGGCTCCCAACAGCGACCTGCGCGAAGCGCAGCGCAGCATCGAAGCCTTCGCCAAGGACTACGGGCTCGACTTCTTCCCCACCCTGTTCGAGGTGCTCGACTACCGGCAGATGAACGAGGTCGCCAGCTACGGCGGCTTCCCGGTGCGCTACCCGCACTGGCGCTTCGGCATGGAGTACGAGCAGCTCAGCAAGAGCCACGAGTACGGCCTGTCCAAGATCTACGAGATGGTGATCAACAACACCCCGTCGATCGCGTACCTGCTCGAAGGCAACAGCATGGTCGACCAGAAGCTGGTCATGAGCCACGTCT
>JBEVNG010000105.1:0-14988 GCA_040508235.1 Polyangiales bacterium | reverse complement strand
GACGCCACCACCAGCGCGTGCACCATGGGCACGCCCAAGATCGACGTCGTCTCGGTGCAAGTGCGCAAGCGCGGCGGAGGCGCGCCGATCAAGGGCGACGGCCTCGAGATCGAGGTCGAGCTGCAGAACGCGGGCGGCGGCGCGATGGTCGACGTCACGCCCGAGCTCGACTCGATGCGCTTCAGCGACTACAGCGGCGTGCCGCTCGCGAGCAAGAGCGCCCTCGCCTGCCCCGGTACCACGCGCGTGATCGTCGAGGGCGGGCCCTTCCTCGCCAAGGACAAGAAGCACTACGCGCTCGGCTCGGGCCGCTACACCGTGTCCGCCGTGAAGGTCGACGACACGCGCGACAGCGAGCTCACGGGCGGCAGCTTCAGCATCGCCACCAGCGGCGCGCTGCTGGTGCCGGTGGTCTACGACCAGCGCTACCTCGACGGGATCAGCGGCAAGCCGTTCAGCACGCCCGAGGCGTACCTGGAGGCCAGCTTCACGCGCCCCAACCAGATCTTCACGCCCAGCGGCAGCGACCCGGACGGCGCCGGCAAGTTCCAGGACTTCCCCAAGGGCTTCGATCAGATGATGAAGGTGACCCACCACTTCAGGTCGTTCCCCGGCTTCCCCGGCGAGGACTTCACCGACGAAGGCTGGTGCGAAGACGCGGCGGCGTACGGCACGCAGGCGCTCGGGCTCGCCAAGCCGTGGCTGTCGCCCTCGGGCTCGACACGCCCGGACCGTCACGGCTTTGACTACCTGATCGCGCTCTCGCCCGACCTGGGCGGCGGCGTCGCCTGCGGCTGGCTCGACGTGCAGGTCAGCGGCTTCATCAACCGCGACCTCGACCGTCAGGCCGTGATCGCGGTCCACGAGAGCGGCCACATCTTCGGCGCGCCCCACTGCGACGACGTCGGCAACGGCTCGGGTGGCTCGCTACAGGGCTACGTGATGTGCTCCGGCGAGAAGCACGCGAACTACCCCAAGAACTTCGTCTGGCACGCGACCTCGATCGCGCAGATGAAGTCCCACTGGGACTAACCCTACGGCTCGATCACGCGCACGTCCCAGGTGTGGCCGAGCTGGTTGCTGACCCGCTCCTGGTGCGTGAAGCGGAACTTGCGGCCTAGCTTGAACCAGATCCAGCGCGACCAGATCACGCTGAACATCGAGATCACGATCACGCCGCCCGGCGCGAGGAAGCGCTTGTAGTGCTCGATCACCCGCTCCGGGGAGCGCAGGTAGTAGAGCACCTCGTTGAACACGATCACGTCGAAGCGCTGGTCGGTCTGGAAGTCCTCGGCCCAGCCGACCTGGAAGCTGGCGCGGTCCGCGTTGAGCGCGCGCGCCTTGTCGACGGCCTCGGCGGAGAGGTCGAGGCCGACGTACTCGCCGCGATCCTCGCCCAGCATCGACAGCAGGCGCCCCGCGCCGCAGCCGACGTCCAGCACGCGAGGCAGGCGTGCCTGGCGACGAGCGTGGCCATAGACGAGCGCGTAGCGGCCAAACTCGGAGTCAGCCTGGATCCGATCCCAGGCGCCGCGGGCGTACTCGCGCTCCCAAACCTCACGCGAGTTGAGGCTCGGGAAGATGACGGCCAGCGTGGAGGACCACAATCCTGACCAGCCGCGCTGACGTAAGACCGGAACGGACGACATTGCAGCCGAGACTGCGTCGGTGACTATCCGTACGTCAACGGTCGTGCGCGCGCTGCGTAATCAATCGCACTGTGCACTCGTCGTGTGTCTCCACCAGACGACGCGCAAAACTACGATGAACGTGGATCGCATCAATCCGCCAGCGAACAGTTCAGACCGACTTTTCCGTCGTACCCGGGTCCCCACGCGCACAGGTCGGCGAAGCCATCGAGGTTCAGATCCATCAGGCCGAGCGTCGAGCCGTAGCGGTCGAGCCGCCAGCCGCTCTGGTCCGAGAACGCCTCGGCCGAGCCCAGGCTGGTGGCGACGGTGAACGCGGTGCTGGTCGACATGCTGCACAACAAGCCGAGCGGCCCACGCCCGCAGACGTCGACGTTGCCATCGCGATCGATGTCCGCGAGCCGGATCGAGCCGTAGTACGACAGCTGCTTGTTCCAGCCGTTGCCGTCGCCGAAGTCACCGGTGTGGCTCCACAGGTGCGGGTCGACGAAGCGCCCGGCCCCGTTGTTGCGGGCGCAGAGGATGCCCTCCTTCGCCCGCCCACAGACGTCGGGATCGCCGTCGCCATCGACGTCTCCAAAGCGCAGCGTGCTGCCGTACTCTTCCTTGCCCCAGCCGAGCGCGTCGGTGAACTGCTCGCCGGTCCACAGCTTGGCGGACGAGAACGTACGCCCCGCGCTGCGTGCGCAGAAGATGCCTTGCTCCGCGCGCGCGCACAGATCGCCCATGCCGTCACCGTCGAGATCGGTGATGCGCAGCGAGCGATAGCGACTGGCATCGAGCTGGTAGCCCTGCGCATCGCCGAAGTCGCCGCTGCGCAGCGAGGGTTGCTCGAACGCGGTGTGGCCGCTGTTCCAGTCCGCGCACCACACGCCCTCGGCCCCGCGGCCACACACCTCCGCCGCGCCGTCGCCGTCGATGTCGCCCAGCTGCACCGTGGCGCCGTACTGCGCCGCGAACCAGCCCTGGTCGTCGCGGAAGCCGTCGAGCACGCGCGCGAAGCTGGAGAAGCCCGCGCCGTCCGCGAAGGCGCAGTACACGCCGTCGCCGCGCCGTACGCAGACGTCGTCGTCGCCATCACCCTCGACGTCGCCGAACGAGAGCGTGCCGTAGTACGAGATCCAGTCCGGGATCTCCCAGTTGGTCAGGCCCTCGATCAAGCCGGTGACGAAGTTCGGGAACATGCCCGGCGACCAGTCCATCTGGCGTGGATCGAGCGCGCACTCGCGCAGCGTCATGGCGTCTGCGTCGGCCTGCACGCAGGTGCTGTCCGAGCCGCGCAGCTGGCGCTGGGTGGTCAGCAGGAAGCGCTGTTGCATGCGGTCGCGGCAGCGCGCGAGCGTGAGCTGGCTGCCGCGCGTGCCGGCGCCGGAGTCGACGCACAGGCCGCTGGCGAGGTGCTCGATGCTGCCGTCGGTGGAGACCTTGAAGTGCTGGGCGCGGCTGTCGCGATCACAAGGCTGCAAGCGCACGGCGCCACGCTCCGCGTCGCCGGTCATGCAGGTACCGAACGGCCCGCGTACCAGGCCCGAGACGTTCTCGTACACCACGGTCCGGTACTGGCGATCGAAGTCCGTATAGAAGCCGGGCAAGTCGCACGGCGTCTCCTGCCCGCACAACACGGTGGTGCCCGTGTCGCACACCTTCGAGTCGTGCTCGAGGTAGGCGTGGAAGATCTCCTTCTTGCGCTGCGCGGCGGGCAGCGAGATGTTCGGCTGCTCGAACATGTCGTTGTAGGCGCGGTACATGCTCAGGCTGTACGGGCGCCCGTACTGCATCAGCGCGGACAACGCGAACAGCGCGCTGTGCACGTGGTCGCTGTGATCGAACGGCCACACCATCGGCTGCAGCCGGCTGGAGTCGAGCGTCTGCACGTGCGTGGGGCGCCAGTCGACGAGCATCTGGCGCAGCACCGCGATCAGGTCCGAGCGGGTGTAGCTGTCGCTGCGCGTGCGGCCATCGAGCGTGCGCGTCTCGACCGTGGCGCGGCCGCCGTTCCACAACATCTCCAGGTCGGGCGTGATGTCGACGTTGTAGCCGCCGTTGTGGAAGCCGAAGAACACCAGCTCGATCTGCGTGCCGCGCAGGCGTGCCACGCGCACGGTCTTGCCCAGCACCAGCAGCTCGCGCTCGTCCCACACGTCCGGCACGCTGGCCATCAGCGCGTACGCGATCTTCACGCCCGTCTCGCGGTCCTTCACGTAGTCGCCGCAGTCGAGGCCCGCGTCGCCGCTGGTCAGGTAGATGGTGCGCACCGGCTCGCCGCTGAGCACGCGGTTGAGCAGGTCGGGGTTCATCAGGCCGAGGTCGTCGTCCTGGTGCGCGACCAGGAACAGGTTGCGACGCTGCACGTTCGACACGGGCGGCAACACCGGCGGCACCTCGGGCGTGACCACCTGGCCATCGGCCTTGATCTCCTGCGCATCCCCGAACGCGGCGTCGAGCACGCTCGCATCCAGCGCAGGCGACGGCTCCGAGCCGCCATCACCGCCGCATGCGGTCAGACCCCAGGCCAGCACCAGGAGGCTGGCGCGAAATCCATGTTCCCATGAACCGTTGAGGCGCCTGCGTTCCATCGACCGGGTTGAACGCTTCTATCATCCGGGTGGCTCAGTCGAACAGAGCGATCGTTCGTCCTTGCGCACGAAAGACTGGCGCGTAGGAGCAGCCGCCGCAGCGCGTCAGACTACCGTGCCTGCAAAACTCGCGTGCCGTCGTGGAATCGCGAGCTGAGCCACGCGGAGTGCGCTGAATTTCGCACAATCTGTCACGTTCGGACCGTAGTCAGGCCGCCCAGACGCCAGCTAGGGTGCTCGCGGAGGATAAGCATGATGTCGGTGCGAATGGCTTGCGTGCTGACGGTCCTGATGGGCTGCGCGCGCGGCGCGACGCTCGAGGGCGAACAGCGGTCCGAGGATCCCGTGACCGGACAGCCGGACGCGGGCGACACGCCGTTGCCCACGCCGACGGTGGACGCGACGGTGCCGCGCGAGACCGGCCCCATCATGCAGGACGACCCGCCTCGGGATGCAGGCCAGGGCGTCGACGACACGCGGCCGCTCGACGCCACGATTGCGGACGCCGGCACACCGACCGTCGAGACCGGCACGCCGGACGCAGGCCCCATCGTGACAGGTCCGGGCACGCTCTCGGTCCGCACGCTGACCGTCGGCAGCGCCAGCCGTCGCTACCTGCTCTACCTGCCTGGCGGGCTCGATCCCAAGGCACCGGTGGCGCTGATCTCGGTGCACCATCCGTACGCGCAAGACGGCCAGTACATGGCCGACATCACGAGCTTCACCAAGATCGCCGACCGCGACCGGATCGCGGTCGCCTTTCCGGATGGCGGCAGCGCCACGCCCTGGAACGTCGGCACGAACGTTTGCAACTGGGGCACCGTCGGCGGAGCGCCTTCGACCCAGGATGACATCGGCTTCGTGCGCGCGATCGCGGCGGACGTGCCCAACGTGCAGGCCGTCTCCAAGCTGTTCGTGGCCGGCCTGGACATGGGGGCATACTTCGCGCACCACATCGGCTGTCAGGGACGCGACGTCGTGCGCGCCATCTCCGCGCACTCCGGAGGCACCTACCCCGGTACCTGCCCGGGCGAGCCGATCCCCGCGCTGGTCATCCACGGCGACGCCGACACGCTGATCCCGCTGCAGTGTGCCACGCAGGCGCTGGGCTACTGGGTCACGCGCAACGGCTGCGGCACGACCACCACCCGCGAGCCGATCAAGCAGGGCGAGTGTCTGTGGAACACCGGCTGTCCGGCCGGCCGCGAGGTCGGAATGTGCACGCTGAAGGGCATGGACCACGGCTGGGCAGGCGCCCCGATCACCGGCAACTGGCTGCAGTCCGAGTACGGCGGCGGCGTGCCCTACGAGGACGCGGCCGAGCTGATGTGGAAGTTCTTCAAGAAGTACCTCTGAGGAGGCTTCACCGGGCAGCAACATTCTTTACCCACGGCACGCCGGGAGGCCCCCCGGCGGACGAGCTACACTCGGGGGAATGAACGACGACGACAAGGGCGAGGCGCAGCTGGTGCTCGAGCCGCCCAGCCCGGTGAAGGTGGTGGCGAAGGAGAAGGCCGCCGGGTTGGTCCCCCTCGAGGACGGACAGAAGAGCAAGCTCGACCAGGGCGTGGAGGGCTACATCCGGGAGCTGGTCGAGCTGGACGCAAACAGCCCGGAGTTCGGCAAGCGCTCCGAGCAGCTGATGAACCTCGGCCAGCGTGAGATCGCGGACGCGGCCTCGCACTCCAATCGCTTCCTGGACCGGCCGGTCAAGGCGATGGACAAGGAGTCGAACGTCGGCGCGGACCTGGCTGCGCTGCGGCGCACGGTCGAGGACCTCGACCCCAAGCAGCGCAACCTGCTCGCCCCCAAGAAGCTGTTCGGGCTGGTGCCCTACGGCGACAAGATGCGCGACTACTTCGACGGCTACAAGACCGCGCAGTCGCACATCGCGACCATCCTCGACCGCCTTCGCAGCGGCAAGGACGAGCTGCTCAAGGACAACGCCGCCATCGACGTCGAGCGGCAGGCGCTGTGGGCGTCGATGCAGAAGCTCGAGCAGATGATCCACGTGGCGCGCGCGCTCGACACGGGGCTCGAGGCGAAGTCGGCGGAGATCGAGCACAGCGACCCGGCCAAGGCCAAGGCGGTGCGCGAGAACGCGCTGTTCTCGATCCGCCAGCGCACCACCGACCTGCTCACGCAGATGGCGGTCTCCGTGCAGGGCTACCTCGCGCTCGACCTGGTGAAGAAGAACAACATCGAGCTGATGAAGGGCGTCGACCGCGCCTCCACCACCACGGTCGCCGCGCTGCGCACGGCGGTCACGGTCGCGCAGGCGATGACCAACCAGAAGCTGGTGCTCGGCCAGATCACCGCGCTCAACACCACCACGTCGAACATCATCGACGGCACGGCGGAGCTGCTGCGCACGCAGACCGGCGAGATCCACAAGCAGGCCGCGTCGAGCGCCATCCCGGTGGAGACGCTGCAGCGCGCGTTCCAGAACATCTATCAAACCATGGATGCGATCGATAACTTCAAGGCGCAGGCGCTGGTCAGCATGAAGACCACCGTCGAGGCGCTGACCAGCGAGGTCGACAAGTCGCGCGGCTACATCGCACGCGCGGAGGGCGCGGCGCAGGCGCTGGGACAGCCGGAAGCGTTCAAGCTGACTGAGTAGTGCGATGAGCAGGCGGCACAGAAATGAAGACTGGGAGCGCGCGCTGGCCGTGGTGAACCAGGTTGGAACCGAAGTGCAGCGCTACTCGCGCCGGCACCAGCGCCGCAAGCGCCACCGTCGCTCGCGCGCGGCCAAGGTCGTGCGCGCGGTGCTGTGGGGGCTGTTCGCCAGCGTCGCGTTCGTGCCGCTGATGTTCGCGCTCGGCTTCACCATGGGCTGGACCGGCATCTCGATCTTGATCGTGGCGCTGATGAGCACGTACGGCGGTCTGTTGCACTGGGTGCTGCGCAAGCCGGAGCCGCCCAGGCTGCCGCAGCTCACGTCGGGCTCGGCGCCCAGCCAGGGCATGGCGCTGTTGCCCGCCCAGACCAGCGACTGGCTCGCGCAAGAGCGCGATCGTTTGCCCTCGTCGGTGCAGTCGCGCGTCGACAGCATCGAAGAACGGCTGGAGGCGCTGACGCCGCAGGTCGCCACCCTGGCGGCCGACAACCCGTCGCAGAGCGAGGTGCGTCGCCTGCTCGGCGAGGAGCTGCCGCAGCTGATCAGCGGCTGGCACAAGGTGCCGGTGGCGCTGCGCTCGCAGCCGCTCTACGGCGGCAGCACGCCCGAGCGCCAGCTGCAGGACGGCCTCGACACCATCGACAAGCAGATCGCCCGCCTGCACGAGCAGCTGGCCAAGGACGACCTGCACGCGCTGGCGACGCACCAGCGCTACCTCGACATGAAGTACAACAACAGCGACGACGACAAGTAGCTCACTCGTCGTACGGATTGGGGCGCTCGCTCGGCACGGCCTTCTTGGCCGGTGCGGGCGCCACGATCGGCGCGTCCGGCTCGGTGTCGCCAGCGCGCTCGACCAGCCGATCGAGCAGGTTGCGGCGCGCGCCGGTCGAGCGCTCCAGCTTGAGCATCAGCGCGCGATCCTGATCGAACGGCACGAACTGCTTGAGCGCGCGGAAGCCGTCCGCGCTGGCCTCGATGCGATGGTTGGCGTCGTCCTTGGCGAACGCGCCCTGGAACGGCAGCGACAGCGGCACTCCGTCGAGCGTCACGCGCGCCTGCGGTGGGTCGACGATCACGCGCAGCTCGATGGTGTTGTGCTTCTCGACCGGCGGCGGCGTCACGGGACGCTCGGCCGGCGCGGGCGCGGGTGGCGTCACCACCATCGCGGGCGGCGGCACCGGCGCGGCCTCTTCCTTCCTGGCGCCGATCACGAACCACATCGCGCCGGCTCCGCCCGCCAGCGCGAGCACCAGCACGGCGACCCAGCTGAACGCCGCCGGCGGCGCGGGCGTCGTCGACACCGCGTGCGCCATGTGCCGGATGGAGCTGCGCTCGTCCATGTGGTGATCGGACAGGTACAGGCTCAGCTTGCGCGGCGCGCTGGAGGCCGCCGGCATCTCCGAGCCGCGCTTGACGCGCTGGATCTGCTCGTCGATCAGCTTGTGGATGTCGGCGCGCTCGCTCGCGAACAGCTCGTTCATGTGCGTGGCCAGGGTGCGTGCGCCCGCGCGCAGCTGCATCTCCATCAGGTGCGCGTCGATCTCGTCGGCCAGCTGCGCCGCGTCCTGGAAGCGATCTTCGGGGTCGAGCGCCGTCGCACGCTCGACGATGCGCTCCAGCGAGGGCGGCACGTCCGGGCGCAGCGACTTCAGCTTGCGCTCGGTGCCCGCGACGCGCGCCTGGATCTTGTTGATGTCGCTGACCTTGCGTCCGCCCGCGAAGCGATGGCCGCAGATCACCTCCCACATCATCGCGCCCAGCGCGAAGATGTCCGCGCGTCCGTCGATGCGATCGCTGCGTAGCTGCTCGGGCGCGATGTAGTCGAGCTTGCCCTTGATCATGCCGACCTGGGTCATGTGCTCGGCGTCCGCGGTCTTGGCGATGCCGAAGTCGAGCAGCTTCACCTGGCCGTCGTAGGTGACGATCACGTTCTGCGGGCTGACGTCGCGGTGCACGACCTCCAGCGGCTCGCCCTGAAAGCCGCGCAGCGTGTGGGCGTAGTGCAGCCCGCGCGCGAGCTCCGAGATCGCGCGCAGGTACTCCGCCAGCGGGATCTCCTTGTCGCCGCGCGCGCGGTTGAGCACGGTGCTCAGCGGCTGCCCGTCCAGGTACTCCATCGCGAGGTAGTAGCGACCGTCCTGCTCACCGACCTCGTACGTGTGCACGATGTTCGGGTGCACCAGGCGTGCGGTCAGCCGCGCCTCCGCCATGAACATGCGCGTGGTCTCCTCGGAGCCCGCGAGCAGGTCCTGGCGCATGATCTTGATCACCAGCAGCTTGTTGAAGCCGGACGGCCCCGCCATGAGAGCGAGGTACACGTTCGCCATCCCACCCTGACCGAGCGACGCGATCAGGTGGTACTTCCCGAACGCCCCCAGCTCCGCCCCTGCGGGCGTGCTGCCCTGCGAGTTCTGCATTCCGCCGTAGGCTAACAGTTGCGCGGCGATCGACGGAGTGCCCAAGTCCCTGCACCCCCTCGCGTGGGACCTGCATGGAGACCCGGTTTTTCAGGCTCGCAAACGCGTGGGCGTGACGCCGAGCACGCGGCGCATGCAGCGCGCCATGTGACTCGAATGGGCAAAGCCCGCCTCCAGCGCGATCTGGCTGATCGACAGCTTGCCCGCGAGCAGCAGCTGCTTCGCGCGCTCCACGCGGCGCTGCACCACGTACTCGTGGACCGGAACGCCGAACGAGCTGCGGAACAGGGCCTTGAACTGCGTGCCACGTAGCTGAGTCAGGTCCGCAAGCTTGGTGAGCCTGAGGTCGCGATCGAGGTGCTGCTCGATGTACTCCGTCACGCGCGCTCGTTGCAGCGGCGACAAGCTCCGTTGCGCCCTCTCCTGTCCGCGGTAGCGCCCGAGCAAGTGCACGGCGAGCGCGAGGCCCAGGCCCTCCGCGTAGAGCGCGCCGTTGAGGCTACCGCTGGCGCGCTCGGCCTCCATCGCCTGCGCGATCAGCTCGATGTGCGGGTCGCGGAAGTGGTTGCGCTTCTGGAGGCCTCGCCACGACACGCCCTGCTCGAAGGCCGCGCGCTCCAGCAGCAGGGGCGAGATCGACACCATCAGCGAGCGGCTGGCGCTGTGCTCCACCCAGCCGTCGGACTCGCCGGCAGGCAGCAGGTCGAGGTCGCCGTGCGTGTAGAAGAAGCCGTTCGCGCCGCACTGGCCGGCCACGGGCGCGCCCGTGTGCACCTTGACGCGATGATCGGGCACCGGCGTCAGGTCGATGCGACCGGGTGTGCCTTGAAAGATTTCGATGCCGAGCCCGAGCCTCGCGACGTCCATGACAGCCTCCCGTCCGATCGTGTTCCTGCGTCGTCCGTGCGTGCGCGACCGTTAGCGCCGGACACGATATTCCGACCGCATGGACCTTACAGGAAAGAAGTCTCTGGTCACGGGCGGTAGCAACGGCATGGGCTTCGCCATCGCGCGAAGGCTGCGCGGGCTGGGTGCGGACGTGCTGATTACCGGGCGCAACGAGCAGACGCTCAGCGCCGCCGCCCGCGAGCTGGGTGTACGTGCGCTGGTATCCGACGCGGCGTCGCTGCGCGACCTCGAGCAGCTGGCCGAGCACGCGCGCGACGGCCTCGATGCCGTGTTCCTCAACGCCGGCTACTGCCAGCTGAACGCGCTGCTCGACGTCGGCGAGGAGGAGTACGACCGCACCTTCGCGCTCAACACCAAGGGCGTGTTCTTCGCGCTGCAGAAGCTCGCGCCGCTCGTACGGGCCGGGGGTGCGTTCGTGATCACGACGTCCATCGCGGATGCGATCGGCACGCCGAGCATGAGCGTGTACTCCGGCAGCAAGGGCGCGGTGCGCTCGATCGCACAGGTCGCCGCCGCGGAGCTGCTGGCGCGCGGTGTCCGCGTGAACATGCTCAGCCCGGGCTTCATCCAGACGCCGACCATGGGCCTGGTGGGCACCAGCCAAGAGCAGAACGCCGCCTTCGCGGCCGAGGGCGCGCACCTCACACCGATGGGCCGCATCGGCACCATCGACGAGGTCGCGAAGTCGGCCCTGTTCCTCGCCTTCGACGCCACATTCACCACCGGCTTCGAGCTGGTGATCGACGGCGGCATGACCACCGTCGTGAAGTGACTACCAGAGCTTGTGGTCCCAGGTGACGCTCGCCATCAGCCCGAGGCGGTCGCCCTTCGCGAACGGTCCGGTCAGGCCGAGCAGCGACAGCGAGAGGTCCTTCTTGACCTCGGTGCCGAAGCCCGCGAGCAGGAACATCTGGTTGGGGTCGGTGTCGCCGTTGGTGTTGCCGAAGTAGTGCGCGCAGGCGAGCTGCGCCTGCAGGATCCACTTGCGACGCAGCTCCAGGTCGTACTCCACGCTGCCGCCGTACACGATCGCGCCGGCCTGCTGGCGGTCGAGGAAGGTGCCGATATTGCCGACCGCGCGCAGCTCCTTGGTGCCGCCGCCGATCAGCAACAGCGCGCCGAGGCCGACGCCGCGCGCGTTGTCGATGGTGCGAAAGCGCGGGCCCACCTGCAGCCCCATGCCGAAGGTGGTGTGCTCCTTGTTGTCCTGCTTCATGTTGAGCAGCTCGAAGCGCGCGGAGGTCCACATCGGATCGCCACCCAGGCCGACGTCGGAGGTCGCGACGTTGGTCACCGAGAAGGCGCCGTCGATGCTGACCTCCATCCACTTGAAGATGCCGAGGTCGACCTCCAGGTCGGGCACGATGATGCGGTTGCCGTCGACGCCGTCGCCGTACAGCCCGCCAGCCTGGACGTTGAGCTCCAGGTTGCCGGGCTGCTGTAGCTCCAGCGTCTCGGGGTCGAAGCGCGCGCGGAAGGCCCGCGCCTCCGCCCGGGCCGCCCACAACATCACGCCCATCGAGAGCAGGGAGACCCAGCTAGCCAGCTTGCAGCGCATTCAACGCGCGAATGTAGTCGCGGACCGCGGTGAGGCCTGCAAAACGGTCACAGCGGGTCAGCGCGTGACCTTCACGTCGGCGTTGCGCTCGACCGGCCACAGGTCGCGATCGGCCTGGGCGACGGCGCCCTTGCCGCGCACGCGGATGTCGTTCTCCGGCACGCCGCGGCCGCGCAAGTACTCCGCCACGACCCTTGCGCGCTCGATCGAGAGCTTGTCGTTGTGCTCCTTGCTGCCGCTCGGGTCCGCCGAGCCCACGATCGTGGCGTGATCGACCTCGTGACGCTTGATGCAGTCCGCCACGGTGTCGAGGCTGTGCTGCGACCGCTCGTCCAGCCGCGCGGAGTCGGTCGTGAAGTAGACCTCCAGCTCGCAAGCCTGCACTTGCGCGCTCTTCTGCGCCGGCGGGCCATTGCCCTCTTGCAGCGTGGTGTGCACTTCTTGATCACGGCCGAGCGCACGCTCGTCGGTGACCTGCGAATAGTGCATCTTCGTCCTGTCGGGTGCCTCGTTCTCGGCGACCTCGCTGTTGGTCACTGCACTCACCGACGCGCGCTCGCGGTTCTGGCCGTGCGCACAGGCCGACCCGATGGTCAGCAACGCGCATGCAGCGAGCATGGTCCCCTTGGTTCGCATGTGCTCCTCCTTGCCTGTCCACCCGAGCAGAGGCATCGCGCGTGCCAACCAAACCTGCGGGGGAGGTTCGCGTGCCAGCTCGTGTAACGTTCCGGCTCGATGAAGCGTTTGCCTGCGTTGTTCCTGATCGCGCTCGCGCAGTGCGGCGCGGATGATCACGACACGAGCACGTCCCCCAGCAGCGAGTCGTTCGGCCCGCCGATCGCGCAGAACCCGTGGTCGGCGCCCAGCGAGAACGCCACCCAGCACGGCGACACCGGAGCCTCCGACAGCTCACTCCTGCCGGGACCCGGACCGGGTGCGGTCGACGTGGCCAAGCTCGATCTGCTCGCGGTCTGCCCGTCGATCTTGCCGCTGCGCAGCGGGCGCATGGTCGCGGTGTGCACGCAGGTGCTCGACCAGACGCCGACCGCGGTGCTGTTCGACCCGGAGGCGATGAGCACGCTCGCCAAGCTCTCGCTCGGCAAGGGCTCGCTGTTCGGCGGCGTGTACCCGTACCTCGACGAGCGCGATCGGCTGGTGGTGGTCGACGCCGAGAATCGTCTGCTGCGCATCGCGACCGACGAGCTGCGCATCGAGCAGAGCACGCCACTGCCGGTCACGAACGATCACGTAGTTGGGCTGATCCCGGACTATGAAGGGCGCGACTGGTTCGTGAGCGAGCGCGGCGTGCTGGGGCATGTGACGCGTGAGGGCGTGATCGCCACGCTGGCGCTGGGCGAGCGGGTGTCCAACAGCCTGGCGAGTGCGCCCTCCGGCGTGGCGCTGGTGAGCGACCAGGCGCTGTACCTGTTGAGCGCGGGGCCGACCGTGCGCGCACGCATCCCTTACGACCGCGGCACCACTCGCAAGCCCGGACAGCTGAGCTGGAGCAGCGGCACCACCCCCACGTTCTTTGGCCCGCGCACCGGCAGTGACTACGTCGCGATCACCGACAACGCGCTGCCGATGAAGCTGCTGGTGGTGAAGAACGACGGCGCGCCGGTGTGCACGCTGCCGCTGCCGGGCCTCGACGGCACCGAGAACTCGCCGATCGGCGCGGGCCGAAGCGTGATCGTGACCAGCACGTTCGGTTACGAATATCCGGCGCTGCCGACGGACGCTGGACCGGCGACGCCCGCGCCGTTCGTGGGTGGGATCACACGCGTCGACGTCGGTGCGGACGAAGCGAGCTGCAAGCTGGTGTGGAGCCAACCGTTGCGCAGCGTCGCGCTGCCCAAGCTGTCGGTGCCGGAGGGCCTGATCTACACGATGGCGCAGCGCGACGACGGCTTCGCGTTCAGCGTGCTCGACGCCGACGATGGCGCCCTGGTGGGGCAGCAGCTGCTGCCGGGCATCCCCGCGCCGATGCAGCTTTCTCCGACCATCGCGCCCGGGCGGCGCGTCTTTCAGGGCACGCTGACGTCGATCCTACGCGTCAGTCCCAGGTGATCCGCAGTACGACAGCGGCGCTTTGCGATTGCGGGCGCACGGCAAGAACCTCGATAACGCAGCATCCCCTTCGCGCGGTCCCCCCGCCGCGCTCCAGAGAAGTGCTGCATGCGGCTCGAAGTACGAAGCCTGTGGCTGTCTTGTCTGTTCGTCACGGCGTGCGAGCACCCGCTGACGCTGACGCCGATCTACCGTGACGCCGGCCCGACCGCGCGCCGCGTGCGCGACGCCGCGCAAGAGCTCGTGGAGGAGCAAGCTCCCGACGAGCCCATCGTCGAGGAGCCCGATGCGTCGAGCCTCGAGCTGATCCCGCTGTCGCTGTTCGGTCAGGCGGCGGATCCCGCGTGTGATCTGAACGGCTACTGGGCCGTGAAGCAGGTGCTGATCAACGACGCCGGCATCGCGGGGTCGCAGCGCACGGCGCAGTGGTTCTACGTCGCGCTCTCGCAGCAGGGCGAAGAGGTCACGATGGTCGAGCACCACGACTGCGGCCAGCTGACGCGCGGCGACACGCAGGTGGTGGTGCCCGTCGACACGCTGCGCGTGTTGGTGAGCAAGAACTCGTGGAAGGGTCGCAGCGCGCGCATCGAGCGCGAGGGCGATGCGTGTGCGGTGCGCTTCGAGCGGGCCTGGACGGTGCGCGGCGCGGACCCCGCGGAGTACCTGCCGGCGGGCGTGTTCGCGAGCGGAGGCTTGTCGGCGCAGGCGGCCATGCCGCTGCCGAACGTGTTCGACACCGAGGGCGCGGAGGACTGGAACGGCGCCACGCTCAGCCGGCTCGGCTTCGCGCTCAGCATCTCGGGCGCCACCAGCGGCACACGCTGGATGACGCAGCGCCTGTACAGCGAGTGGTTCAGCGACGACGCCCACGCGGTGCCCGCCACGGTCGAGCGCGACTCGCTGGTGCTGGCCGCGCGCTTCGACTCCGAGATGAACGTGCTCAGCGCATCACCCTCCAACGGTCTGCTGCAGACGCTGGTGCCCACGCCCGACGGCAGCAACGTGGAGAACCACGTGGAGCTCAAGTTCCTGGGCGTCACGGAAGACGATCCGCGCGGCGCCTCGGTGGTCGATCAGAGCGACCGCGTGAAGCGCTGCCTGCACATCCAGAACACCCTGCTGCCCTACTGATGCGCTGGCTGGTCGTCGTGCTCTGCCTGCTGCTGACGGCGCGCGCCGAGGCCTC